>JAEUQE010000122.1:4054-25123 GCA_016789785.1 Bryobacterales bacterium
CGGCGCCGTGTCCTGCCGAGGGACCGTGTCCGATGGCCGAAGGCGATTGGTGCCACTTCCGTCAGCGCATTGAACGTACCGCGCTGCATCGCCGTTTGAAGGGTGGCACCTTGGCCTACGAGGATGAGAAGTTCTGTTATCTCGTGTTTACGCGCGACCCGGTTTTGCGCGCTTCCGGACGCATCGTGCGGCATCCGCAGCATCAGCCCAACCTGATCACACTTCAGGTCTGCACGGGCGATCGCATTGAGCAGCGCAAGGTCACGCATCGCGACAAAGCGGCATGGCGAGCCGCTCGCAAGGCCGAATGGGGGGATACGATCAGGAGTGCGGAGTAATCGCCGCAAGTCTGGAATGGATTGGGTACGTGGACCAGAGGGGAGTCCGCCGGCTGCACAATCCGCGGAACACCGCTTCTGAATTGTAGAGGACGTGCTGTTCGGCAAGGGGTTCGCGGGCTGGACAGACCAAAAAAGAGAGGTGATGCCCAGTAGACACCACCTCCGTTGGTCCGCGCGAGTTGTGGAGGAGGGCGCGGAAAGCATCCGGTGCCAATCTCGGTTGCCCCGGACGCGAAGCTGAATCAAGAAAAAGCGAGAGCGGTGAAGCTCGCCAAAGCATCACCGCTCCCGAAGGCCGCGCGAGCGCGAACGCTACAAGCGCGGCACGCGTCCAAGGTCCCCACGGGTCCGCCAACCCAACCCCGAACGCGAAGCTGAATCAAGAAAAAGCGAGAGCGGCAAAGCCCGCCAAAGCATCACCGCCCTCGAAGGCCGCGCGAGCGCGAACGCTACAAGCGCGGCGCGCGTCCAGGTGCCCCACGGGTCCGCCAACCCAACCCCGGACGCGAAGCTGAATCAAACAAGAAAAAGCGAGAGCGGTGATGCCCGCCATGCATCACCGCCCTCGGAGGCCGCGCGAGCGAAAGGAAAGAACGCTGCAAGCGCGGCGCGCGTCCAGGTGCCCCACGGGTCCGCCAACCCAACCCCGGACGTGCAACGAAAGTCGAATCCGGCAAATCAGAGTCCCGCGCGGGCCGCAACCAGCGCGGGACTCGCCGACTGGAGACGTCTACCGCCCGGCCATCTGCCGGATAGCGCCAGCCTTTTCCTTCACCGTCATCTTGCTGCTCATCACACCGCCCACCGCGCTCACCAGTTCCTCATCGCTAAGCCGTTGGGAACCAATTGGAGGCAGGTACGGCGTGAAGTCCATCGGATACTCGCGCACATACTCGTGGTAATAGAAAGCTTCGGGTTGCCCGGTCTGCGGGTTGAACCGGAGTGCCATGTCACTGGGGAAGGTCGCCCGCTTACCGCCCGGAATCGGGCCCGTCTCATCCTCCAGCAGCACTCCCAGCGGATAGTCTTCCGCCACTCCCTGGCCAAAGTGCATCCGGCCGGCCTCGTAGCGGGTCATCGTCTTCAGCACCAGACGCGGGATCACCTGGAAGTGCTTCGCGTACTGATGATAGAAAGTTGCCGCACCCGGCGACAGATAGTCGAATGCCGGATCGCTGAAGTTGATCGGCCACCGCAGCACCTGACCGTCCGGCCCTCGCTCGATCATCAGGTATTGAAACGTGTCGCCCGCTGACCAGATGGTCGAATTGTCCCGCCACATCTTGGAACTTGCGCCTTCCGACGGAGGCGCCACTCCGACGCTTTCAATCCAATGCGAGGGAGAGGCAAATGCGCCGATATTGTGTGGAATGACATTCGCTTGTTTCAGGTCGGCAAGCATTTCCTTCGTCACCGCGCCCTTGCGCGGATCGGGAATCGAAAAGAATTTCATCATGGTTCGTTACCTCGTTTGACTCATACACCGGCAGCGGACGGCCTCGCGGGCGAAGCCGCAAAGTGCCGGGCTGGGAACGCCAGCCGCCGCACAAAAACGCGCCCGGCAGTCCGCGCGGGGCCCTTTTTCTGTTGGGCTCGCATGCATGCCGCCGGGCGCTTCGTACGTTCGCCCGCAACCCTCTTCTGACCTCAGATTAGCGGACCACCTCCCGGCACTCCGCCTCGAAAAACGAGGAAACGCTTGAAAAGAATGGGAATAAAATTTCGCGCTGCTTGGAAATGCCAAAACAGCCCGGCCCCGAAACCGCTCTTCTTCCGTTGGGCATGTCACGCATCGGAGGCTTCAGCGGAGCACCGGCAATCCGTGGTTTCCGCCGCGGTCTGCGGGCCATTTGCGAAGGGTGGCTTGATTCGACGGCGCCCTCGCGGACTGCGTGGGCTTCGGCCGGAAAATGGGAAGTTGTGACTACGCTGCGGGCTTTTTCTTTTCGGTGAGCTTCAGGAAGCGATCCACCATGTCCATCGGAACGTCGGCATTGACTTTCACTTCTGTCTTGTCCTGCTCCACCTTGATCGAGTCGTAAAACTTCAGGATTTCGGGATTGTCCGCCGAAGTGCTCAACCGGCCGAATCCAATCAACCCGCGCAGTGTGTTGTGGAGTTGCTTCGCGCCCGCGTCATTGGTGCAGAAACCCTGCGCGGCGAGGCTCACGCCATCCCGCAGATCCAATGTCAGCAGCGTGGTATCCAGCGACTGGAAGATGCGGTTCAGATTCGCGAGATTGCCTTCCGCTGGCAACGGCATCGGTGCGAATCCACCCACCGCGACCACCCAGATGTGTTTGTCCTGGGGCAGGGAAGCGACCTTCGCCAGCACGTTGCGCTTCTTCAGGTCGTCCACCTGCTTGCCCGACAGAAGATCCCGCAGATTCTCCGTCTTGCCCGCGATCGCAATCGAGTTGCTCACAAAGGAAACCGCACCCTCTTCACTGCCAAACATCGTATGCGATCCTGCCTGCATGCGGCGAGCGCCCCGCTTCTCAATCACGCTTTCCAGCTTGGGAATGTCTGCCACAGTCATTCGCGCAATCATCAGCGCGCTGGTGCCATTGGAAGCGAACACGATTTCCTTCAGATCCCTCCGTGGATCCAACCCCGTCTGCTTGGCGAACTCCTCCAACTCGGGAAACACACGGTCCCCCATGATGCGCTTGTAAATGGGCGACGCTTCCACTTCCGTGACGCGCGCGCCCGCCAGCACGACCGTGTCACCAGGAATCAGCTTCTCGATCGAACTGTCCAGCGCGACGCCTTTGGATGAAGTGCGCGAACAGGCGTGTGTCAACGCCAGCAGCGTCAGCCCCGCCGCCCCGAGCATCCACCAATCGCGCCAACGCCGCATCAGAAATCGCGCCTCCTAAACAAATAGACGGCTCCCGACAGCACAACGATCCCAAAACCTGCGGACGTCCACAACGGCAGCAGACTTTCCACCCGCCCGTTCATGACGAAGTCGAGATTCATCTTGCCGATATCGTACACCTTCGGCAGCACGTGATAGAGCGCCTTCCACAAATCGCGCGACCACTGCGAACTCAGCAGCTTGATCGCGAGCTCATACTGCGCCAGAATCGGGCTGGTCAGCATCAGCCCTACCGGAATCATCACCGCCAGCGCCGTGCTCTCAAACAACACTCCCACCAGCACCACCACTGTCAATAACACCGCGAACAGGAACAGAGTTGTGCCGATCGAGATCAGGAACCCCGGGGCCCAGATCTCCGTCTTGATCCCCAGCAGCAGCCAGATGCCGCCCACCAGGTACGCCGTGTTCAACCCCACGATCAGAATGTTGCCGAGATAGCGCCCCAGCAGCAGATGCGTACGGCTCAATGGCTTGGAAAGCAGCAATTCGATGCGCCCCGGTTCCAACAGGCTCGGCGTCAAACCTGCTGACGCAAAGATCGACAGGAACATGCCCCAGGTGTAGAGGAACGTCGCAATACCGCCCTGCACCTGGCGTACCAGCTTGTTTACGTCCACCTCCCGCTGGTTACTTCTGCCGAACAGCGAGATCGTTGCCGTTGCCCCTTCCACCACGTCGATCTTCATGATGAACAGGAAGAATGCGATCATCGCGGTCGAAAGCCCGAACAACCCCCAGAAAATTTTGCGCGCCAGCGCCTCGCGGAACGTGTCCCGGATCAGCGCCCCGGTCACCAGAAGCAGGCTGCTCATGCCTTGCCTCCCGCACCGGGAGCTTGCGGTGGGGCCGATGCCTGTACACTCGCCATGAACACGTCTTCCAGGGTGCTGGCCGTCGGAAGCAGAGATTCAATCTCCACCTGCTCCCCGCGAAGTAAGTCAATCGCCTGGTTGACCTCCGCTCTTACAGCAAACTGTAACTCGATCATGCCGTCGCGTTCGGCCACCGCAGCCGCTCTCGCCGTAAGATCCTCGCGCAGGCGTTCGGCCAGATTGTTCGGCACGGAGAGCCGGTAGCCCTTGCCCGCTGTAAGATCCCTGACCTTCCCTTCCAGTACCACCTTGCCCTTGTTCAAAATTGCGACATCACGGCAAAAAGCCTCCACCTCCACGAGTAAGTGCGAGTTGATAAAGATGGTCACGCCCTGCTCTCCGAGCGCGTGCAGGATATCGCGGATGTTGCGCCTCCCCACCGGATCCACTCCGTCCGACGGTTCATCCAGCACCAGCAGCTTCGGCCGGTGCATCAGCGCCTGCGCCAGACCGACCCTCTGTAACATACCCTTCGAGTACTTACCCAACCGCACGTCGCCCCACTGGCCCAGTCCCACCAGTTCCAATAACTCGGGAATCCGCTTCGCCCGCGACACCCAGTCCATTCCGGAGAGCGACCCATAGAAATCCAGCATTCCGCGGCCCGTCATGTAAGTGGGAAAGCGGTGGTTCTCCGGCAAATACCCGACTTCCCGGCGCGCCTCCGGGTCCGCCGAGTTCCGGTTAAAGATACGAGCCTCGCCGTCGGTCGGATGGACCGCCGAGAGTAACATCTTGATGAAAGTGGTCTTGCCGGCGCCGTTGGGGCCCAGCAGGCCAAACGTTGAGCCTCGTTCCACCTTGATGTCGATGCCATCCACGGCCAGGATCTCTCGGCCGCTCCACCAGGACCGGTACCGCTTCCGTAGGCCATGCGTTTCGATGGCGTAGTGATGCGCGTGATCGTGCATTCTCCCTCTCCGGTAGACGAGAGTAGCCTACCCGTTTGTTCCCTTCGGTGTTTACTCGGTCTTCCGGCTGTACCGGTCGGTCTTCCAGGCGGGAGGAGTGGGCCTCTCGGCCAGAAGCCATGTGGTGGCGAGAACGGTACGGCTCACCTTGGCCATGTTCTCGTAGTCGATCTTCTCCCAGTGGTCCCCGGCGCCGTGATACTCCGGGAATTCAAACGCGACGCACACGGTGGTGGAAGGAATCCCCGCATCGGCAAACGCCGCATTGTCGCTGCGGTTGAAGTAGGCGTCGCTGTTGCGTTGATGATGGTAGATCTCCACGCCCGTCAGCTCGCCGCCTTCCTTCAGAACATCCGTGATCTCGGAAAACGTGTAGCCCGTGGGACTGAGCCGCGCCACCTGCGGCCCCTCGCTCGAATCGGTCCGGCCCATGTGCTCCAGATTCAGGTTCGCGGCCGTGTCCTTGACCGGAAACAAAGGATGCCCCGCATAATACTTCGCACCCAGCAGACCCCGTTCCTCGCCGAACAACGCCATAAAGACCACCGTCCGCTTCGGCCGTTGCGGTGACGCGGCCATGGCAGCCGCCACTTCCAGCATCGACACCACACCGCTCGCATCGTCGTTGGCGCCGTTGTAAATCCGGTCTCCCTTAGCGTCCGGCTCGCCGATCCCCACGTGATCATAGTGCGCAGTGATCAGCACGTAGCTGTTCTTCAATTCGGGGTCGGATCCCGGCAGAATCCCAACCACATTGTGCAGGTCGACCGGTTCTTCCGTGCCTGCGGGCAACTCGATGCGGAGCTTCGCCGCGGTGGGCCCAGCCGGAAGCGCTTCCCAAACGCCAGCCAGCGCGGGCGAATGCAGCACCGCGGCGGCAGGCGTGAAACGGCGTCCCGAACGGCGGCGCTCACTCTCCGGATCGATCAACTGTTGCGCTTCATCCGGGTCCCCCGTCGAATCCTTGTTCCAGGCCACCACGGCATCCGGCTTCAGCTTCGGCGCGAGCTTGCTGAACTCGCTCACGCGCCGCATCATCGACAGGCGCTCCTCATTCGGCAGACCTCGCATGCGCGCGAACGACAGCGCTTCGATCAGCACGATGTTGCCGGCCAGCGCGCCCTCGGGCTGATCCTTCAACTTGTCGATCTCGTCCCAGGTCAGTTTGTAGATGGGTGCTTCAGCCTTCAGCCCGTCCAACGATAGGATCGTCAGTTGCGCCCCCGCCAGATCGAGAGTTTCCTCACCATGCTGTAGTGATGCCTTGGCCGCTTGCTGATCCACCTTCCGCAACTTCCAATGGGCCGTCTGAAAGTGCGACTTCGTCGACGGAACCGGTTCCAGCCCCGTTCGCCGGAACTGTGCGGCGATGTATTCCGCCGCGATCGCAAGTCCTCGCGATGGCGTGTTGCGCCCTTCCAGCAAATCCGATGCGAGGAACGACAAATGCCCGCGCATGGAGGCAGGCGAGATGCGCTCCATCGATTCGGTGACCGCGCCCGGTAACGTCGCGCTGGTGGGCGGTTCTGCAAGGCAAAGCACGGCAGACAGCGACAACGCCGGCATCAGGAGTGTCAGTTTGCGCGAGACCATTGTTTCATTGTAGAGGGTGTTTGATTCCGGGCGAGGTGCATCGCATTTGCCGCGCCCGAATGGCGGTGTCGCAGGGCTCACGCTACAATTCCGGAAGCATGAACGCATTCCAGGTGAGGAAGGCATCCCCGCGCGACGCTGCCGGCATTGTGCGAGTCCTTGAGGCCATCGCCGCCGAACGCGTCCACTCCGCCATCACGGAACCATGGAGCGTCGAGCAGGAAGAGCGCTATCTCGAATCCCTCTCGCCCCGCGAAGCATTCCATGTCGCCGTGGATGAGAACGGCGCCATCGCCGGCTTCCAGAGCCTGGACTTGTGGTCGCCGCTTCCCTCCATGTCGCACGTCGGCCAACTCGGCACATTCCTTCTCCCGCAATACCGCGCACGGGGAATCGCCCGCAAACTGTGGGCGGCCACCGAATCATTCGCACGCGAGGCCGGGTATCGCAAACTCGCCATCCAGGTCCGCGGCGCCAATCAAGCCGCGCAATCCTACTACCGCGGGATCGGCTTTCGCGAGTGCGGCCGATTCGAACGGCAGGTGCTGATTGACGGTGTCGAAGACGATGAAGTACTAATGGAACTCTTCCTCGCGTAGCGCTACGCTGGCAACTCACTCGCACCGCATCGCGACCCCCGGACTCGCGACAGCAGCGGAAGCCTGCCCGGATCAGAGTCCTCTGTTGACGCGATACCAATCAGGGGATGAATGGACCATCATGAGTGGATACAGCCATGCTCTTGTCTCCGGAGTTGACCTATCTTCTCCTCGTTGCCGGTCTTTTCATCCTGCCGAAAGGCCTGCAACGATTCCGTCTTCCCAGCGCCATCACGTCACTTGGGTTGGGAGCGATCGCCAGCATCGGGTTTCACGCCTTCCACGGGGATTCGACCATCGAGCTATTCGGCACGTTGGGAATCGTCGCCATGTTCCTGTTCGCCGGACTCGAAGTGGAGTTCTCCGAACTGCGGCGTGGTCTCCGTGTGCTACTCCAGCATGTGGCCCTGCAGATCGCACTCCTGGCGCTGAGCACGTTCGTGTGCGGAAGGTTGTTCCAACTGGAAGTGCGGGCCTCGTTGCTGTTCAGTTTGGCCCTGTTCACTCCGTCCACCGGTTTCATCCTCGATTCGCTGCCTTCCATGGGGCTCTCGACGGATGACCAGTACTGGGTGAAGGCGAAGGCGATCGCCGCGGAGTTGGTCGCGCTCGCGGTTCTCTTTGTCACCGTGCAGAGCGCCGAGGTATCAAGGCTGGCGCTCGCATCACTCGCCCTCATCGCACTGGTTGCGTTGCTGCCAGTGATGTTCCGCGCATTCGACCGGCTGATTGCGCCGTTTGCGCCACGAACCGAATTCTCGTTTCTCATCCTGACCGCGCTTCTCTGCGCGCATGTCACTCGGGAGCTGGGGGTGTACTATCTGGTGGGTGCGTTCATCGTCGGATTGACCGCCGTGCGCATGCGCCACACGATTCCCAACCTCAGTTCGCACCGGCTCACCACTGGCGTCGAGTTGTTCGCCTCTTTCTTCATTCCGTTCTACTTCTTCAAGGCCGGGCTGCATCTGCAGGCAGAGCACTTCTCGCTGAAATCCCTCGGCATTGGGCTTGCCCTGCTTGCCGTGGTGATTCCGATCCGCATCCTCCGCGTGGCCGCCCATTGGCGCTTGGTTCTGCGCGAGCCGTGGCCGGTGGGATTTCGGATCGGCACGGCAGTAATCCCTACGCTGGTATTCACCATCGTGTTGGCCGAGATTCTGCGCGACCGGTTTGGCCTGTCGCCGGAGCTCTTCGGAGCCCTCATTGTGTTTACCCTGATCAACACCCTGGTTCCTGGCTTTGCGCTACGAATTCCGCCGCCTGAATTCGAGAATCCGAAGCTGGCAACCGCCGGGGAGAACCACTAACCGCCAAGCCAACTCACTCATACCGCATCGCGACCACGGGATCCACGCGAGAGGCTCTGCGGGCCGGTAGCCACGCCGCCACAAGCCCGGCCAACAGCAACACCATCACCGCGGCGCCCACCGTCACCGGGTCCGACGCTGACAAGCCGAACAATCGGCTCTCGATCCATCGCAGGCTGCCGAACGCCAGCATCGCACCCACAGCCAGGCCGCCTGCCAGCACCCACCACGTCTCCCTCAGGATCATCGAGACGACCCTACCCTCCGTTGCGCCCAGGGCCTTGCGAATTCCGAGTTCACTGGTGCGGCGCGCCACGCCGAACGAGAGCACGCCGTACAGTCCGATTGCCGCCAGCACCAACGCCACCGCTCCGAACACCAGCGAGAGCCTTGCCAGCAGACGATCCTGCGCCGTGCGCTCGTCCAGGATCTCCGTCATCGTCCGTGCGACCGTGATGGGAAGATTCGCATCCTCAGCCAGAATCGCCCGCCGCAGCGCTGGCACGGCGCCCGCGGGGTCACCCGAAGTCCGCACGGCGAATGTCGCACGCTCCGGCACATCGATCGGCTGCGCCACCGGCACATAGTAGCGATGCTCGATCTCACCGCGGAGCGCGCGCCGCCGCGAGTTCGCCACCACGCCTACCACCTCGAACGTGTTGCGTTGCGGACCATAGGTCTGCGTCACATGCATCCCAAGCGGATTCCGCCCCTCAAAGAACTTCTTTGCGAACGCTTCGTTGATCACGCATACCTTCGGGCTCGATGCATGATCCCGCTCCGTGATCTCGCGGCCAAGCAGAACCGGAATGCCGAGCGTTGTGAAGTAGCCCGGCCCAATATGGTCATAGCGGGAACCGCGATCGTCATCGCCCTTCGGCGTGTAGCCTTCTACTTGCACCTCATCGCCGCTGTCGCTCCCGAGCAGGATTCCGTGTGGTGAGTACGATGCGGCCACCACACCGGGCGCCTTGCGGATGCGTTCGTGCAGCCGCTCGAAGACAGCCTGGCGGCGCGGTTCGGTGTAGCCCGCGTCCTGCACGCCCACGCGGACCATCAGCAGCCTGTCCTTCTCGAATCCAAGATCCACGCGCTGCAAGTTGTCCAGTGTGCGCACCAGCAGTCCCGCGCCGATCAGCAAGGGCAGCGACAGCGCCACCTGCGCCGACGCGACAAGCTTCCCCGCGCGCAGCCACGCCGCCGACCCGGTCAACCCGCGCCCTTGCTCCCGCAGCCCCGACGCGTTGATCTTCCGCGTGCGCAACACAGGCAGCATTCCCAGCAGCAAGCCGGCCGCAATCGTCAGTGCGAACGCAAACCACAGCATTCGCGCACTGGAACCGGCGGGAAGGTGAATCGCTCCTGGCGCGAGCATCAACAGTCCCGCACGCATCGCCGCGGCAGCCGCCAGTCCAACCACACCGCCCGCCAGCGCAAGGATCATGCTTTCCGTGAGCCATTGCCGGATCAGGTCGCCACGTTGCGCGCCAAGCGCCTGGCGCACGGCCATCTCGCGTGTTCGCGCGGTGGCACGCGTCAGCATCAGATTGCCGAGATTCGCGCAGGCGATCAACAGCACAAGGCCCGAAGCCGCGAGCATCAACGTCAGCGGCTCGCCAAACGGTCCCCGGATTCCTGACGCACCTGTGGATGCGCGCCGCACCTGCACCTGCTGATTCAGAAAACCGCGGCGGGTCTGTTCGGGCGCGCCTGCGTAGTAGGCGGCCAGGCCTTGCTGGAACGTGACGTTCGCCGACGCTTGCGCCTGTTCCACCGCAACGCCGGGCTTCAGCCTACCGAACACATGCAGCCACATCGTCTTCTGCAAGCCCGCGCGATTGTCATGCAGCAGGTCGCGCCCCGGAAGCACCTCCGGTTGCATCGTGAGCGGCAGCCAGAGATCGGGACGGTCTCCCACCGATTCGCCAAAGAACCCCGGAGGCATCACGCCCACCACCGTGAACACCGCCTTTCGCAGAGCGAGGCTCGTGCCCAACACATCCGCTCGTCCTCCGAAGCGGCGCTGCCAGAAGTGGTGGCTGATCACCGCCAGGGGAGGTTTCGCGCCGTCCTCCACTCCGAACGTGCGGCCGATCATCGCAGGTACTCCGAGCGTATGAAAGTATTCCGCCGAGACCAGCCTCTCGCGGACCTCTTCGGGCTCGGACCCGTGGATGCGCACGGCCACCCCGTCCAGCGTACTTTGCGCGGCCATCAACGACGAGAACACGCTCGTCTGGTCCCGCAACTGAAGGAACTCCTCATAGGTGAACAGAGGGCGCGGGCCGGTCCGCGCGCCCGTGGAAGTGCCTCGAGCTTCCGGGTCGCTGAGCATGACCAGTTCTTCCGGATTCCGCACGGGAAGGGGACGCAGCAACACATCCTCCACCAGGCTGAAGATGGCGACATTCGCGCCAATTCCCAGAGCGAGCGACAGCACGGCAACCACGGTGAAACCGGGCTGTGCAAACAGCGCGCGAAGCGCGTAGCGGACGTCTTGGCGAATCACGTGATAGTGCTCCTGCGGTGCAACGGTGAGAATGTCGGAAATCGATCGCAGCCAGATCCTGGCCGCGCTCCATCCGTTCTTCCGCCGGGCCTGCTGGAGGTCCTCCCGGAACGTGCGCACCATCTCGGCGCCGTATTCGTTGCGGAACGGGGCGGGGAAGCACCACAGCAGTTTCTGGAAGATGCGGATCTGCAGCATGGCCTAGAGTTTCTTCGGGATCAGCCCGGTCTGCCGTGCCTGGCTCAGCAGATCGGTCAAACGGCGTGCTTCGGCCATTGCCACCCGGCGGCCGAAATCGGTGAGCCCATAGTAGCGGCGCCGTTCGTCCTGACTGTCGGGGTCGGGACTCTCGCGCAACTCCCGGATCAGACCCTGCTCCAGCATGCGCCGGATCGTGCTGTAGAGCGTTGCCGCGCTGAGCTTCACCTTTCCGTCGGTCCGTGCGGCAACGTCCTGCATGATCGAGTAGCCATGCCGCTCACTGTCGGCGAGCGCCACCAGCACATGAAACGTCGCCGTCTGGAGCGGCAACAGGGATTCGGGATCGGGCGAGTGTTTCGTCATCAGCTCTACCATCGAAGACTATAACGGGCCAGGTTCTACCGTAGATCGATATACCGATGACAACTATACCGGATCGCGATAGAGTTGGCAAGGGGTGGCCGGCGTCTTCGTGGCTCGGCCGGAATATGGAGTATCGAGTTTGGCCGTCTTACGCGTGCTCCGATCCGGCACGCAGGCACTCTGTCTGCCGCCTTCCCTCTCAAGAGGAAGCCCCAGCCGCGGGCCCTGTACGTCGCTCCAGTACTCCGCTCGACAGGGCCGATTCACGCCACGCGCATTCCAGCCGTTGCCGCCATCAAGGCCCGGCCGCGTGAGGCTCGTCAAAACGTAAGATCCGTGGCCTTTCCCGCGGCCAGACGAACCGTGCGCTCCTTCTCCCGGTAGCGAACCGTGACTTCCTGCGAGCGGGCTGTCCGCAGCGTCGCCGACTTCAACACGCCTCCTGTCCATTGCAAATCCACCGTCACTCCGCCCCGTGCTCGCAGACCTTTCGCCGACCCGGAGGGCAACGCTCGTGGCAGGGCGGGGAGTATGTGAAGATACGCGCGGCTGCCGGCGCCGGTCGTCTCTGGTTTGGCGTACGGATCGTGGCTCTGAAGTAACATCTCCAGAATGCCGGCGGTAGCGCCGAAGTTCCCGTCGATCTGGAAGGGCGGATGGGAGTCGAAGAGGTTCGGGAACAGACCGGCCCGCCCGCCAGAACCGGGCTTGCGATCCGCAGCGGGTTGGATCAGGTTTTGCAGGATCCTGTAGGCGTGGTCGCCGTCGAGGAAGCGTGCCCACAAATTGAGTTTCCAACCCATGGACCAACCCGTAGCCGCATCGCCACGAAACTCGAGTGAGCGCCGGGCGGCACGGAACAACTCCGGAGTCCCGTAGACGGTAATCTCCGCGCCCGGATGGACTCCCCAGAGGTGAGAAACGTGCCGGTGCTGATTCTTGGGATCGTCCTTGTCCTCCAGCCATTCCTGTAACTGCCCGTGACGGCCGATCTGGTTCGGGGCAATACCTCCCCGGAGCGTTTCCAGCCGTTTCCGGAAATCCGCGTCGCGATTCAGGATTCGCGCGGCTGCGATGGTTGCGGCAAAGAGCCCGCGAATGATCTGGTGATCCATGGTCGGCCCCATGACTAACCCACCCTGCTCGGGCGAGTTACTCGGACCGCTGATCAGCCAGTCTTTGGTGGGATGGCGGACCAGGGTCGCGGCATGAAATTCGGCGGCGCCTTTCAGTAGGGGGTAGGCGGTGGCGCCAAGAAACTCGCGATCGCCGGAATATCGATAGCGCTCCCAAAGGTGGAGCGCAAGCCACGCCCCTCCCGTAGGCCAGATCCCATGATTGGCGTGATTGATGGGCGCCGTGCCACGCCACAGGTCGAAGTTGTGATGCAGCACCCAGCCCGGAGCGCCGTAGTGCTCCCGCGCCGTGATGGCGCCGGACTCCGCCACTTCCTTCAGTGTTTCGAATAGCGCGTCGTGACACTCGGGCAGCGCGGCTGGCTCGGCGGGCCAGTAATTCATCTGCGCGTTGATATTGGTTGTGTACTTACTATCCCAGGAAGGCTGATTGGTATGATTCCAGATTCCCTGTAAGTTTGCCGGCTGGCCGCCTTTGCGGCTTGATGCGATTAGCAGATAGCGCCCATACTGAAACAGCATCGCCACGAGATTCGGGTCGCCTTGCTCCGCGAAACGCCGGATACGTTCGCCGGTGGGAATGCCCGCCGGTGCCGGTCCGAGGTTCAGCGTGACGCGCCGGAACAATTTCTGATGATCCGCGATATGCGCGGCGCGGAGCGTGTCCCAGTCGCCCGCGCGGGCGAGCACCGCGTTGTTGCGTGTTTCGGGATTCGCCGAAGTGTCGCGATAGGATTGATAGTTCGTCGCGCCCGCAAGCACGATGGTTGCGGAGTCCGCCTTGTCAACGGTGAGCGCTCCTCCATCCACGCGCGCCGCGCCTCCATCCACACGCAGTGCCAAGCGCGCTTCGTACCGGATTGCTCCGCCCGGGACCGAGCCCTTCATGGAGATGGAGCCGGCAGGATGAGCCGTGATCTGCGACCCTTCGTGCGCCGGCGCCATGGCCAGGGTGAAGCGGAGAGCGCCGGCACGGCTCGCTTTCAGCCGGATGGCGATGACTCGCGCGGGATGGCTCGCAAACACTTCCCGTTCGTACGTGACTCCGTTGTGTGTGTAACGTACGCCCGCGGTGGCCGTGTCGAGATCCAGCCAGCGGCGGTAGTTCTGAACGGCTCCGGGAACGATTTCGGGAAATGTCAGGAAAAGCGAGCCGAAAGCCTGATAGGCCTTCTGGCGGAGCGGCTCGCTCATGAATTCGCGCATTGCAAGTTGCTCAGCCTCGGCCTGGCGGCCCGCGAAGAGTAAGTCGCGCAACTGCGGCAGCACCCTGGCGGTGCCGGGCCGGGCGTAACTGCGCGGCGCGCCGGTCCAGACGGTATGTTCATTGAACTGAATGGTCTCCCGGTCCACGCCGCCGTAGACCATGGCGCCGAGATGCCCGTTGCCGGTGGGAAGCGCTTCCACCCACTCGCGCGCAGGCTCGCGATACCAGAGTTCCAACGGTTGTGCGGTGGCGGGGAAGGAGGCGATGGCGATGAGAAGGAACATGCGGAGTCTCCAAGCCGATGTTACCCGAAGTGCTGGCTGCGGAGTGCGTGCGCCGTGACGGGCTACCGGTCCGCAGGCCGCGGGGATGGTTGGCCGGAAGCGGGATTTGCTTTGAGCGCGGATAGCCTTACCGCCGCCGCGGAAGCGGAAGATCGGAGACGTGGCGTCTCTTCACGGGCAGCCTGTGCGGTTTGCCGGGCCTTGGGGATCAGACGGTCGCGCCATGGCAACTCGACGTACTGATAGAGCAGCCGGGCGGCCAGCGTGGCGGCCATCAGGCAGGCGGGCATCACGCTCCAGTAGACCGGGGCGGGGAAGCCAGCAATCGCAAGCCAGGGGAACACCACGACCGCGAACGATTTGACCACCGGTCCATGAAGCAGATAGAAGGAGTAACCGGTTCTTCCGAATGCGGTGACCAGGGAGAGAAATGGAACCATCCGGTACAGGTCGTAGCGCTCCTGCGCGATGAGGGCCGCCGCCATTGCCATCGAGACCGTGAGCAATCCGCTTGCGGAGAACGCGGCGCGCGACAACTCCGCATGGTCAATGATCAGCAGGCGCCCGTCCATCATCACCCGCGCCGCCAGGGCCACGGCGCCGGTAATCGCCACCGTTCGCAGCAGGAATGTGCGGTGCAGCGACAGTCCGGAACCGCGCTGGAATTCCGCGAGTAGGCACCCCATGGGAATATAAGTGAACCGCGTGGAGAAAATACCCATGCTCGCGCAAAGAAAACTCGCCGTGACCAGCGCCGTCCACGCGAAAATCCGGCGAAGATTTCCGAATTCCGCTTTGTCGATAACCACACAGACGGCTGGCAGCAGCAGGTAGCCTGCGACGATGTAGCTGAGCGTCCAGGTGACCGTTAGGATGGGGCGTTCGGGAAACAGGCCCGGAAGCAGGATCAGGTTACTGAGCACCGTCCTCCAGGTAAGTGCCGCGCCGCTGCCGCCGCCTGCCTGGGGGATCGCGAGTTTGAAGAGAGTGGCAAGGAGCAACACCACGAGAAATGGGACGTAAACCCGTGCCAGCCGCAACTCGACGAAACGGCGGTAGCGAAACCGGCCGCTCGCCATGTTGAACGCGATGAAGTAACCACTTAGTAACAGTAGTAAGTTCGTGCCCAAGCTGCCCATGCGCGCCATCATCCACTCCGCGGTTTCAATCCACGGCACGCCGGAAGTGAGGGGGCTGACCAAACCGCTGTAGTGAAATGCGAATACCAGAAGCGCTGCCGCGGCGCGAAGAATGTCGAACACCGGAAGCCTGTGAACGCTGGCTTTAGCGGTGAGGTTTGGGGGCTCGACAGCTTTCAAAACTTGCCAGTTCAGCAAATGAACCGCCCGATTGGGAAGAAATCCCGGCTGCATTTCCAGTATAGTCCTTTCGTCCCTCTCCCCGCTGACGCCGTTGAGGGGGTTCCGATACCTGCGTCGGTGGGGATCCGGGTGCGCGAGGCGCAGAGCGTTTGCGGGGAGTGCGCGGAAAGTGGCCCGTGTGCCCGCATGCGGGGGCGCCAACGCTTTCTTCGCCATTTTTTTGCCGGGCCATGGCCGCGCCTCTTGTTTAGTTCCGCCGGCGCGATAAGCCTACTGGGGGCGGTGCGGACTCCGAAGTATGCAGACCGGCCGGCAACCTGGCAAATGCTGACAATCCTTGCATCTCTCATGATTGCGGTGCTCTCCACAGGGCTCGTTTGGGTCCAGCGCCGGCTTTCGCGTGTCTCACGGGAAATTGCATCGCTTCAAGCGGCGCAGAAGGAGTCAGTGCGCCTCCAGGAGTGCGTCCTTCAAAAGGTGAGTCACGAGGTTCGAAACGCCGCCAACGGAGTCCTGGGCATGACGCAAATGGTGCTGGACGGGCGGCTCTCCGCCGAAAACCGCGAATATCTCCTGGCAGCCCAGACCTCCGCGGACTCCCTGCTTGCACTTCTCACCAATGTTCAACAATTTGCGGCTGTCGAGGTCCCGGACCCCGAACAGTGCGTGTTTGACCTCGGCGGCGTTCTCTCCGAAGCGATGCAGGCGCGCAGGGATGCCGCCCGCCAGCGCCGTGTGAAACTCATCCTCGAGATCGGACGGGGAGTGCCCGATCGCATTTTGGGAGATCCCGCTGGTCTGCGGCAAATCGTGGACAACCTCCTGTCGAATGCCATCCAGGTCACATTGGAAGGCGAAGTTCATCTGAGCGTCACAAAGCGGCCCAGTGGCGAAGGATTGACATTTGATGTGGCGGACAGCGGGCCTGGCATCCCGCAGGATCGCCTCAGCCGCCTGTTCGATGACGGGCCCGAGCCGAATGCGCAAGTTCCACCATCTCCCGGGCTCGGCCTGAAGATCGCGCAACGGCTGGTCCAGCGCCTCGGCGGAAAAATCGGCGTGCAGAGCACTTCCGGGGTAGGCAGCCGTTTCTGGTTCCACCTCCCGTTCAAAGAGTCGGCGCCCGCGCATCCCTTCGGGCATACGCAGACCCACACGCAGACCCAGTGCGATCGGGTTCTGATCCTGGATTCTCATCCGGTCAGCAGCCGTATTCTCCTCAGCTACGCCGGCCAGTGGAACGGTCTTCTCGCCGGGGACGAAGGTTTGCCGAACGCCAGTGTCGCCCGCGCCGTGGAGGCGCTGGTTCTGCTCGATCAGGCCGAACGCACGGGCAAGCCGTTTCGCGTGCTCGTGATGGATGACCAACTGGAGGACCGGTCGGCGGCCTCGGTGGTGGCCACCATTCGCGCACACCGCCGTTTCGACGATGTCCGCATCGTGGTTCTCGCCTCGTTACCCCTGGAGAGATATCAGAGCCTGACTGCGGCGGGTGTTAGTGTCGTGCCCCAACCAGCGTCCCGTCTGGAAATCTGGAATGCGTTGAGCGCCCATGCCGGCAACGGCGCCAGTTGGACGTGCCAGGCACCCGCCGATGCCGCCGATTCTGCCCTGGACCCCGAACGCAACGCAGACCTCGAACGCAGCGCGGACCCCGAACCTACCGGCCAAAGATGAAGCGTGCCCGCCGCGGGTCCGCCCCACCATCCAGCACTCCGTTCTCGATCTTGATCACCGTCGGCGCCGACCCGTTGCTCCAATCGCCACTCACCTGGACCCGGTGTCCCTTCAGCGCCAGATTATCGACCACCGTCTTCGGCATCCGGCCTTCCAGATTCAGCTTGCCCGGCACGAACTCATGATTGGCGAACGAACTGTAGAAGTGCTCGGTCTGGAAACGTGGCGCCTCTGACGCTTCCTGCGGCCCCATTCCAAAATCGATCATGTTGATCAGTGTCTGCAGCATCGCCTGATCCTGATTGTCGCCCCCAGGCGTCGACATCGCGATGAACGGCTTGCCGTCTTTCAACACCAGCGTCGGGCTCAGCGTGACGCGCGGACGCTTTCCAGGCGCAAGCTGATTGGCGTGACCCGCGGTCATCACGAAAGACTGCAGGCGCGTGCTGTAAGGAATGCCCGTATCGCCAGCGATCACCGAAGGCAGCCATGCGCCGGATGGCGTCGCCGAGTACACGTTGCCCCACCGGTCCACCACGTTGACGCATGTGGTGTCCTGCGCATTCGACGAAGCCGATGTCACCGAAGGCGGCGGTAGTGGCGGCTCAAACCCACCCGGCCGGTGATCCATCGACGCCCGGTCGGGATCAATCTGCCGGCGCCGGTCGGCGGCGTATTCCTTCGAAAGCAACTTCTCGGCCGGGATCTTGCTGAACTTCGGATCGCCGTAATAGCGGTCGCGATCGGCGAACGCCAGTTTCACCGCTTCCACCATGGTGTGCAGATACTGCGGCGTATTGTGACCCATGGCCTTCAAATCGTAGCCCTCCAGTATGTTCAGCGCCTGAATCATGACCGGTCCCTGTGTCCAGAAGCCCGGCTTGCAGATCTCGTAGCTGCGATAAGAACCGCACACCGGCTGATCCTCCTCGGCCTGGAATCCAGCCAGATCCTGCTTCGAGATCAGCCCGCCATTGGCCTCGGAGAATTCCGCCAGACGCCGCGCGAGATCGCCTTTGTAGAAGTAGTCGCGCACGGCCAGCAGCTTCTTCTCACGATTGCCACGGGTCTTCTTCTCGACTGCGGCGAGTTCGCGGAACGTCTTGGCCAGAGCGGGCAGACGATACATCTCGGCCCGGCTCGGCGCCTTGCCACCGGGCATGAAGAACGCTGTCGACGTTGGCCACAAGTTCAGGATCCGTTGATTGCGCGCGATGAAGCTGACGAACTCCTCGCCGATCGGAAAGCCGTCGGCGTACTCAATCGCCGGCGCGGCCACATCGGCAAACGACTTCGTTCCATACTTGCGAAGCGCCAGCAGCAGCCCGTCAAACACACCGGGCAGAATCGCGGCTTTCAGCCCTTGGCCAGGGATGGGCGGCATGTCGCCATTCGTTTCCCAAGGTTCGGCCTGGCGCGCGCGGTAGTAGTCGACCGTGGCCTTCGCGGGCGCGGTCCCGACCCCGCTGATGATGATCGGCTTGCGGTTCGCCATCTGGATGATCAGCGGCATCTCGCCGCCGATTCCGAAGCGGGCCTGTTCGGTGACCGAAGCCGCCAGCGTTGCGGCCACGCCCGCGTCCACGGCATTGCCTCCTTGCGTCAGAAGGCGGAAGCCGGCCTCGACTTCGAAGTTGTTTGCGGCGCCGACCATTTCGCGCGTTCCGCGAACCGGCGGAAACATGGTGGGCTGCGCGCAGAGCATTGCCGCGCTCGCGAGCAGCAGCAGTGTGGACAGGACGGTGCGGTGGTACCTCATCGGAGTATCTCTCGATTGTCCAACATCCGCGGCGAATCGGCCAGTACGGCAACTGTAGCCTGCCGCACACGGGCCAGATCACCGCGCCTCATGCATGCGCCGGAACTTACGAAGAAGTTCGTAGATCACCACGCCACCCGCCGTCGCGACATTCAGCGAATGCTTGCGGCCCAGCATCGGAATGCGAATGTGTGTGTCGCACAACGCCAGCAACTCGGGTTGCACACCGTCCGTCTCATGCCCGAACACCAGGCACACCGGAAATCGAGGCTGCCAATCAAAGACGTCCACCGCATGCACACTCGTCTCGATCGCCGCGAGCTCAAAGCCGCGATCATGCAGGCTGCGCGCCACCTCCAGCGGCTGCCAGCTATGCTCCCACGGCACATGTTCCTCGGAGCCGAGCGCCGTCTTCGTCAGCGCCTTCTTCGGCGGCGTTCCAGTGATGCCGCACAAATAGAGCTTCTCCACCGCCGCCGCATCCGCCGTGCGAAAGAACGATCCGACGTTGTACAGACTCCGCACGTTGTCCAGCAACACCGACACCGGCAGCCGATCCATCCCTTGATAGGCCTCCGCTGCCGTGGTTGCCACGAACGGCATCCGCTCGCTCACAGCAACTTCCTCGCGTAGAATTGTGTTGGTACCGTAAGGAGTCCAAGATTCATGAAGAAACTATTGTCCACGATTACCCTCACCTTGTTTGCCTGCGCTGCGCTGTTTGCCGGCGTGGATGGCAAATGGACCGCCGAGACCAAGCGCCCGCAAGGCAAGGATAAGCGCGGCAACGACACCATCACCACCACTTTCGACTTCAAGTCTGACGGCGGCAAGCTCACCGGAACCGTATCTTCCGGCGGCCGCAGGGCCATGCCGGCCGAGATCACCGACGGTAAGATCGACGGCAACGCGTTCAGCTTCAAGACCGTGCAGAAGTCGAAAAAGAAGGGTGATGTCGAGATCGAGTGGAAGGGCACCGTGGAAGGCGATCAACTGAAGCTGAGCCGCATGAACAAGGGCGGAAAGCGAGCTCAGGAGATGGTCGCAAAGCGCCAGTAGCCTCTACCCCGCCTCCACCCCCGGAATGGAATGCCGCATCGGGTGCGGCGCTTGCTGCGTCGCGCCCTCCATCAGTTCGCCGATTCCCGGAATGCCGCACGGGAAACCCGCCGGCGTCCGCTGTGTCCAACTCACTTCCCACAATCACTGCGCATTGTTCGGCAGGCCTGACCGGCCTCTGGTCTGCGTCGAATTGCGCCCGTCGCAGGAGATGTGCGGATCAAGCGCCGAAGAAGCGCACGCGTGGCTGATTCGTGTGGAGCAACTCACCCGGCCGCGCGCTTCGGGAGACGCCTGATCCGTGCTACATCGCCTTACTTCGGCGTCTGCATTGCTGCGGGCCGAACGCTTCATTGATAATGAAATCATGACACGGCGAGGATGGCTGCTCGGAGCGCTTCTCGCCAGCCGTGCGGCTACCAGCCAGGTGATCGACTTCGAGTCCGGCGGCCTCAAATACAAGACCCTCACGCGCAACGGCGTCACCATCATGTACGCGCATCTGCCCGCCCAGGTCCGTGACTACTCGATTGTCCAGGCGGCGGTGTCGAATGGTTCGCAGGTACCTTGGGTCGTGCGTACGGAGGACTTCGTCTTCGAGAAGTCCGATGGCACGCGAATCACACCTTCACGCCCGCGTTCGGTAGTCAATGAACTTGTGGAGAAGGCGGGCAAGTCGGATGTCATCAAGCTGGTCTCCACCTACGAGATCAGCCTCTACGGCCTCTCCCGCCTGCAGTCCACCAACGGCTATGAAGTGCGCCGTCAAAATGCCTTCGCGGAATTGACCTCGTCGAAACTGAAGGCGGCCGCCGCGGCATCAGCCATTGCGTTTGTCGACATGAAGCTCAAACCCGGCGAATCCACTGATGGTGCGATCTTCTATTCCAACAACGGAAAACCACTTGGGCACGGCAAGCTCTTCGTGCGCGCGGCCGGCGAACTGTTCGAGTTCCCATCGGAGCCACTCGCTCCGTGATCGATCTCCACACACACACGAGCCACTCCGATGGTTCGGCCACTCCGGAGGAATTGTTGCGCACCG
>JAEUQE010001230.1 GCA_016789785.1 Bryobacterales bacterium
GGCATGAAGACGGTGCACATCGACAAGACGACACAACTTGCTTGCGCGATGCGTTCGACATCGATGCCGGGTGATCCGGTGGTGGCACTGGCGAGCAAGCTCTATCCGGTCGTCAAGCGCAATCCTGACGTGGCGGGTCCAGCCGACCTCTCGTCGCAACCACGGCCGACGCACAAGCCATCGGCGAAGCCCGATGTGAAGACCGCGCCCGCCGCCGACAACGCCAAGGGCGCACGTCCCACCACGAAGGCGGCGCGCGATGAGAAGGTCGGGCCCGCCTCGCCGAAGCGCACCGACGCCGGACGCCCCGTTCGACGCCCGCTGGTGATCAAGGCCGCGACCGCGCAGCGCGCTCCGGGCGGCAAGGAAACCTTCGACGTCAGGAAGCCCCACTGAACTGGCGACATGTCGAGATGCGTTGAGCGGCGGGCCTTGGCCCGCCGCTTTCGCATCGTTCGACGGGAGACGGCAGATGGCCACGGTGCGACGATGTCGCCACGTTTCCAATG
>JAEUQE010001231.1 GCA_016789785.1 Bryobacterales bacterium
AGGGAGTGAAAGAACAAGAGCACCAGGGCCGAATTCCCATTCCTCATCAGGTTGGACCGCATGGATCGGCGCATCGGGCTGGAACGGCGCCAAAAGGAAGCACTTGTGCGAGATATTGCCAAGGGCCTGGGGCCGGCAGTCAGCTTCCCGCTGAACCCAAACGCGCAACGTGGCATGGGGGTGCCGAAAGGCCACGAAGGTGTACCCGCGCTCCAGGCAATGGGAAAGGAGTTCCGTTGGGGTGGGCTTTCCGCTCATGAACGCCGCTCGAGCACCAGGTTGGTCAGTCTGCAAACGGCACAGAGACGGCCTTGTTCATCGTGCACCCGGATATCCCATACGTGGGTGGAGCCACCACGATGGACCAGTTCACCGGTGGCGATGACCCTTCCATCGCGCACGGCTTTAAGGTGATTGGCATTCACCTCCACGCCCACCACCATGCGGCCCTCAGGCATCACCAATAGTGCGGAACCGGTGCTGCCGAGGGATTCCGCCAGGGCGGCTGT
>JAEUQE010001232.1 GCA_016789785.1 Bryobacterales bacterium
TTCAGTTCCGACTACAACGGGTTCCGTCCGAACAAGGGAGTCCCCGGTCAGTTTCGCTGGACGGCGCCCCCCGGGCCCCAGCGGTCCTTCGGCACTCTGGCGGAGTTCCGCACGGCAACCGGGCAGGAGTCTCACGGCCGCGAAGTGGACTTCGACATCTTCGAGAGCATGACGCCGCCGAACCGGTCGACGCGCCACGCCGTGTATCACGCCATGGATCTCAATTTCCGGCTGAAGCCCGGCTCCACGGCAGTGGACGCGGGCCTGGCGCTGCCGACGATCAACGATGGTTTCACCGGCAAAGCGCCGGACCTCGGCGCATTGGAACTGGGAGCTCCCGAACCACACTACGGCCCGCGCTGGCTGACGTGGAAGCCGTTCTATCGCTAAGCCGACGCTGTCTGGAGCACTTCCCTGACCCGCCGCGCGACAATCTCCGCGTCACCGGGCTTCATCATCCAGACTCCGATCACGAGTTCCTTCGCCGATGTTGCCGGACAGGCCTCAAT
>JAEUQE010001233.1 GCA_016789785.1 Bryobacterales bacterium
CGTCCTCTCCGTCGACCCCACCGAAACCCCTGCCCAGCGCTTCCTCCAAATCCTACCCGTTATCCTCGCCATCATCGCCCTCATCCCGCTTTCCAAACACCTCCGCGAATGGCTCGACCGCCGCTTCTTCCGCGAAGCCTACAACGCCGAGCAAATCCTCTCCGAACTGAGCGAACAAGTGCGCTCCATCCCCGAAACCCGCTCCCTTCTGCAAACCGTAGGCCAGCGCATCTCCGAATGCCTCCACGTCCCCCAAATCGCCGTGCTCCTCCGCAACGACGGCATGTTCCGCCCCGCCTACGCCACCGGCTTCGGCGATACTCCCGATGCCTCCTTCTCCGAATCGTCCCCTCTCGTCGAGCGCCTGCAACATCCCCTCTCCATCTACCTCGACGATCCCGATTCCTGGGTCCATCGCGATTGGCACGATAGCTACGAGCGCGACTCCCTCCTCCGACTCAGCCCGCGCCTCCTCTTGCCCCTCTCATCCAAAGCCGGACTGCTCGGTT
>JAEUQE010001234.1 GCA_016789785.1 Bryobacterales bacterium
GCTACTGCCCTGAGGATCCCATGCTGCGGACGGAAATGGCGGCGTTTGTTATCCGTGCGCTATTCGGCGAAACCTTCAGCTACACTCAGGCGCCATACTTCACAGATGTTTCAGTGGCGCACCCCTATTTCAAATACATCCAGAAGATGCGCGATCTTGGTATCACCGTGGGGTGCACCGAAACCAGCTATTGCCCCGATGGTCAGGTGAGCCGCGGACAGATGGCCGCTTTTCTCGTTCGGGCGAGGCTGAACGTGACGCAAGGCACTCCCTTTCCTCATGCACCCGCCGCGTATTTCACCGATGTTGCCTCCACTCACCTGTTCTTCCCGTTCGTCCAGAAGATGAAGGAACTCGGCATCACCAGTGGATGTACGGCCACCGCCTATTGCCCTGACCAGCCGGTGACGCGCGGGCAGATGTCGGTCTTCGTCAACCGCGCTTTTCTGTATTGACCGGGTCGGCCGCGGGTGTAGAATGAGAGCGGCTTGAGGTCCATTCATGCGCAT
>JAEUQE010001235.1 GCA_016789785.1 Bryobacterales bacterium
GTAATTTTGTGGATGCGACGAGACTATCGAAGCCGGGACAACCGGGATGACAGTCATTAATTTAGATTTCGTTTGATACGAGGGCTCGACGAGATGCTGAGGCCTACGATACTCCTGCTACGGAGATGTCATCCCGGTTGGCTTAGTTTACTTTCCGCTTGCGGAACAAGGAAACAGCCAGACCGGGATCTCCCGTTCTTTATCGCGACTTACCCCGGCAGGTCCCGGTCTGCCCCGGCATGTAATTTTGTGGATGCGACGAGACTGTCGAAGCCGGGACAACCGGGATGACAGTCTTTAAATTAGATTTCGTTTGATACAACGGCTCGGCGAGATGCTGAGGCTTACGATACTCCTGCTACGGAGATGTCATCCCGGTTGGCTTAGTTTATACCGTAGCTGTATTTGTTTTATCCTGAAAGGATAAATTACAAATTCGCTAACGGTAGTTTCCTTTCCGCTTGCGGAACAAGGAAACAGCCAGACCGGGATCTCCCGTTCTTTATCG
>JAEUQE010001236.1 GCA_016789785.1 Bryobacterales bacterium
TGATCGACCCGTTGATCGGCGTCAAGATCCGCCGCGAACTCGCGCAGGGGTAACTTATGCGATCTCTCCTTTTGTGGCTGCCCGTATTACTCAGCGCCCAGCAGGTGCGCATCACCGAAACCGCCGGTCTCGCGCGCACCAATGAGCCCGTTGTGGTGAACGTCCACGGCCAGACGCGCACCGCCTATGTCACGATCGGCGCGAACCAAACGCAAGTCATCTCCTTGCCGTCGCTTCCGCCTCGCGACACCATCCGCATCGACCGCAAGCCCGGAGAGACTGGCTTTGTGGCCGAGAACAGCGTCTTCGTTGCCGATCTCTCGCCTCGCGAAGTGCGGGGCCAGGTCGAGGATAGTGGTGTCCTGCGAGGTCTGACGTTCAAACCAGCGAACGTCACGCTACGCCGCGCGCAGAACCGCATGCACTGGGCCCCGAGCTTTCAGCGTCCCGGCGCGCGCAGCTACACCAGCATCGCCATGTGGACCCCCGTGCAACTTCACGATCTGCA
>JAEUQE010001237.1 GCA_016789785.1 Bryobacterales bacterium
TTGTGGTCGCGCCCGACCGTGCCCTGGGCGAAAGGCGTTCGCCCGAATTCGCCCGCCCAGATCACCAGGGTTTCGTCCAGCAGTCCGCGGCACTTCAAATCCTTGAGCAGGCCCGCAATGGGCTGGTCCACGGCCAGGGAATTGAGACTGTGGTTGCTCACCAGATCGCCATGGGCGTCCCAGCGGTCTTGGCCGTCGATGGGCGGGCAGGTCAATTCGACGAAGCGAACCCCGCGTTCAATGAGTCGCCGTGCGATGAGGCACTGAAGGCCATAGGCGCGGGTCTGTTCATAGGCGGCTTCCATGCCATAGAGGCGTTTGGTCGCATCGCTCTCGCCTTTGAGATCCACCATGTCGGGAACCGCCGTCTGCATGCGGTAGGCGAGTTCGTAGTTGGCGATGGCGGCCTCCAGCGCGTCGTGGTGGCCGCGCACATTGAGGGACGCTTGATCGAGTTGATTGAGCAGGCCGAGCTGGGCGATCTGCGCGCCCGGCACACTTTCCGTGG
>JAEUQE010001238.1 GCA_016789785.1 Bryobacterales bacterium
AGCCCCTGCTCGTCCAGCGCCTCGTACAGCTCGGTCATGAACCCGCGCCCAACCATGTCGCGGCCGGCGACAAACTCCTTACTCAGAATCACCCGCCCAACCTGATACCCATCCCTGGCCGGGAATGCCTTGACCATCTCGGCGCGCATGGCCTCGGCCTCGGCCATGGTCTCGGCGCGCGAAACGCTCGCCACCTTTCCGGCGTTGTCCTTCGTCACCACAACATATTGGCCGAAGCGCGCAAGCGGGAAGTACACGCCCTTGATGGCTTTGAAGAAGTCGGCATCCATGCGCTTCAGCAGCTCGGCGCGGCGCTCTTCCCGCAACTCGCTGCGCATGATGCGATCGATGATCGCCTGCCGCACCGCAGCGTGATGCTTACGGTAGTGATCGCGCGCCTCCCGATAGACCTTCTGCGCTTCGCCCGAGAGCTGGTTGAATTGCGCCTTGAGCGCTCGGCTCGTGGCAAGGTCATCGCCCGGCACGTATTCGACAGCCGAATCGGCGT
>JAEUQE010001239.1 GCA_016789785.1 Bryobacterales bacterium
GACGGAGCTGACAAACACGGTGATCCCCGCGCACGTGCTTTCCGTGGGCGTGTACAACAAGCCTCTGGAGCCTGTAGAGCCGGGGTTCCTCACCATTCTCCATCCCGAACCGGCGATGATCGAGCCACCGGCCGGCGGCACATCCACGGGGCGTCGCACGGCGCTGGCGAAATGGCTCACCAGCGCGCAGAACCCGCTCACCGCGCGGGTGATGGTGAATCGCATCTGGCATTATCATTTCGGGCGCGGTATCGTCGCCAGCACCAGCGATTTCGGCATCATGGGCGAACGCGGCACTCATCCGGAACTGCTCGACTGGCTGGCCACTGAGTTCGTGCGCAGCGGCTGGAGCATGAAACACATGCACCGGCTGATGATGACATCGAAGGCCTACCGGCAATCGTCGGCCCATCGCGAAGACGCCGCGTCCGCCGATCCTTCGAACAAGCTGCTCTGGAAGTTCGACCGCCGCCGCCTGGAAGCCGAATCCATCCGCGACACTTCGCTC
>JAEUQE010000123.1 GCA_016789785.1 Bryobacterales bacterium
AGTTAGTCAGTTTTCTGGAGAAATCCCTGGGAAGATTCAAGCTGCCGCGCGTGATTGAGTTTCGCGAAGAGCCTCTTCCCAAGACCGGAACCGGCAAGATCCGGAAAATGGTGCTCAAGGAAGCATTCTGGGCAGGCAAGCAGAAACGGGTACAGGGCTGAATTGTGGTCTCCGTCTTACTCGACTGCCTGGACGACGTGCGGGACTTCCTGATTGCCGAGTTGTCCGAACTGGCCACGACGGGGATCGTGGAAGGCATCGGCGTCATTGAAGCGTACTTCGATACCGAAGACGAAGCACGTAGCGTAGCTGCCCGCTATCCGCGGCATCGCCCGCGGTTGGTGGTCCATGCCGAACGCGACTACGTGACCGAATTCCAGTCGGCGTGGCAGCCACTCGCCATCGGGGAAAGGCTCTGGCTGGCAGCGCCGTGGGACCCGTCGCGTACTCCTGAGGGACGTATCCGCATCGAGTATCAGGCAGGCATGTCGTGTGGAAGCGGCGCGCATGTATGCACGCAACTCTGTCTCGAAGCGTTGGAGCGCGAGTTGCGGCCCGGTGACGCGATGCTTGATGTCGGCGTCGGCTCGGGGATCCTGCTGCTGGCGGCAAAGGAATTGGGGGCGGGGCGGCTGGCAGGCTGCGACATCGACCATCACTCGGTGGTTCACGGAGCGCACGCTGTCAGTGCCAGCGCCGCAGTCTTCACGGGCTCCACACGCTCGGTGCGCCCCCGGAGTTTCGACATCGTGGTGGCCAATATCAGCGCGCCGGCCACGGATTTGCTGATCGGCGACCTGTGCCGGATCGCGCGGCGGACGGTGATCGTTTCGGGCTTTCGCGAGCAGGAACGCCATCGAGCTTGGGACGGCAAAGCGGGGAGTGTACATGCTGCCACCCGCGACGGATGGGTCTGCCTGACTCTCCGCGTGTAGAGCGCGCCTCCAGTGGAGGCGCCGGCTACGGTAACGCAGACTTCAGTCTGCCGCGTCCACAATCCTGCCGAGGCCTGTGCCCGGGGGCCGGCGAACGCCATTGGTGGATGACAAGCGCTCGACCATCGACCTCGCAACGACTTCGGCGATCGCACCAATTTCGTTCATCTCGCCCTGCCACCTAGACGAGTCTTCGTTAGGTCTCGGCGCGGCAGAAGCCTGGCGCCACGGTGAGGTGCGCGGCGCCAAGATGCAAAAGGGAACAGCATTGCCTAGCCCTCGCGCTTCCCGCACGTGCCGCGGATGGTACTTACAGCTTCTGGATGCGGATGGAGCCGTTCGAAGAATGCAGATCGAGCAGCGGGCCGCCCGCGCCGACAGTCCCCTCAAGCCGGGTCTTCGAGATTGTACCCTTTACCGCGAGTTCGTACTGGGTCTCGATACTTGCATTCGACGTGCTGGCTTTGATGCGCGCATTCAGATTTGCCGGCAGTTTCACGGTGAGCGACGAATTGCTGGTGGACGCCTGAATGTCGTTATTGTTCAGCGAATCCACCTGCAGACTGATGCGGCCATTCGAACTCTCCGCCCGCACCGGACGTCCACTGGCCGCTTCCAGGATGTGAGCGTCAATGGCGCCGTTCGACGTGTCGGCGTCGAAGAAACCCCGCACGCCGTGCGCCTTGATCGAGCCATTCGAAGTGCGGATGGTGGCGCCGCCTGAGAAGGTGTCCAACTCCACCGCGCCGTTTGACGTGGCAATGTCGATGTCGCCCTTGAAGTTGCTCGCCCGCACCGCGCCATTCGACGTCTTGATGCGGCCGTTGCCTTCAATCTGATCGACGCGCACACTGCCATTCGAACTCGTGATGCGCTCCAGAATCGCCTTTTTCGGAACGTTCAGGATGTATTTCACGCCCATGTTCCCGCGGCGCTCCATCGGACGGACACTGCGGATGCGGATCGATTCGGGCATGTTCGAGATCTCGATCTTGAGCTTGTCCAGCAGCTCTTGCGAGGCGGCGTACTTGGTGCCATTGATCTCCACGGTCTCCTTGTCCCAGCCCTTGATCTCGATGGAGCCGTTGAAGTTCTCGATTTCCACCCGCCCGCCGGATTTCAGGGCGTAGGAATGATGAAAGTCTTCACGGAACTTGGATTCTCCCATGTCGCCAAGATCGAAGTCGAAGTGACAGGAGGAAAGCAACAACACGGAGGCGGCCAGCGCCGGCGCGACCAATCGTCTCATGGAATCACCTCTTCGTCATCTATACGCCGCGGGGTGGCCGGATGTTCCGTGTTACCCTCAAAAATTAAGCTCCCCTCTGACGTATACCCCCATGAAGAAACTGCTTGCACTCAACCGGGGCGAAATTGCTATTCGTATCTTTCGCGCCGCCAACGAGTTACAGATTCGCACGGTCGCCGTCTACTCCAAGGAAGACCGGCTCAGCCTGCACCGTTTCAAGGCCGACGAAGCTTATTTGACTGGTGAGGGCAAAGGCCCCGTACAAGCCTATCTCGATATTGAAGGAATCGTCGGGCTCGCCGCCGAAAAAGGTGTCGACGGCATCCACCCCGGCTATGGCTTCCTTTCCGAAAATCCCGAACTCGCACGTGCCTGTGAGAAGGCTGGAATTACGTTCATCGGCCCGAGTCCCGATCTGCTGGAACTGTTGGGCGACAAGCGCGCCGCCCGCAAGCTTGCCACAAAAGCCGGCATCCCGACCGTGCCTGGCACTGAGCAACCCCTGAACAAAGTGGAGGCAGCAATCGCCGCCGCGGAGAAGATCGGTTTTCCGCTCATCATCAAGGCGGCGTTTGGCGGCGGTGGACGTGGCATGCGCGTGGTGGACAAGCCCGCCGATCTGGGTGCGAAGTTCGAAGAAGCGCGGCTTGAAGCGGGCAACGCGTTCGGCAATGACGCGGTGTTCCTCGAGCGATACATCCGGCGCGCACGGCACGTGGAAGTGCAGATCCTCGGTGACCGTCACGGCAACATTCTCCACCTGTATGAGCGCGACTGCTCCGTGCAGCGGCGGCATCAGAAGGTGGTGGAAGTCGCGCCGGCTGTGAATCTCAAGGACTCGGTGCGGAAGGCGCTCGCCGATGCCGCGGTCGAACTTGCACGCGCCGCCGGCTACTACAACGCGGGCACCGTGGAGTTCCTGGTGGACGCCGATACCGGCGAGTGGTACTTCATCGAAGTGAATCCGCGCATTCAGGTGGAGCACACCGTTACCGAGATGGTGACGGGCATCGATATCGTTCGGGCCCAGATTCAAGTGGCTCAGGGGATGTCGCTCTTTGGCAAAGAGATGTCCCTGCCCAAGCAGGCAGAAGTGCCGCTGCATGGGTTCGCCATGCAGTGCCGCGTCACTACGGAAGACCCGTCGAACAACTTCATTCCGGATTACGGGCGCATTCACACCTATCGCTCGCCGGCGGGCTTCGGGATTCGTCTGGATGGCGCGTCGGCCTACGGCGGCGCGGTCATCACCCCCTACTACGATTCGCTGCTCGTGAAAATGTCGGCATGGGGACGGCAGTTCCCTGATGCGTGCCAGCGCATGGACCGGGCTTTGCGCGAGTTTCGCATTCGCGGCGTGAAGACGAACATTCCGTTCCTTGAGAATGTGGTGAACCACGCGAAGTTCCAGGCCGGTCTGGTCACCACCGGTTTCCTCGACGAGCACAAGGAACTGTTTCGCTTCAGCACGCGGCGCGATCGTGCCACGCGGCTGCTGACCTATCTCGGCGAGGTGATTGTCAACGGTAATCCCGAGGTGGCAAAGAAGCCGAAGCCCGTCAACGTCCGGCAAGCCCCGGTTCCGCCGCATGATTCCTCCGCGCCGAAGCCTGGTACGAGACAGTTGCTGGATCAGTTGGGACCCGAGAAGTTCGCGGAATGGACACGCAAGCAGAAGAAGCTTCTGCTTACCGACACAACTTTCCGCGATGCGCATCAATCGCTGATGGCGACGCGCATGCGCACTTATGACATGATGCGGATCGCCAACTATGTCGCGCACAATCTCTCCGGTCTCTACAGCCTGGAGATGTGGGGCGGCGCAACGTTCGATGTTGCCCTGCGATTCCTGCACGAGGATCCGTGGGCGAGGCTCGCGAGGTTGCGCGAAGCGATACCGAATATCTGCTTCCAGATGCTGCTGCGTGCGTCAAACGCCGTTGGCTACACCGCCTATCCGGATAACGTCGTGCGCGAGTTTATCTCTGAGGCGGCACGCCAGGGAATCGACATCTTCCGCGTCTTCGACTCTTTGAACTGGCTGCCGAACATGAAGGTGCCGATGGAGGCCGTGCGCAAGACCACGCGGATCTGCGAGGCGGCCATCTGTTACACCGGCGATATCCTGGATCCGAAGCGCGATAAGTATCCATTGACTTACTACGTGAAAATGGCGAAGGAATTGGAGAAAATGGGCGCGCATGTGCTTGCCATCAAGGATATGGCCGGCCTGTGCAAGCCTTACGCCGCCGAAAAGCTGGTGAAGGCGCTGCGGGAGGAGACCGGGCTGCCGGTGCACTTCCATACGCACGACACGAGCGGGATCAACGCTTCGTCGATTCTGAAGGCCGCGGACGCTGGCGTGGACGTCGCCGATGGGGCGCTGTCGTCCATGAGCGGCACCACCAGCCAGCCCAATCTGAACAGCATCGTCGCGTCGCTGGCGAATACGAAGCGCGACACGGGAATGGACCTCGACGCGCTCAACCTTTGTTCGGATTACTGGGAAATCGTTCGTAGTTACTATCTTCCGTTCGACAGCGCGCCGAAGTCGGGTACGGCGGAAGTGTATCTGCACGAAATGCCCGGCGGTCAATACACGAATTTGAAGGAACAGGCCTCATCCATGGGCCTGGGCGATAAGTGGCCGCGGATTGCGCGCATGTACGCCGATGTCAATATGGCGTTCGGCGACATTGTGAAGGTCACGCCTTCGAGCAAGGTGGTCGGCGATCTGGCGATCTTCCTGGTCAGCCACGGTATGACGATCCAGCAGTTTCTCAGCCTTGGTCCGCATCACGCCCTGACTCTTCCCAATTCGGTGGTGGAGATGATTTCGGGCGATCTCGGCGAGCCGGCTGGCGGTTGGCCGAAGAACGTAGTGGAGGTTGTGCTCAAGGGCGGCAAGCCTCGCAAGGGCCGCCCGGGTGCGCATCTGAAGGCCGTGGATTTGAAGGAGACGGCGGCGGCGGTGGAGAAGAAGACCGGTCACGAGCCCACCGCGACGGATCTGATGAGCTACCTGATGTATCCCGAGGTGTTCCTCAAATTCGCAAAGAACCGCCAGAATTGGGGCGATCTCGACGTGTTGCCGACCCCGGAGTTCTTCTACGGCATGGAGAAAGGCTCCGAAATCACCGTGGAGATGGAGCCCGGCAAAGCGCTGATCATCAAGTTCCTCGCGGTGAGTGAGGCGCATCCGGAAGGCTACCGCACAGTGTTCTTTGAACTGAACGGCCAGCCTCGCGAAGTGAACGTGCGCGACAAAACACTGCAGGTGACCACTGCGGCGCGCGAGAAGGCGGATCCCGCGAATCCGGGGCATCTGGGCGCGCCCATTCCCGGTGTGATTTCCAGCATCGCGGTGGAGCCGCGGCAGCCTGTGGCGAAGGGCGATCGCGTGCTCGTGATGGACGCGATGAAGATGCAGACGACGGTCTACGCGCCGATCGCCGGTACGGTGAAGAAGCTGGTGGTGCAGGTGGGCCAGAGCGTGGAGCCCAAGGATCTGCTGCTGGTGATCGAGTAGGTTTCAAGGCCCGGACGCGGCATCGTCCGCAGCCCGGCTACGGATTCCCGCCCACGATCGGCGCATGGATCACCGTCACCGCCGGACTCGCCAACGCTTCCCGCAACGTCGCTTGGAGCTGCTCACGCGTGGTGGCCTGACGGCCCTGTGCGCCGAGTGATTCGGCGAGTTTGTCGAAGGCAATCGGGCCAAGGGAACTTGCGATCGCTTCCCCGAACTGCCGCACGTGGGCGATGCGAGTGATGCCCCAACCTTCATCATCGGCAACGATGGCGACGAAGGACAGCTTCTGCCGCGCGGCGCATTCGAGGTCCGCGACGTTGAACGTAAATGCGCCGTCGCCCGAGAGCAGCACGATGGGACGCCGCGGGTCGGCGATGCGCGCGGCCATCGCCCCGCCGATTCCATAGCCCACCACACCGCTCGGGCCGCATGTGAGCCAGTGGCCGGGATAGCGATCCGTGAGCAACTGATGCGCCCACTGCCCAATGCTGCCGCCGTCGATGACCAACGTAGCATCTTCGGCGACGATGGGCCTCAGCACGTCGACGATGTCGATGGCGTGGAGTTGGCCCTCCACGCGCTGCTGATGAGCTGTGGCTTCCACACTGTCGATATGGGATCGGCGGCGTCTCTGTACCTCGGCCAGCCAGGTATGGAAAGGATCCAGGAACAGGGCCTCGCGCCGGATCTCGCGCCATTGCTGCGAGGTATACAGCACCTGGCATTGCGGTGCGAACGCTTCGGGCTGAAGATAGCTGACCCGGTAATCGGAGCGCGCGCCTGCCATCAGGACGAGATCCGCGTCCTGCAGAATGCGTGGACCTCCCGTTGCAGCGCCAATCACGCCCGCAAACACAGGCGACTCGCGATACACCACGCCACGATCCCAAATCGGCACCACGAGTGGAATGGACAGGTCTTCGCAGAAGGCAAGCAAGTCTTCCCCTTCGTCCCGATACCAGGCGCCGCTGCCTGCAACCATCACGGGACGTTGCGCGGCCGCAAGCGCGTTGGTGACACTTAGGATGTCCACGGCCGGCTGGCGCGGCACGCGGGCAGTGGGCTGGAACAACGTGCTCACCTCGGCGGTCTGCACATCCATCGGGTAGGTGAGGTGCACCGGACCCCGTTGCGCTTCACTCCACGCTTCTTCGAGAATCTGCAGCGTGCGATCGGGATGATCGAGCACCCGCGAGTAGCGTGTGATGGGCGCGGCGGTGCCCACTTGATCCATGTCCTGGAAATGATGCATCCCAGCGGTGCGATGCGAGCCCGCGCCGGAGATCAACAGCATCGGGGCGTTGTCAAACCACGCGTTGGTCACACCGGTGAGGGCGTTGATATGCGCCACTCCGCTCGACACGGCACAAATGCCGGGTTTGCGCGTGAGACGGCCGTAGCACTCGGCGACATAGCCCGCGGTCTGCTCATTGCGAGTGTCGATGAGTCGAAAGCCGGCCTGCTTTGCGGCGCGAAAGAGCGGGTCGAGGCCGTGGCCACAAAGCGTAGCCATCCAATCGACGCCTTGCGCCTTCAGCCAGGCGACGGCATGTTCCACGGAAGTCATTGCGGCTCGATTCTATCGCAACACGCGGAGTGGCCGCGCAAGATCTGCGGCACACGAAGCCGAGCCACGCGTCTGGATGGGCCCGGACGTTCCAGCCGCCGGCTAGCGTAACGCAGACTTCAGTCTGCCACCTCGATAATCTTGTCGAGGCTCGTGCTTGGGGCCGGCGCATCGCCCCTGGTGGATGATCAGCGCTCGACCCCGGTACTCGTCCGCCCGGGTTCGCAAGGATCTCGGCGATCGCGCATTTTCGCTCACCTCGCCCCGCGCCGAGACGACTCTCGGCTCGACAGGCTGAAAGCCTGGCACTACCGTGAGGTGCGCGGCGCGAAGATGCAAAGATAACAGCATTGGAAGGACCTCGCTGGAACCACGGAGCATGAAGTACCGTTCATGAGGATGGCGGAACTCCTCCATATCGTGTAACGTATTCTCTTACGGAAGGAGGATCGCGATGCCATTTTGCACCAACTGCGGCAATTCCGTCGGCGACCGGGACATCTTCTGCGGAAGTTGTGGATCCCGGCAGCCAGGCGCGCCTTCCTCGGGCTTCGCGGCTGCGGGCGACTCCGCGTTTTCCTCGGCTGGCGCTCAGGCCAGTGCGAAAACTGCCGACGTCTTCAGCGGCGTCAATGACCGTACCGCTTCTCTGCTCTGCTATATCCCCGTGATCGGATGGATCCCTTCCATCTTCGTCCTCGCATCGGACCGTTTCCGCTCGGACAAGGGCACGAGATTCCACGCCTTTCAGGGCCTGTATCTCTCGGTGGCGTGGCTGCTCGTGGACTGGGTGGCGAAGCCTGTTCTTCGCAGCATGGACTTCTCCTATGGATTCTTTCCCCTGGTCTCCCTGCTGAAGGCCGCCCTTCTTGGGGCTTGGATCTTCATGCTCGTGAAGGTCAGCCAGAACGAATCGTACAAGCTTCCCTTCGTCGGCGATCTCGCCGAGAAATCGGTCGCCGAGCAGCGCTGATACCACGGGTGGACGCGTCCTGCCTCGCCTAGTATAATTATTCAAGAGAGTGAATAAATAATCAGAATGACCCACCGCGCCGGAATTGTTGGGTTTCGTGGCTATAGCGGCGACGAACTGATCCATATCCTGTCCAGGCACCCCAGAGTGGAGGTGGTCCTGGTAGAGCATCGTGCCGATTCGCACGATCGTGCGCGTCCCCGCGGTTATCGCGGACCGGAACGGGTGGCGTGCAATCCGGACGCCGTGAAGGCCGCCGGTCTCGATGTCGTGTTTCTCGCTACGCCGCCCGAAGTATCCATGGACTTGACGCCGTGGCTGCTCGATTGCGGCGCGAAAGTGGTCGACTTGAGCGGTGCGTTCCGTCTGCGCACCGCCGAAAACTACAAGCGCTGGTACAAGGAGGAGCACACCCAGCCCGCCTTATTGGCGGAGGCGGTGTTCGGTCTGCCCGAGTTCTATCGCGACCGTGTGCGCGGAGCGCGGCTGATTTCGAATCCCGGCTGCTATCCGACGGCTGCGAATCTCGCGCTGCGTCCCCTCATCCACGCGGGCCTCGTCGACCGGACCGCCGGAATCGTCTGCGATGCCAAGTCCGGCGTCAGTGGCGCCGGCCGCAAACCGAGCCTGAAGACCAGCTACTGCGAGGTAACCGAGAATTTCTCGGCGTACTCCATTCTCGATCACCGCCATGTCGCCGAGGTGCTCCAGAATTCGGAAATCGAAGAATCGGAGTTCAGCTTCACGGCGCACTTGCTGCCCCTCGATCGGGGCATTCTGGAAACCCTCTACTTCCGGACGCGCAACGTCGCGAACGTGGAGGAGATCCTCAGCGTGTATGAGCGCGCCTATGCGGGCGAGCCGTTCGTTCGTATCTACGAGCCCGGGCACGTGCCCGATCTGCGCGCTGTGCAGCGGACCAACTTCTGCGATCTCGGCGTGAAGTGGGATGCCGCCACCGGGCGAACCGTGGTGGTGGCCGCAATCGACAATTTGGTGAAAGGTGCCGCGGGCCAGGCCGTTCAGAACATGAACCTGGTGCTCGGGCTTCCGGAGACGGAATCGCTGCTCGCGGGAGATCGCCTGTGAAACTGCTGATCAAGTTGGGTGGAAGCCTCCTGGACTCGCCCGCTGACCGTCTGCGGCTGACGGGGGAGTTGGCCGAGGTCAGCCGTCAGCATCAGACTGTGATTGTCCATGGCGGTGGAAAGCAAATGACCCGCTTTCTCGCTGAACGCGGAGTCGAGAGCAAGTTTGTGGATGGGCTGAGAGTCACTTCTCCGGAAGTGGTTGATGCGGTACTGAAGGTCTTTGCAGGCACAGTAAATCACGAATTAGTCGCTTCTTTTGTGCAGGCTGGTGCGATGGCGGTGGGCCTCAGCGGTATTGATGCCTGCATGGCGGAGGCCGAGCAATTGCGCGAAGACCTCGGCGCTGTCGGGAAAATTGTACGGACGGACGGGAAATTGCTCAGTCTTTTGTCCGCGAATGGCTATTTACCCGTGGTGGCCTGTGTTGCTGGCAACCGCAGCGGTCAGATCTTCAATGTCAACGCCGATCAGATGGCGGTGGGCTGCGCGGCGGGTTTCGGCGCGGACCGTCTGCTGTTCCTCACGGACGTGGATGGGGTGAAAGGTCCCCAAGGGCTCATCTCGAAACTGACGCCCGAGGATTGTAAACGATTGATTCGAGAGGGAATTGCGACTGGAGGCATGCAAGCCAAGCTGAACGCTGCCTGCGATGGGTTGGCCAGCGGCGTCGGGGAGGTGGTGATTCTGCCAGGGGCACGGCAGCGCGTGGTCAGCGGCCTGCTCCAGGGGGATGCTGCGGGAACCCGATTAGTGATGGAAAATGCAACACATGGCTGACGGAATCGACGCCCGAAAACCCAGCAATCTGTCGGTCCGCAAGGCGCTGATGCCTGATATCCCTCCATTGGTGAAGCTGATTAACAGCTTCGCTGCGCGGGGGATCATGCTCCCTCGCACGGAATTCGAGCTTGCCGAGAATGTTCGCGATTTCACAGTCGTGGCGGATGGCGACCGGCTGATCGCCTGCGGTGCGCTCCACTTCTACACGGCCCGGGCGGCAGAGATCCGGTCGCTGGCCGTCGATTCCGAGTATCAGAAACACGGTGTCGGCGCAGTCCTGATGCAGGCTCTGGAGAAGGAGGCGCGAACTTTCGATCTCGAAGGCCTGTTCGCGTTTACGTACGTACCGGGGTTCTTCCGAAAGCAGGGCTATCGAGAGGTGGATCGCGCGGAATTGCCGCTCAAGGCCTGGAAGGACTGCCTCCGGTGCCCGAAATTTCAGGCCTGCGACGAGATCGCGATGTGGAAGGCTCTGCGCGAAGGTGGCGCTGGGTTCGCCGGGCAGGTGCTGGCGGCGGGCAATCCGTCCTCTCGCGATCCGGGACTCGTTCCGCTATTACCCCTCGTTCGTTAACACTAGTGCGTTTTCCGCCGGAAAATTCTCACAGAAATCTTGCGCCCCTCGGACTGTCGATTTTCGAAAGTCCTGATGAGAAAAAATCGCTCTCAATTCACTATATTTAGTGTATTATTTAACCGGCTGTGTTCCGCACGGCTGGCCGAGGAGCGATGCATGAAAGCGCAGACCGTTGATGTGAGAGAGTCAAGGGGAAGGATTCTCTGCTGCACGATCTTCCGTCAGGGGGGCAGAAAACTGCTCGCCAAGGGACATGTTCTCAGCGAGGAAGATGTCAGGCTGCTTCAGAATGAAGGAATGGACCAGGTTTGGGTGACCGAACTTGAGGACGGTGAGGTGGCGGAAGACGACGCGGTGATGCAGGTCGCGCGCGAAATGGCCTGTGGATGCCTCGAAATCCGGCTTGCCGCGGGAGGCCGCGCCAATCTGGTCGCCACCGAAGACTGCTGCGTTCTGGTCGACGATGAACTGCTGAAGCAGATCAACTGCACCGCCAGCGTCGTGATCAGCACCATGCTGAACTTCAGCCATGCCAAGGCAGGACAGCGGATCTGCACGATCAAGAGTGCGCCCTTTGCGGTGGCGCTGGCGCAACTGGAAGCGGTGATCTCGATTCTGCGCGAGCGCGGTCCGATCCTTCAGGCGCGCCCCATCCGGAGCCCTTCGATCGCGGTCCTCTACACCGACCCCCACAATCCGGAACGGGCCCGGCAACTATTTGAAAACATCATGCGGCAACGTTTGGAACGCTTCGGCACCTGCCCCAGCTTCGCCTTAGCCGTGGTTGAGGATGAGGCATCCATCGCCCGCGCGCTTGGCCATTTGCTCCGAGCCAAGCCGACAGGAGTTCTCATCGCATCAACGACTGCGCCGGCGGGTCCCGAGGACGCCGTTGGACGCTCAATGGCCCGAATCGGCTGCCATCTGGAGCGTTTTCTCGCCCCAGTGGAGCCAGGGAACCTTTTTCTGCTAGGATATAAGGATGACATCCCGGTCATCTCGGCACCGGGGTGTTTTCGTTCGGCCAAGCCGAACGTAGTGGATATGGTTCTGCCGCCGGTTCTTGCTCGGTACCGGGTTTCAGGCTGGGAAGTAGCCTGCCTCGGTCACGGTGGTTTGTTGGCCTAGTCGTTCTCCTCCACTACCACAAGCCGTTACCTCCGAGCGGCTTGTGGGTGCTCCTCAGCCGGGCGCCCGACCAGCGCCCGGCCTTTTTTCGAACTGATTTCCCAGCGCGTGTGACTCTTTCCGCAAGCGGCTTGCGCATTTGTTCGTAGGAGCCATTTCGAATGCCGCATCTCATTCGCACCATCGAGAACCTTCACCAGGGCCTTGTCAATCTTGACGATGCCGTGGGCAAAGATTGTCCCAATTTGGAAGGGGACGTGAGGCTGATCCAGTACATGCTGCAACGGCTCTACTCGCAGTCGGAAGTCCGGCCTTCCACCTCGGTCACCGCCTCCTGGATGCCGCTCCGCCAGCCGCTCACCTGCAATGGCGACTACGACCTTCCCACCAGGCTCTCCATTTTCCGGTTTCAGATCGACCTCGGAAAACGCTATGGGATCGCGGTTCTTATTGATGGGATCCTGACCCCGTCGCTCGAACCGAATTCCCCCCTCGCGCAGTTGAACCGGATCTACGAACTCAACTTCCCCCAGGATTACGCCCGCCTGCTGAAGGAGTGCGGCTCCGCACCGCCTTGCGGCGCCGTCACCGGCTATGGCTCGGTGACATCATGCCGGGCTGTCGCTCCATTGCGCGGATAGGCCGCGGCAGAAAAGCGAAGACGGAAGCACACGGCATCCTCCGCTGCGCCGTGAGCTTCCGTCCAAAAGAGGGCAACCGCTCTCGCAGTTGCCCTCCAGCCCGTTTCGCACTGGGCCGATTGCTGGGACTTGCCGTTGGTTAGACAGGGCTGCCCTGGTTCGCCTTGAGGCTCCAGAACTTGTCCACGAAGCCCGCCATCGTGCCGTCGCTCTTCTGCAGGTTGTAGCTGATCTGCAGTTTGTCGAAGTTGAAGCTGATGGACTCGGTGGGAATCGGATCGCCCGAGCCCTGGCCGCTGACGGTGTAGCTGGACACCAGCACGTCGGTGAATTCGGCCTTGAAGTAGATCTCCTGCTTGCCAGAAGCCTTGCGGACCTTCATGGTCGCCTTCTTGATATGTTTGCCGGTGGCGCAGTGCAGGAATAGAAGCGTGGACGCCTTGTCGCAGCGCTTGTTGAAGTGGAAGTCCTGGAACTGGCACTTGCCGGCGCCACCACCACCACCGTACGCGAACGCGCCCGCCTGTGAGGCGCCGAAGGAATAGGACATCAGTTCGATGTGATCGGGCAGTTGCTTATCTTCAGTTTCGCCCTTGATCCCGTCGAGTTCCAGAAATGCATCAAATGCAGCCATTGTTTTAGTCTCCCTGTTGTTGTCTGAGGAGGTTGTCGCCTGTCCTCTACATCTAAGAACGTGCACTTGCGGGCGGCAATCCCATCACACGCTCGGAGAAAAAAACGTAGCCGAAAAACGGAGAGGGCAGCGGCCACTTGCGCGCTGCCCTCTTGCGGTGAGGTGTGTGGCCCGTCGGTCCCTGGCGCTCACCCAGGCCGCATGGCATTCAGGCTGAGACGCAAGGCCGCTGGCGGGCTGGGCGTTGTATCTCCCAGGGTTGGGCGGATCGAGGTGAGCGCCCTGGGGCCCGGCGAGCGCCAGCAGCCAGTTAGACAGGGCTGCCCTGGTTGCCCTTCAGGCTCCAGAACTTGTCCACGAAACCAGCGAACGAACCGTCCGACTTCTGCAAGTTGTAGCTGAGCTGCAGCTTGTCGAAGTTGAAACTGATGGATTCGGTGGGGATCGGGTCTCCCGAGCCTTGGCCACTGACCGTGTAGCTGGACACCAGGATGTCCGTGAACTCGGCCTTGAAATAGATCTCCTGCTTGCCCGAGGCCTTGCGCACCTTCATGGTTGCCTTCTTGATGTGCTTGCCCGTGGCGCAATGCAGGAACAGACCCGGGGATGCCTTATCGCAACGCTTGTTGAAGTGGAAGTCCTGGAACTGGCACTTGCCCGCGCCACCACCACCTCCGTATGCGAAAGCGCCCGCTTGCGAAGCACCGAACGAATAGGAAAGAAGCTCGATGTGGTCGGGGAGCTTCGCGTCCTCTGTCTCCCCCTTGATCCCTTCGATCTCCAGAAATGCGTCAAACGCAGCCATTTCTTGTATCCTCCTTCAATGGCGAGGATCGACGGCCCGTTCGGTTGCCAGAAACGCGGACAAAAGGACGGATCAGTCGTCCTCAAGGGAATTCTGCCACAACCGGCGCCGGAAAGAAACGGTATTCTTGGCCGGTACGCGCGATGCCTGCAAATGCGAAAGGGCAGCGCCAGTAAGCGCCGCCCCTTGTTGAGTTTGTTGAATTTGCCGCCGTTTAGACAGGGCTGCCCTGGTTCGCCTTGAGGCTCCAGAACTTGTCCACGAAGCCCGCCATCGTACCGTCGCTCTTCTGCAGGTTGTAGCTGAGCTGCAGCTTGTCGAAGTTGAAGCTGATCGATTCGGTCGGAATCGGATCGCCCGAACCCTGGCCGCTGACGGTGTAGCTGGACACCAGCACGTCGGTGAATTCGGCCTTGAAGTAGATCTCCTGCTTGCCGGAAGCCTTGCGGACCTTCATGGTCGCCTTCTTGATGTGCTTGCCGGTGGCGCAGTGCAGGAACAGCAGCGTGGACGCCTTGTCGCAGCGCTTGTTGAAGTGGAAGTCCTGGAACTGGCACTTGCCGGCGCCACCACCACCACCGTACGCGAACGCGCCCGCTTGCGAAGCGCCGAATGAGTACGACATCAGTTCGATGTGATCGGGCAGTTGCTTATCTTCAGTTTCGCCCTTGATCCCGTCGAGTTCGAGAAATGCATCAAATGCAGCCATTGTCTTAAGTCTCCCTGTTGTTCTTGTTTTCGTTCGAGGAGGTTGTCGCCTGTCCTCTACATCTATTAAGGTGCATTCGCTTGCGCGAATCCCTCATCGGCCGGCGGAAAAAGTTCCACCACCCGCGAGCCTGCCAAAATGGACCATGAGGGCAGAGCCGTGAGATCGGCCCTTCCGAATGCAGCCCGCCATCGATCGTGCACGGCTAAACAGGACTGCCGGAGTTCGCCTTCAGACTCCAGAACTTGTCGACGAAGCCCACCATGGAGCCGTCGCTCTTCTGCAGGTTGTAGCTGAGCTGCAGCTTGTCGAAGTTGAAGCTGATGGACTCGGTGGGAATCGGGTCCCCCGAACCCTCGCCGCTGACGGTGTAGCTCGATACGAGAATGTCAGTGAATTCGGCCTTGAAGAAGATTTCCTGCTTGCCGGAAGCCTTTCGGATCTTCATCGTCGCTTTCTTGATGTGCTTGCCGGTGGCGCAGTGCAGGAACAGCATCGGTGATGCTTTGTCGCAACGCTTGTTGAACTGGAAGTCCTGGAACTGGCACTTGCCGGCGCCGCCGCCGCCCCCGTATGCGAAAGAGCCGGCTTGCGAAGCGCCGAACGAGTAGGAAAGAAGTTCAATGTGATCGGGCAATTGCTTATCGTTGCTTTCGCCCTTGACCCCGTCGATTTGCAGAAAGTAGTCGGCTGCCATGTCGTTTCTCCTGATTGGTTGATTTTGCAGTTTTTCGTTTCGGAGAGGATCCCTCTCTACCAGATACTGTGCACAACCGCGCTGGAACCGCTCACGCTAAACCGCGGGATGTTCCGTTCTCCTCAGAGCCGTGGAAAAACGAAAAGGGCAGCGCCCGTGAGCGCCGCCCTTTGTTGAATTGTTTGAGCTTGCCGCCGGTTAGACAGGGCTGCCCTGGTTGGCCTTGAGGCTCCAGAACTTGTCCACGAAGCCAACCATCGTACCGTCGCTCTTCTGCAGGTTGTAGCTGATCTGCAGTTTGTCGAAGTTGAAGCTGATGGACTCGGTGGGAATCGGATCGCCCGAACCCTGGCCGCTGACCGTGTAGCTGGACACCAGAATGTCCGTAAACTCGGCCTTGAAGTAGATCTCCTGCTTGCCGGAAGCCTTGCGGACCTTCATGGTCGCCTTCTTGATGTGCTTGCCGGTCGCGCAATGCAGGAAGAGATCCGTGGACGCCTTGTCGCAACGCTTGTTGAAGTGGAAGTCCTGGAACTGGCACTTGCCGGCGCCACCGCCACCACCGTACGCGAAAGCGCCCGCTTGCGAAGCGCCGAATGAGTAGGAAAGAAGCTCGATGTGGTTGGGCAGTTGTTTGTCTTCGGTTTCGCCCTTGATCCCGTCGAGTTCGAGAAATGCATCAAATGCAGCCATTGTCTTAAGTCTCCCTGTTGTTCTTGTTTTCGTTCGAGGAGGTTGTCGCCTGTCCTCTACATCTAAGAACGCGGATTCAAGCGAAGCAAACCATCACGGTCCCGCAAAAGGAGCATTCTCAGAGACAACGAGAGGGCAGCGCCCTGGCAGTGCTGCCCTCTAAGCCTACGCCTCGTAACGATCTGGTGCGGTGGTAGCGCAGGCAATCTACTTGCGGCCCCGCCTCTCAAAGGGGGGCCTTTGAGGCCTAGACAGGGCTGCCCTGGTTGGCCTTGAGGCTCCAGAACTTGTCTACGAAGCCCGCCATCTTGCCGTCCGACTTCTGCAGGTTGTAGCTGATCTGCAGCTTGTCGAAGTTGAAGCTGATGGCCTCGGTGGGAATCGGATCGCCCGAACCCTGGCCGCTAACCGTGTAGCTCGACACCAGAATGTCGGTGAATTCAGCCTTGAAGTAGATTTCCTGTTTGCCGGAAGCCTTGCGAACCTTCATGGTCGCTTTCTTGATGTGTTTGCCTGTGGCGCAGTGCAGGAACAGCGCTGTCGAGGCCTTGTCGCACCGCTTGTTGAAGTGGAAGTCCTGGAACTGACATTTGCCAGCGCCGCCGCCACCACCGTATGCGAACGCGCCCGCTTGCGAAGCCCCGAACGAGTAGGACATCAGTTCGATGTGATCGGGTAGTTCCTTATCTTCTGTCTCACCCTTAATGTCTGGTTCCTGAATCTGCAGGAATGCGTCAAACGAAGCCATTGCCGTATCTCCCTCTGTATTGGTTCTTTTCTTGTTACTTGTGAGGGACTCGCTGCCCCCCTACACCTCTTAGTGCGCAGCCCCGCCGCGCAATGAACAGGGAAGTCTGGCGTTTTTCAGCAGAGTCTCTTACTTCGCCCGCGGTTACGCGAAAAGGCCGCGCGGTTGCACCGGCGTCAGCGTCTCAAGAAAGCCTTCGGGCATCACGGAGATCTCCCTCCTCAATGGCTGCAATCGCGGTATCGCGCTGGTTCAGCCGCGTTTGTTCGCCGGCGTCCAGCGTGCGCGGCCACCCGTTTCCACCAGGAACTTCATCACCTCCTGATGGCAGATCAACTGCGCATCCATCAGGTGATCCGGAGTATGGAGAAACGGCTGTCCATTGCGCTTCGCCCTCGAAAAACTGTGCGCTGGCGACTCCACGAGCATCGCGAGCGCGCCGCAGTGCAGATTTAGCGCCGTTTCGAGATTCGGTGGCGACATCCTTTCGCGCGCAGGGTCGGACTCCCTGTCGCGGTCATCCGACTGCTGCAGGCCCGCAGCGGTCAGCGCCGTCATTACCCGCCGGTAGCATTGCTCGAACTGCGGCGTGAGCGCCGGCTCAATCATGGACCTTAGAGGATGCATGAATGTTGCGCCAGTATGCATGTTGAGTGTAAGGTCGGGGCGTTCGCGTCCGGCGAGTGCCAGCAGTGCCCGCGTCTCCGGCTGGGCCGCCCCAAGGAAGTCGTCGTGTTGGATGTTGACGCCCGCGTCGTTCGGATAACCGCCGGGGAATTGAGTCTTTGCGAAGTCGAGTGGAATGTCGCGCTTGCAGTCGGGCCAGCCGATGAGCGATCCGTCGGGCTTGCCGCCGGTGTTGAAGTACTCCTGAATCGTGAAGTCCTCGCCCCGGTGACGGATCATTCTGAGCGGAATGCGCGCGCGGCCGTCGACATTCACAATGGGGATCAGAATGAGCCGGTCGAGTTTCGTCACCGCGGCCGTAAGTTCCGGCCATAGGCGGCCTCGCAGGTCCGCGCCGGTTTCGATTACCGAGAGAAGGTTCACCATTCCGGCGATGCCTTCGAACTCGCCGCCGTGGACCGAAGCCATCGCCAGGTAGACGCGCCGTTCGTGATCAGGCCCAAGATAGGCACGCACGTCGCCGTAGCCTCGCGAACCGTTGAACGTGGTGGTTCCTCGTCCCCGCCGCGGCTCGCCGTAAGAGACAGCGAGCATCGGCCGCCCTCCCGCCGTCTTGCCGATGGTCTCCACGCGCCCTTTCTTGACGGTGCTCTTCAGGAAGTCGCGCACTTCCTCCACCGTGGACCGCCAAAACGCCGGAATCTCTCCCGGCTGGTCAAGGTGGCCGGGCGGGATGCGGAACCGGTTCTCTCCGAAAGCTGCCGCCGCGGCCATAAACGATCTTCGGCTCGGGTTCAAGATCGTGCTCCTTCCATTCATCAGAAATGGGATCCTGCGGCAATCATCACACACCGCGCGATGCGCTGGACCTAAAGAGAAGCCTCGGCCTTGATCACGATGACCTTGTCGAAGCCCTCCTCAATCGACGGTGCAACCAGCCGCGACGCCATGCGGTCCATCACGTCCTCAGGCACAACGCGAGACCGTGCGTTGTTGCGCGCCTTGCACACCGGCAAGGGCACGTCGAAATACACAGCCTCCACCTCACAACCGTAGATCTCCGCAATCGCGAGATACGGCCTGCGTTCTGCCCGCGTCAGATGCGTCGCATCCACGCAGGTCACCGGACGCCCGGCCTCGATCCGTTGTTTCAGCAGATTCCGCAGCAGTTGGAAAACCCGCCGGTTCCAGCGCTGATCTGTCACATCGTCGAGTAACAGGCGCCGGATCTCGTCGGAAGATAAGACGGGCAGACCCTGTTGCGACGCCCATGTCGACTTGCCCGATGCAGGCAGCCCTACCAGCAGAAGGATGCGCGGCCGTTCCAATGCGCCTCGCCAACTACGATACGACGTAACGCTCGGTGGCGAGCAGTCGCTCGGCAATCCTGCGCCGCGATGTGACGGGATTCACCGGCTCAAACTTCGTGAAGCGCTTCAGCACCGCGAGATTCGTGCGAAGCGAGTCGCCGGCGGAACTCGCCGCCAGCACGTAACGCGCCGACTTCTCGATCTCCTCCATCGCCTCGCGCGCGAACACTGCGGACATCTCCGCGGCAAAATCGCCCTTGCCCGCCGCTGCCAGCCGCTTCGTACGCAGATACGTCGACTCAATGGCGAACGTGTTCATGCCGATGTCGGTGAGCGCCGCAAGCACTTCCTGCTGCTGTTCGAGATCGTTCAGGAAGGTTTGATACGCAACGCCGAGACAGAACAGCATCACCTTCTTCGCGTTGGCCACCATCGCCGCATCGTCCACCGTCGCACCCAGGCCGGGCCCCGAAAGGATCTCGCCCTGCAGCCGCTTCACTGCTTCCACCAGCGGCAGTTGACCGCGTTGCGCGCGCTTCAACAACATGCCCGTGGCCAGCATGCGATTGATCTCGTTGGTGCCTTCGAAGATGCGGTTGATGCGCGAATCCCGGTACGCGCGCTCCACCAGGTAGTCCTGATGATAGCCATAGCCGCCATGGATCTGCACGCCTTCATCGGTGACATAGTCGAGCATCTCCGAGCCGTACACCTTCATGTACGAGCACTCCATGGCGAACTCTTCCACCGCTTTCAACATGCGCTGACTTGCGTCCGGCATATCCCATGAGAACTCGCCGAGCGCCGCTTCAATCATGCCCACCACGCGATAGCTCATCGTTTCCACTGCGAAGATGCGAATCGCCATCTCCGCCAGTTTGTGCTGGATCATGCCGAACTCTGCGATGGACTTGCCGAATGCCTTGCGCTCCTTCGCATACTTGAGGCTCGTTTGCAGGACGTGCTTTGCGCCGCCCGTTGCGAAGGGCCCCAGCTTGAAGCGCCCCATGTTGAGAATGTTGAATGCGATGTGATGCCCTTTTCCCACTTCGCCCAGCACGTTCTCCACTGGCACTTTCACATTGTCGAGATACACCGGAGTGGTGGATGAGCCCTTGATGCCCATCTTCTTCTCTTCATTGCCCGGCTTCACTCCAGGCCATGTCCGTTCCACCAGAAATGCCGTAAACTTCTCGCCAGCCACTTTCGCGAACACGGTGTACAAATCGGCTTGGCCACCGTTGGTGATCCACATCTTCTGCCCGTTGAGCACATAATGCCTGCCGTCATCGGTCAGATCCGCACGAGTCTTCGCCGCCAAGGCATCGGACCCGGCCTGCGGCTCACTCAGACAATAGGCCGCCACCATTTCCGCACTGGCCAGCTTCGGCAGATATCGCTGCTTCTGCTCTTCGGTTCCATAGAACAGCAGGGGCAGTGTGCCGATGCCCGCGTGCGCGCCATGCCACGCCGAGTACGAACCGTCGCGCGACAACCGCTCGGCGACGATCATCATCGACGTGAGATCCATCTCCATACCACCGAACTTCTCCGGAATCACCACCGCGGTGAGACCAAGTTCGGCGGATTTCTTCAACACTGAGACAGCAACGCCAGGCTCCTGATGTTGGATCTTCTCCACGTTCGGAGCGATCTCTTTCTGCCAGAATTCATCCGCGGTCCGTCCAATGGCGATGTGCTCATCGGTGAAGTCTTCAGGGGTGTATATCTCTTCCGGCGCTCGCGTTTCCAGTAAGAACGCGCCGCCCTTGGATTTCGGGGTCGCCATTGCGGTGGTTGCCATGTTGGTTCTCTCCTTTACATCAATTCGAAGATCCCGGCCGCGCCTTGGCCGCCGCCGACACACATCGTCACCATGCCATACTTTGCTTCCCGCCGTCGCATCTCGCGCAGTACCGTTGCGGTGAGCTTCGCTCCCGTGCACCCGAGCGGATGGCCAAGCGCGATCGCGCCGCCATTCACGTTTACGATGCCCGGATCGAGACCCGCTTCCCGCATCACGGCGAGTGCCTGGCATGCGAAGGCTTCGTTCAATTCGATCACGCCGATCTGGTCGAGTTTGATGCCCGCCATCGACAGCGCTTTCGGAATCGCGACCACCGGCCCGATGCCCATGATCTCCGGAGGAACTCCGCCCACCGCGAAGCTCGCATAGCGCGCCATCGGTTTCAGCCCGAGCCGGTCTGCCTTCTTCGCCGACATGACGATCGCCACTGCCGCCCCATCGCTGGTCTGCGAGGAGTTGCCCGCGGTCACCGTGCCATCGGCGGCGAACACCGGTTTCAGCTTGGCGAGCGCTTCCAACGAAGTATCGCCGCGCGGCCCTTCATCCTTGTGAAACGTCACCTTCGATGTTTGCGGCTTCCCGTTGGCAAGTGTGGTGGATTCCACTTCCACCGGTACAATCTCTTCCTCGAACTTGCCTTCAGCCTGCGCCTGCAGCGCGTTCTGGTGACTGCGCAGTGCGAACGCATCGGAGTCCTCGCGTGACACACTATACTTCGTCCGCAGACGCTCCGCCGTAAGGCCCATCCCCATGTACAATTCGGGCTGATGATCCACGAACCAAGGATTCGGTGCGAATTTTGCGCCGGTCATCGGAATCATGCTCATCGATTCGCTGCCGCCGGCGAGGATGATGTCCGCGCCGCCTGCACGAATCCGGTCGGCCGCCATGGCGATGGCCTGCAAGCCCGACGAGCAGAAACGATTGATGGTCACGCCCGGCACCGTGTGTGGAAGTCCCGCGCGCAACGCGATCACGCGGGCCATGTTCATGCCCGACTCGCCTTCCGGCATCGCGCATCCGATGATGCAATCGTCAATCTCGTCCTTCGCGACCTGCGGGTACTTCTCGAGCAGTGCCCGCACCACGGCGGCGCCCATGTCATCGGGGCGTGTGTTCTTCAGTGTTCCACGGCCCGCACGGCCGGCCGCAGTCCTCAGGCAGTCAATGATGACGGCTTCTTGCATGGGATGAACAGGCTCCTGATGTTCCGGAATTGCGGTCGTTCTTTCCGTCCGGACACAACTTTTCTATGATAGTCCTTTGTAAGATTTACCATGACCGCACTGTCTAGCGGTCTGTTGAGTGGTGGAGAATCAACGAGTTTCCCTTTGGCGAACTGGATGCAAGAAGCTTTTGCGGAGGAGTGATGAAGAGAGTCACTGTGTTTGTGTGTATGGTGGGGCTGCTGGCGTGCACGAAAACGCCACCGGCCGCCGTCAACCCTGAGTCGAAAACCGGTCTTACTGCCGCGAACCCGGCAGCCGAACCGCCGTCTGGCGCTGCTCCGGTTGCGTCCGCGCCTGCCGCATCGGCGACTGCGGCTGCGCCCGCGGCCCCTGCTGCGCCTGCGCCGGAACTCGTCTTGCCCGCGGGAACCCCCATCCGGGTGATGACCACCAGCACCATCTCAACGAAGTCCAACAAGTCTGGCGAAGCTTTTGAGGGTTCGTTGTACGCGCCGATCACGGTGGATGGCAAAGTGCTTCTGCCGAAGGGCACTCCGGTACGTGGTGTGATTGCGGAGTCCGATCCAGGCGGCCGTGTAAAGGGCCGCGCCCGCCTGTCGCTGCGCCTTTCGAGCATCGACGTGAATGGCAAGAAGGTGGTGCTGGCGAGCAACACCTACGTGAAGCAGGCGCCGGGGACGAAGCGGCGCGATGCGGCCAAGATCGGCATCGGCAGCGGCGCCGGTGCGGCCATCGGAGCCATTGCGGGTGGTGGTGCGGGTGCGGCGATTGGTGCTGCTGCAGGCGCCGGTGCGGGAACGGGCATGGTGCTTGTCACTCGCGGCGAACCCGCCGTGATCCCCAGCGAGAGTGTGGTTGGCTTCCGGCTTCGCGAAGCGGTCAAGTTCTGACGCTGGACCCGCCAACCGCGGCCAGTAGCGCATGCGCTCGTGGTGTCGTGTCGGCTCTCAGGCCGGCACTTGGAGGCCGGACATTGTGCGTGCTCCGATTCACGCACACGGGCGTCCCCTATCGAGGGAACGCTTTCGCCCGGCAGATCGCTGTACGCCACTCGAGTGCGCCGGCTCTCAAGCCGGCACCTGGAGGTTGGACATCGTACGTGCTCCGATTCACGCACACGGTAACGCAGACCCCCAGGTCTGCCGCGTCCCCTATCGAGGGGACGCCTTCGGCCGGGCGAAGATCGCTGTACGCCACTCGAGTGCGTCGGCTCTCAAGCTGGCACCCCGGACCGCGACGAGTTGTGATTGGGGGCGCGAGACTACGACAAGAAATCCGCGACTGAGCTTCTGAAAGGTCGCTCTTAGCAATCGTGTAGTCTGCCCCCGGCAGTTGAGCAGGCCCTTCAGATAAGGCCCAGGCAGAAGCGCGTGCGAAGATGCCTGCAGGCATGAGAAAGCAGGCGCCTCTGGTGCAGTACACGGTCCGCGGCGTGCCGCGCGAAGTGGATCTCGCCCTCAGGCGGAAGGCTGCGAAGCAGAAGGTCAGCCTCAACCAAATGATTGTCCAAGAGCTCAGCGAAGCGGCGTTAGGCGCCAGAAGCCGTGCTGACTTCTCCGATCTCGTGGGGCAATGGACTCCCGATGCGGCTTTCGATGAGATCCTCGCTGCCAGCCGGCGAATTGACCGCAAAAAGTGGAAATGAGAGTCGCTGTCGATACCAACCGTCTCATAGACCTGTTGCGCGGCGATGCCCGATTGGCCGAACGCCTGGGGACGTGCGATGAAGTCTGGGTTCCGCTCATGGTTTTGGGAGAACTCAAGGCTGGATTCCTCGGCGGAACCCAGCGCCATCGCAACGAAGCCCTGGTTCAGCGTTTCCTCGCAAAGCCGACCGTGTCGGTTCTGCTCCCAGGCAGGGAGACTGCGGAGCACTACGCCAGGCTCTTCGTGCAACTGAAGCGAGCGGGCACCCCCGTGCCGGACAACGATCTCTGGATCGCAGCGCTTGCGCTGGAACACGACCTGACTCTGATCACTCGCGACCGGCACTTTGAGCGAATCGCGCAGATCCCGCGCTTATCCGAGTGATCGAGCCGTGGATCGCCGGCCTCCGCTGATTGCTTTCGCCGGCAGACGCGCTAGAATCGTCAAGCGCCAGAAAACGGCGCCGTCGCAAACCCGGGTACTGAAATCCCAGCAAGGAGATCCAGTCGATGCCGCTGCCCAATATCTTCACGCGCGAAGTTGCCGAATCCGTGATTGCGCGAATCGACCGTTTGACGCCTCAGTCCCACCCCCAATGGGGCAAGATGAGCGTAGACAAGATGCTGGCGCATCTGAATGTCGCCTACGAGACGATCTACGAGCCGGGCAAACATCCGCCACCGAATTTCCTGATGAAGCCCATCATGAGGTTGTTCATCAAACCATTGGTGACCGGGGAAAAGCCCATGAAGAAGAACAGTCCTACCGCGCCCTACTTCATCATCGCGTCGGACAAGGACTTCGAAGCGGAGAAGGCCCGTCTGGTCGCGTTCATCCGCAAAACCCAACAACTGGGTGAGCAGCACTTCGACGGCAAGGAGTCGCTTGGCTTTGGGGTGATGAATAAAGCGGAATGGAACAACATGCTCTATAAGCACCTCGACCATCACCTGACCCAGTTCGGCGTGTGACGCTTATCCTCGACACCCGATTGCCCCGGGCCGCTGCGATACCCTAACCTCATGAGCCGCAACCTGACGCTCTCCCGGCGCGAGCTACTGCTCTCTTCTCTCGCTGCTCCAGCCATCGCCGCTCCGAAACGCTCTCCGAACTTCATCCTCATCACTTGCGATGACATGGGCTATGCCGACATTCAGCCCTATCGCGCCGAAGTCGGCTACACGCCGAATCTCGCGCGCATGGCGCAGCAGGGCACTCGATTCACGTCATTCTATGCGGCGCCTGTCTGCTCCCCGTCCCGCGCATCCTTGATGACGGGCTGTTATCCGAAGCGTGTCGGCCTCGCGCACGGCTCGTGGCATCCCGTGCTGATGCCCGGTGACTGGTACGGTCTCAATCCCAACGAAACCACCGTCGCGCGCCTCTTGAAGAGCCGCAACTACGCCACCAC
>JAEUQE010001240.1 GCA_016789785.1 Bryobacterales bacterium
CACGAAGGCGAGGAAGCGTTCGAGCCGCCGCAGATTGAAATCGTGGTCCAGGCCCATGACAAGCAGTGCGGTGTCCACGTTGGAGACGATCACCACTCGAGTGACCTTCTCGCGGCCATCGTGCAGGCGGCGGGCGAGTTGTTTCCTGGGTGGCACGCGGGCGTGCACCCAGCACGGCTGGGTCAGGTCGGCCAGCACCCAGTCCCCGACCGCCAGTGCGTCGTTCGACGCGAGAAGTTCGGCGATCAATCGGGGATGGGCGCGGCCGGAAAGTTCCGCCTGCCCGTCATGGAGCACCAGGGAGTCCCGGTGAACTTCCACCAGCCGCAGCAACTGCGGCTCGGCCACTGGCAGTGGCGGCATCGACACCAGCGCCTTTGCAACCCATTGCGCCAGGCCGACATCGGCCAGCCGTTCGAAAGCATGTGCATCGAGCATGAATCCCGTTCCTGAAGAAGTCAAAGCCCCGGCGGCGCCAGGCGCTTTCGCGCGAGCGCCAGCCCATCGG
>JAEUQE010001241.1 GCA_016789785.1 Bryobacterales bacterium
CACCGTCTTCGTGAACCGCGGCATGGTGGTCGCCAGCGATCCGAAGATCCTCTCCGAGCCGCTCGGCGCGGACGACCCGAAGCTCTACGGCACGCGTCCGCCCAATCACATGGGCAACTTCCTCGATTGCGTGAAGAGCCGCGAAGAGCCGATCTGCAACGTGGACGTCGGCGCCGGCTCGGTGATCGTGTGCCACCTCGGCACGATCGCACTCCGCAGCGGACTGAAGCTGACGTGGGACGCGAAGAAGAACACGTTCACCGGCGAGAACGCCGAAGCCGGGAGCAAGATGCTGAGCCGCGAGATGCGCGGGCCGTGGAAGCTGCCCTCGAACCCGGCGTGATCTCACTCCGGCGTGTACAGCAGAACGTCGTCCACGAGCAACTCCCCGGACGGGATCCGAAGGCGGATCTCGTCGATCGGCTCACCCGGCAGCGAGGTGAACCGAACGGTGTGATCGCCCCACGCTCCGCCCGGCAGTTCCACCTTTTGTGAAGCAACCGTCTTG
>JAEUQE010001242.1 GCA_016789785.1 Bryobacterales bacterium
CTGGTGGAAAGCACCGACCTGATCGTCACCGGCGGCCTGGCGAAAATGCGGACCACCAAGGGATACGAAACCGTGGACGTGATCTACCGCCGCATCGACGATACCTTCCTCGATCCCCGGGCCTTTAATCCGGAATCCCTGATCGGGGTGGAGGGCATTTTTGACGTGTTCAAATCCGGAAAGGTCGCCCTGGCCAACGCCCCCGGCACCGGCGTGGCCGACGACAAAGTGGTGTACGCCTATGTGCCCCGCATCATCCGGTATTACCTCGGCGAAGAACCACTCCTGCCGCTGCGCATCGTAGCCGTCGACGAAGAAATCGAGCCCGATCTCGCCCACCGCGATCGCCTGCCCGCGCGCAAGCAGCGCATCGAGTTCCGCGATGTCGCTCTCGTGCGCGCGATCGACGTTCATCGGGTGAATGCCCAGTGCATGGCGGCAGCCGGGGTAGCGCGAATCGAGTTCGGCGACGACGGAAAAATTTTCCCGGCCGACCGCCGGCACCACG
>JAEUQE010001243.1 GCA_016789785.1 Bryobacterales bacterium
GAGAACGAGACGATGCCGAGGGTGCGGCCGTGGAAATTGTCGCTGGCGACGATGATCTCGGCCTTGCCCTCCGGCACGCCCTTCACCTCATAGCCCCACTTGCGCACCGCCTTGATCGCCGTCTCGACCGCTTCGGCGCCGGAGTTCATCGGCAGGATCTTGTGGCTGTCGGTCAGCGCCGCCAGTTCCTCGTAGAGATGCGCCAGCTGGTCGTTGCGGAAGGCGCGCGACGTCAGCGTCAGCTTGCCGGCCTGCTCGACCATTGCCGCGAGGATCTTCGGGTGGCAATGGCCCTGGTTGACGGCGGAATAGGCCGACAGGCAATCGAGATAGCGCTTGCCGTCCACATCCCAGACCCAGACGCGCTCGCCGCGCGTCAACACCACGTCGAGCGGCTTGTAGTTATGGGCGCCGAGCCGGTGCTCGATCGAGATATAGGCATCGACATCAAGGGGTTGGTGCAGGGTCATGGGCTTGGTCCTTGCGGCTGTCAGGCGCCGACGCGGT
>JAEUQE010001244.1:0-260 GCA_016789785.1 Bryobacterales bacterium
GTCTGGTGTTGATGCTGCGAAGAAAATTCCTGGCCGCGGGCGCGCTTGCCGCCCTTCCGGCGCAAACAAAAAAGCCCAATATTGTCTTCATCCTTCTCGACGATCTGGGCTACGCCGATGTCGGCTGCTACGGGCAGAAGAGAATTCTCACCCCGCACATCGATACCCTCGCGCGCCAGGGAACGCGGTTTACCGGCGCCTATGCCGGCGGGCCCGTCTGCGCCCCCTCTCGTTGTGTGCTGATGACCGGCAAACACGGC
>JAEUQE010001244.1:270-507 GCA_016789785.1 Bryobacterales bacterium
TTGGCTCCGCGCGCAAGGCTACGTCTGCGGCGGCTTCGGCAAGTGGGGCTTGGGCGACGCCGGGTCAACTGGCGTGCCTTGGCTTCATGGGTTCGATACCTTCTTCGGCTACCTCCATCAGGTCCACGCGCACTCCTACTTCCCGGAGTTCCTCTGGGAAAACAACAAGCAGGTTCCGCTCGGCGGCAAGCAGTACAGCGCCGCGCTCATTGCCGAAAAATCCTTCGCCTTCCTGCG
>JAEUQE010001245.1 GCA_016789785.1 Bryobacterales bacterium
CAGACCGCGCACGGTGCCCATCACCAGCGCCAGGATCACCAGCGACGCCAGCGCCAGCAGCAGCACGCCCAGGTTGGCCATCAGCCCCGTGGGGCCGGCCAGGCGCAGCGTCAGCGCCGCCAGCGCCGCCAGCGGGAACGACAGCCCCCAGTGCGGCAGCCCGAAGGGCAGCGCGGCGATGGCGCGCGCCTGCTGCGCCACCCACACGAAGCTGAACATCGCCATGCCCCACAGCGCCCAGCCCACCAGCGGCGGCCTGCGCCTGACCGTGCTGGGTGAGTCGCTGGCGGCCGAGATCGTGCACACCGTCTGGCAGGGCGCTGCGGGCGACGCCGTGCGCGCCCGGCTGCAGGGGCCGCCGCAGGCGGTGCTCACCCAGTGCTGGGTGCGGCGCCAGTTCCCGGCGGCGCAGCGCCCGGCGGGCCAGCACCCGCATTTCTGGCACCAGGACGGCGCCATCGGCTGCCGCTTCGACGGCAGCGACGAGGCCCTGCTGCCGCTGACCAT
>JAEUQE010001246.1 GCA_016789785.1 Bryobacterales bacterium
TCAGACGGTCGGCGGCGTCATCTCACCGGCAAGCCCGATCCTCCAGGTCATCCCCGAGGACGAGCGGCTGATCGTCACCGCGGAGATGAAGACCCAAGATGTCGACAAGGTCCGTGCCGGGCAGGTGGCGACCATTCGCTTTCCGGCGCTCGACAGCGCCACGACGCCTCGCCTTGAAGGCTCGGTGATCCGCGTTTCTCCGGCCGAACTGGTCGACAAATCCGGACGCAGCTATTTCAGCGCCGACGTGGAAATCGCAGCGCGTGAGCTCGCCCGCCTTTCCAGCGGACATATGCTGCTGCCCGGAATGCCGGCAGAGGTTTATTTCGAAACCGGATCGCGCTCGATGCTCAGTTATCTGGTGAAGCCGCTCGCCGATGCACTCTCCCACGCTTTCCGGGATGGCTGACCGCGATCGACGCGAAAATTCCTATTCAATCCGATTTGAACGGCGCTGCGTCAAAACGTTACGAGGCGCGAACCCGCGAAGGGTGCGCGCCTCGGTA
>JAEUQE010001247.1 GCA_016789785.1 Bryobacterales bacterium
TAAAGCGTGCAGACAAGAACAATCGTACGCTCCACCACGCCACGCTCATTCGCCGCGCCGGCGGACGTGGTTGCAATAGGGTCATGGTTTCTCAACGCGACGCCGTCCGATCAATCAGTAACCACAGGTGCTTCTCCAGCGCCGCCCCGATTACATCGTCCCCATAGTTCGCGATCGCATAAGCACGTGCGCGCCGACCCAGGGTTTCGCGCAAGGTCTGATCGCGTGCCAGACGCACTAGCGCATCTGCCAGCGCCCGCGGATTCTTGGGCGGCACAACAAGTGCCGTGTCCTCGTGGGAGTAACAACTCGACGGGCCCGGCACGTCGGTACCGATCAGCGCCTTGCCCCAGGCAAAGGACTCCAGGATCACCAGCGGCTGCACATCCCATTCAGAGGTGAAGCAGATCACATCGGCATCGCGATAGAAAGCCTGTTTCTGCTCGGCCTTGATCCACCCGGGAAAGCGCACCTTGTCGTGCAGCCCCAACTCCGACACCCGCGCT
>JAEUQE010001248.1 GCA_016789785.1 Bryobacterales bacterium
CTTGCTCGCCATGAGCCTCATCAGCTCGGTGCGCAGCAAGCGCAGTTCGTGCTTCACGTCGGCGGCAAGCTCTCGCACTTCCCCGGCGCTGCGGTGGTTTTCAGCGGCTTGCACCTGCATCTTCTCTTCGAGAATCGCCACGCGCCGATCCATGTTGTTCGCGTAGGCAAACAGTGATCCGGCAATGACCACGGTGGTCAGCAGATGCGAGACGTTGAGCGTCTTATCCAAATGCCAGTGGCGGCGATCCTGCTCTACCGGGGTGTGGGTGGACTGCATCAGAGACCCCCGTATGCGACCACACGGGTCTTGTGCTTTTCACGTTCGAACTCAGACTTCACGAGCGCGCAGTAACGAGCGAAGACGAGTTCGTTCTCGTCAGCCTTTGCTCTGTCAAATGTCTCCGCATCTTGCTTGCGGTATGCCAGCGCCTTCATGGCGGTGAGCAAGTGGATGTGGTGCTGATCATCAACGTCGACAAGCTCTTGGTCGTCGCCTGTGATGTC
>JAEUQE010001249.1 GCA_016789785.1 Bryobacterales bacterium
TGCCTCGAACGACAGCAATCCCTTGCTCTTCGATCCTGAACAACCCGAAGCGCTGACCCGGATCATAGATCAGTCCGACAAAGGGCTGATTGTGGCCGAGATCAATTCGTGCGCGCACATTCGACGCGGAACTGATGGCGAGAATCGAGGTGAAGTCGACGATGGCGCAATCGATGAATTGGATCGGCAAATGAAGGCCATCGATGAAAGAGCGAGGAAATGCTCCATCCGCATCGCGCTCATTCATCATCACCCAGTCGTGCTTCCGGGGCTCATCGATCCCGGCGAAGGTTACGATGCGGTAGCCAACGGAAATCTGTTGATGGGAATGCTCAAACGTCATGCCTTCCACGTTGTGCTGCACGGCCACAAACATACACCCCACTCGTTCACGTATGACGCCGTTTGTGCCTGGAGAAAGGACGCCGTTCGCCCCCTGTTCGTCATTGCTGGTGGGTCGGCAGGCAGTACGGACTTGCACGGCGAGGCAAGCTCGATCACCTATA
>JAEUQE010000124.1 GCA_016789785.1 Bryobacterales bacterium
GCGCAGTCTCGCCGATGGCTTTCGCCGAGAAGATGGAGCAGGCCTTCGCCAGTTGCGCGAGGTCGCCCCCCTCTTCGACCGTCAGTTCATGCTCCACCCAGTTCGACAGAGGCAGATTGCGGAAGAACAACCGCTCCTGCAACACCATCGACTTCTTGTTCGTGAACAACGACTTGCTCTCGCGCGTGTAGTGCCGTTCCTCGACGCGAAAGTCAGCCAGAAACTCGTTCAGAGACTCCCGGCGTACGCACTCTTCCGCGGCGCGAATCCGCTCCTCCATAACTTTTTGTTGCGACGCAAGGTTCGCTTGCGCTTCCATTAACAAGGCGCGCTCATGAGCCACCGCCACTTCCAGGCGTGCCTGCATGATGTAGAAGGACAGGAGTGACGAGCCCGCTGCCACAAATACCGGTAGAAGGATCCAGATGAGCGATTCCATATCCGCGAGTCTGATCGACAGGTATGATGGAAAGCTTTAGGGAGGAGCAAACTTTGACGCTTGCAGTACTACTGAATACCTTGACGCTATGTCTCTTAGGTCAGCAGCCCTACGACCTCATCCTCAAGGGAGGGCGTATTGTCGATGGGTCCGGCAACCCCTGGTATCGTGCCGATATCGGAGTCCGCGCCGGCCGCATCGCCACCATCGGCAATCTCACAAAAGCCGCCGCGCGCCGGACCATTGCGCTGAACGGCGAAATGGTGGCGCCCGGCTTCATCGACATGATGGGCACCAACAGCATTCCCTTGCTGCTCGACCCCGCTTCGGGTGACAGTAAGCTGCGCCAGGGCATCACCACCATCATGGCGGGCGAAGGGCAGTCCGCCGCTCCGATGACGCCGGACATCTTCCCGGCGGACATCGCTCGCGCAGGCTACAAGTGGTCCACCTACGCCGACTATCACGCGCTGCTCGCACGCAAGGGTCTGCCGCTGAACGTGGTCCACAATGTCGGAGCGGCGCAGATCCGCCGGGCGGTCATCGGAGAAGAGGACCGGCTACCAACTCCAGCCGAGCTGGACCGCATGCGCCAGTTGGTTCGTAAAGCGATGGCGGATGGCGCTGTTGGTTTGTCGACGGCGCTGATCTATCCGCCCGGCACCTACGCCAAAACCGAAGAACTGGTCGAGCTTGCGAAGGCCACCGCGGCATGGGGCGGGTTCTACTCCACGCATATGCGCAACGAAAGCTCGCAAGTGCTGCACGCGATCCGCGAATCCATTGAGATCGGAGAGAAAGCGGGCGTTCCGGTGCACATCTATCACTTGAAAGCGGCGGGGGAAGAGAACTGGCCTCTGATGTCGAGAGCGATCGCACTCATCAACGATGCACGCCGGCGCGGTCTTGACGTCACTGCCGACATCTATCCCTACATTCGCAATGGCATCGGGTTGCGCAGCTTCATCCCTCCGCATCACTACGCCAAGGGCCTGAAGCCGTTCTTCGCGACATTGAGAGAGCCGCAGGTCCGTGCCGCCTTGCGCAAGGAGATCGAAACCGATCGCGACTGGGAGAACTGGTATCAGCATGTCGGGCGGAACTGGGACAACGTACTGGTGGCGCAATTGCCGGCGCGGGAGGATAAGCTGCTCGAAGGGAAGTCCGTTGCGGAAATCGCGCGGATCTGGTTGAAAGACGATTGGGATGCGTTCTTCGACCTTGTCCTCCGCGATGCCAACGTAAATCCGAAGAGCATGAACGAGGAACAGAAGCACATGGCGCTCCGTACCGAGTGGGTGAGTTTCTGCACGGACGCCCCGCCGGCGAATATCGAAACGGCCACCGGGGCGCACCCTCGCGCATTCGGCTCATTCCCACGGATACTGGCGAAGTATGTCCGTGAGGAGAAGGTCATCAGCGTGGAAGCCGCGATTCGCAAAATGAGCTCCCTGGCGGCGAACCGTCTGCGGCTGCTCGACCGGGGACGAATCGCTCCCGGCATGGCTGCCGATCTGGTGGTGTTCGACCCGGATCGCGTCCAGGACAAAGCGTCGTTCACGAAGCCGCTCGCTTTTCCGGAGGGGCTGCCCTATGTGATCGTGAATGGCGTGGTTGCGATCGATCAGGACAAGTCGACTGGGGCGCGCGCAGGCAAGGTGCTGAAGCCCTTGTTGGCCGCCGCACCCGCAACGCAAAAGCCCGCGGCGCCCAAGCCCGCAACGCCGGCCCCTGCCAAGCGCCTGGCAACGCCCGCGGAGCAGCAATAACCGGCTTAGTACTCGCGTTCAGAATTACGGTGACGTATTCCGTCAGGCTGCGCGAACCAGCCGTTTAGCAGCGATCTTGGCCAACAGGGTGTGAAGATCGCGGCGGGTGAACGTCCACTTGAAGGGCGAGGCGGACCGCTCATAATGAGACTGGAAAGCGAGGAGGCGCTGTTCGAGATCGGCCAGAGAAGAGAAATCGTTGGGCGTCAGGACCTTTCTCTGGACGATCGAGAAGTAGATCTCAACCTGGTTGAGCCAACTGGCGTGCACGGGAGTGTGGACTAGGACGGTATTGGGCCATTGCGAGCGGAAGCGATCGACGGCTTTTTTGCCTCGGTGCGCGGAGCAGTTGTCCATGATCCAGAAGACGCGGCGTGCCGAGCGGTAGGGCTCTTGGCTCATGACATCACTGACCAAACGATCCGTAGAGGCGATTCCGTTCTTCTTCTCGCAGCGCCCGAAAACCTTCGCGCGATGAACGTCCCAGGCCGCTAGGTAGGCCCAGGCGCCGCCACGAAAGTATTCGTGTTCGACGCGCGTGGGGCGGTCGGCCGCAGGCGGCAAGGTTGGTTGCTTACGCAGGCGGGCTTGAATGCTGGTCTTTTCATCTGCGGAAATGACATAGTCATCAGCGCCCAGTGGCGCACCGTCCCAAACGCGTTCGTACAGATCGAGGATGGGCCCGGCTTTGTCGGCGAAGTGCGGATCGCGGGGGAAGATCCAACTTCGATGTTGCCAAGGCCGAAGGGCATCACTGCTGAGCCAGCGCCATAAGGTTGCGCCGCTGATCTCGGCGACGAGGCCTTGCGAAATGACATGCTGTCGGATCTCGTCGATGGAGAGACGGGAGAGCGGAAGTCCGAGTTTGTGGGGCAGTTCGCAGGCCAGTGCCTTAACTTGAATGACGAGACTGGGGGGAAAAGCGGGCTTTACGCCCGCCCCGAGGCTGCGCCTCCAGGCCAGGCAATCGAGCGAGGGCGAATCGCTTGCGCCACTTGCTGACAATCTGGCGCGGCGTATCCAGACGTCCGGCGATGACATCGTTGGAGAGCCCCTCATCAGCGAGGAGAATGATTTTGGCTCGAATGACATCACAATACGGTGACGTATATTTCCGCGCCACAGACTCCAGCGACCGTCTCTCCTCACTGGAAAGGTTTGTATCGAATGGGCTTCTACGCGGCATTGAAGGCTTCGGACCTCCAACACCAGACTATCAGAATACGTCACTCAAGCGGCCCACCAAATACGTCACCGTATTTTCGAATAGGAGTACTAAGTTACAGAGCCGCCACCAGCTTGCCCATGAGCGCCGCCCGGTCCACGATCCGGTCGACCAGAATGCTCTCGTTCACCGCGTGTGCGCCCTCGCCCACGCCGCCCAAGCCATCCAAGGTCGGTACTCCCAACGCAGCGGTGAAGTTGCCATCCGATCCGCCGCCCGTCATCGACTCTTCCAGGTTCACTCCCAAGCCCACCGCCAGCGACTTCGCCGTTTCAAAGAGCTTCACAATCCCCGCGCTGCGTTCCATCGGAGGACGGTTCAGCCCGCCCGTCACTTCCACCTTGCAGCGACGGTCCACAGGCTTCAACCCGCGGAACTTCTTGTCGAGCGAGGCGAAGTCGCGCAGCCGGGAAATCCGGATATCGACGTCCGCGCCCGCCTGTGCCGCGATTACGTTCGATCGTGTGCCGCCGAAGATTACGCCTGGGTTCACTGTGATGCCCTTCTTCAGATCGGTGAACGCGGCGATCTTCTCGACCTGGCGTGCAAGCTCGACGATCGCGCTGGCGCCAGCCGAGAAGTCGACACCTGCGTGCGCGGCCACACCTCGCACCACCACGTCATATCCGCCGACGCCCTTGCGCGCGGTCTTCAGCTTGCCGGTCAGCCCCGTGCCGGGCTCCAGAACCAGCACCGCCGCGCTCCGCCTGGCTTCCTTCTCCGTCAGCGGCCGCGACGATTCGCTGCCCACCTCTTCATCGGAATTCAACTGAAGCACCACCTTGCGCTTCACTGGAATTTCCAGATCGCGCAGCGCTCGCATGGCATAGAGGAAGAACGCCACGCCCGCCTTCATATCGAGAACTCCCGGTCCCCACAGGCGGCCATCGGCCTGGCGGAATGGCATCGACTTCAGTGTGCCCAACGGCCAAACCGTGTCCGAATGCCCGAGCGCGAGAATCTGACCGGACTTCTTCTTGCCCGGCAGCGCGAACTCAATCTGCATGTGACGTCCAAAGTGTCCGCCCTTGATCGTTTTCACTTTGCCGATGCCGGCGGCCTTCGCCGCCATCAGATCGACGAAGCGGTCCACCGCAACCGGATCATCCGACGGCGATTCGCACTCCACCATCTCGCGCAGTGTCGCGATCAGAGCCGTCTGGTTGGATTGTATGTAGGAAAGGATAGCGTCCATCGCCTGTTATAATAGCGGGTTTACATGCAAAGTCTAGATATCATGGCGATTCGTGACATCCTGCCGCATCGCTACCCGATGCTGCTGGTGGACCGCATTGTCGAGTTGGAAGAAGAGCGGATCGTCGGCATCAAGAACGTCACCGCCAACGAGCCATTCTTCTCGGGCCACTTCCCCGAGTTCCCCGTGATGCCCGGCGTGTTGATCGTGGAGGCGATGGCGCAAGTTGCCGGAGTCCTGGTGCTGCGCAGCATTCCCGATCGCCAGAACAAGCTTGTGCTGCTCATCGGCATCGAAGAGGCGAAGTTCCGCCGTCCCGTGGTGCCCGGCGATCAGTTGCGCATTGAGATGAAAGTGGAGCGCCGCAAGTCGACCGTGGCGAAGATGTCGGGCAAGGCGATTGTCGACGGCAACGTGGTGGCCGAAGCGACCGTGATGTGTAAGCTCGCCGATCGCGAAGAAACACCGCCTCCCGCATAGCACCGCGATCCATGGCGATTCATCCGACCGCGATCATCGACCCGCAAGCTCGAATCGCGAGCAGCGCGGAGATCGGTCCCTATTGCATCATCGGCGCCGAAGTGGAAATCGGCGAACGCACACGGCTGATGGCCAACATCTACGCCGAAGGCCCCACACGCATCGGTGACGACAACCTCTTCTATCCCTATACGACTGTCGGTGTCGCCAGCCAGGACTTGAAGTATCGCGGTGAGCGCGCGGAGACCGTCATCGGGCATCGCAACAAGATCCGCGAGTTCGTCACCATTCATCGCGGCACCGATGCCGGTGGACTGGTGACCAGCATCGGCGACGACAACCTGATCATGGCCTACTCGCACATCGCGCACGACGTTCACATCGGAAGCCGCTGTGTGCTGGCCAATGGCGCCACCTGTGGCGGACACGTCACCATCGGCGACTGGGTGGTGATCGGCGCATTCACCGGTCTGCATCAGTTCTGCCGTGTCGGCCGGCACGCGATCATCGGCGGATACAGCGTCATCACGCAGGATGTGATGCCGTTCTCCAATACCACCACGCCTCGCGAGTCGAAGAGCTATGGTGCCAACAAGACCGGACTCGATCGCCGAGGCTTCTCCCCGGAAACTGTCGACGCGATCAACAAGGCACTCCGCTTGCTCACCCGCGCCAAGCTCAATACTTCGCAGGCCATCGAGCGCATCCGTGCCGAACTGCCTCCCTGCGCGGAGATCGAGGAACTCATCACCTTCATTCAATCCTCCGAACGCGGTGTGATCAAGTGAAGTACGGACTCATCGCCGGCAACGGGCGCTTCCCGATCCTGGCTTTGGAGGAGGCTCGCAAGCTGGGTCACGAGGTGATTGCGGTTGGCATCAAGGAAGAGGCATCGCCCGAAATCGAGGCGCTCGCCACCCGCACTTACTGGATCTCGCTTGGCGAACTTACGAAACTGATCGAGCTGCTGAAGCAGGAAGGCGTCACCGAACTGGTGATGGCCGGCCAGGTGAAGCATGTGCAGATCTTCTCCAGCATTCGTCCCGACTGGAGACTGGCCAAGTTGCTCCTGTCGCTCAAGGGCAAGAACACTGATGCGCTGATCGGCGGCGTGGCGAAGGTGCTGGAAGATGAAGGCATCCACCTGCGGGACTCGACATTTCTGCTGAAGTCGCTGCTGGCGAACGAAGGCGCGATGACTCGCCGCAAGCTCACCAAGGAAGAAGAAGCAGACGTCCGATACGGCCGGCGCATTGCGAACGCGCTTGCGGGTTTTGATGTCGGCCAGAGCGCGGCGATCTGCGAACGGGCCTGTCTCGCGTTGGAAGCAATGGAGGGTACCGACGGGATGTTGCGCCGCGCGTCGGCGCTTGCCAATGGCCGTCCCATCACGCTGGTGAAAGTGTCCCGGCGCAGGCGGCACTTGCTATTTGATGTACCTGTCGCCGGTCCGCAAACCATCACAACCATGCAGGAGACCGGAGCCACGGCGCTGGCGGTGGACGCGGGACGGACACTTCTGCTCGATCGTGCGCAGCTTCTCGATATGGCCAATGACGCGGGTATCGCGGTGGTAGGCTATCCCCCGGAGGAAGAATGAAAGTCGCAGTGATTGGCGCGGGCGCGTTTGGCCGCAACCATCTTCGGGTGATCAAGGAGTCTTCGCGCGCGGAGCTTGCCGCAGTCGTTGACATCGACACGGCCAAGGCGCAGGCCGCCTCGCAGGAGTTCGGCTGCGCCGCTGTCTCCTCCCTTGAGGAACTCAAAGGCCGCGTCGACGCTGCGATCGTCGCAACGCCCACGGAAACCCATGCCGATATCGGATGCGCGCTGCTCACCTCCGGCATCGACGTCATGATCGAGAAGCCCGTCGCGTCCAGCCTCGAAGGCGCGCGGCGTCTGCGGGAGGCTGCGGGAACGGACCGCATTCTGCAAGTCGGCCATCTCGAGCGCTTCAATCCGGCGGTGCTTGCCCTGCGGAAGATCGTCACGACTCCGCTCTTCTTCGAGATCCACCGCATGAGCATCTTCACGCCGCGCAGTCTCGATGTCGACGTCGTGCTCGACCTCATGATTCACGACATTGATCTCGTGCTGGACATGGTGGGGCAGGCGCCCGAAGAGGTTCGCGCGGCCGGCATCTCCATTCTTTCGGGCAAGGTGGACATTGCAAACATCCGGCTCGCGTTTCCAGGCGGCTGTGTCGCGAACCTCACCGCGAGCCGTGTCTCCACCGAGAAAGTGCGCAAGATGCGGCTCTTTCAACCACACCAGTACGTCTCGATCGACTACAGCCGCCAGGATGGCATCGCCATCAACGTGTCCGGCAATCAGCAGATCGGATTTCAGCCTCTCGGGATTTCGAAAGGCGAACCGCTAAAACTGCAGTTCGATTCCTTCCTCGATTGCATCCAAAAGAGGGAGAAGCCACTGGTGGGAATTGACGAAGCTTCGCGTGCGCTCGAAGTGGCTTACGGGATTCTTGATAAGATCGAAGAGCACGCAGCTTTGGTGAAGAGGTCTCTGGGTCTGAGCTAGTCAACGTCGATGAAGTCCTTGGCGGATCCTCCTGTAACTCCTACGCCCGAACCGGACTTCCTGCTTCACTTGCAGTCTGATCCGAAGCGGAGCCGGACGTCTGCGATCACGTCCGTTGTGGTGCACATCCTCGGCACCCTCGTGCTGATGAATGTCGATCTCAGCGCGCCTCCTCCGCGCGAGCGCCAGTTTCCGCAGATCGTGGTTCGCCAGGTGACACCGCTGGTCGCCCCGCCGCCGGAAGTATTTCGTGATCTCACGCAGAAGGCTCCGAACGTCAATAAGCCCACGACGGAATTGGACCTTCCTGGTCTCGTCGCACGGCCCGAAGTGAAGGCGCCGCCGCAGCGCGCCCCGCTTTCTCCGAAGCCTGCCACCGCGATTCCGCAAGCTCCACCACAATTGCCCGCCGCTCCGAAAATCGAGACCACGGCTCCGCAGGTCGCACAACTTCCTCCGGCCGGCACCGGTCTCTCCAATGTCCCGCCGCCACCCACGCCGCCCGTCGAGCGTCCATCCGAGAAGCCAAAAATTTCCTTTGAAAGCGTATCGAGCATGGGCACCGGGACTGGCAATGTATCGGGTGGAACGCGGCCCTCCGCTGTGAAGATCGAAGTGCCGAAGTCGGGCGTGGATGAAGCGGTCGCGCGTGTGGTGCGCCGGCCCGGCGGACGGCTGGTGGTCGGCGACGACGTCGATGGCGCGCCGAGCGTTGGTGAGAGTTTGAGCCAGCAAGCTGCACCGGGCAAGATGGGCAGCCAGCTTGAGTTGCTGAGCGATCCGCAGGGCGCCGACTTCCGGGGCTACCTTGTCACCGTGCTCTCCGCCGTGCGCCGCAACTGGTTCGCGGTGATACCCGAAAGCGCGCGACTCGGCAGGCGTGGCCGGACAGTAATCCAATTCGCGATCGCCAAGAACGGCAGTGTTCCCAAGCTCGTGATCGCCGCGCCGTCAGGCGCCGAGCCGCTCGATCGCGCCGCCGTGGCCGGCATCAGCGCATCCAATCCTTTTCCGCCGCTACCCGCCGAATTCCGCGGTGATCAGATTCGCTTGCAGCTTTCGTTCAGCTACAACCAGCCTCGCTGAATACCCTGTCTCGGCTCTCAATCCGCACCCCGGATTGATACGCCGCGCTGGGCTGCTCTCCAGCGCGAAAATTCACGACTCCACCAATCTGGCCGCTCACGCCCGCTGCGGAGCTTATGTGCGCCGCTTTGTGAAAGCGGTCTCGTAAGCGCTGCGCCATGCGGCAGGCGGTGATTCAGACGGCTGCGGAGATCAGCCAACAATCTGATCTGCCAGCTTGCGTATCTTAGTACTCCGCGACGCGCAAGAACCGCGAAATCTACGCAACGCTCAGTATCTTGCTGGCGAGACCCCGTCCGCTGGTCGGAGGAGGAAGTGGCTTGCCGTCTCGCTTGTAGAGATCGATCGCTTCGTCGACTGCCATGCATAGTTGTTCGAAAACTGCCAATTCGTCGTCGCCATGACAGCCAGCGTAGATGAGTCCCGGGCAACTACCCACGAAGCAGCGGTCCTCATCGGACCACTCGACGATCTTCACATAACGCGCACTTTCTTTCATCGGTTAGCCTCCGCGATTGCGGACTCGACAGCTTTCTCCTGATACCTCTTCGCGTCGTCACCGGCAGCCCCTGAGATGGTGACTGGCCTCACTACCCGCGGATGCGTAAAGTTGCGGTGGCCGCCCTTGCCGCCTCGATTGACACCGTGAGATGCGCTTGCCTCGGCAACGAAACTGTCAGCCGTACGTGGCTGCCAGTCTGCCGCGTCTGCGTGTAGCCGAGACGCCCGAGCGCAGCGATGAGGTCGGGGCCGCTCAGGTCTCTTGGCAGCTTAACGCTTGTATCACTTCTTCTCGAACGTAGTGGAGGCGGATCATTTTCGGAGCCTCGCCGTCATCGAAATGGCATGCGACCGCGTCCTTGACCATCGTTTGAAGTTCCCGCTCCGAGCCGGCGGTCGTGAAAATGGAGTACCCCAGTGCTCTTGCGGAGAATCCACCCTCGGGCGCTTCCTCAACTAGAAAAATGATCTCGTTCATAGCGGGCTTAGCTCCATGCTACACCGCGGATCGGACGAGGCGCTTACGAAGATCGGCAAAGCGCGAATGCATCGTCAACGAAACGGCGCCAGGAACTGGCCAAGGAAGCCCCGCGGGTATTGCTCGATCCCCGCAAACCCGAGTTGCTTCGGCTGCTCCTTCGGCATGTAGGCTGTGCCGAACAGCCAGTCCCACACACTCAGCGCGATGCCGAAGTTCGTGTTGATGGGACCGCAATCAGGATGCGTGTGATGCCAGATGTGCATCTGCGGTGAGTTGAAGAAGTACCGTAGCGGCCCGAGCCCGATCCGCACGTTCGCATGCGCGTAGTGGCCGAAGAACGTCGCCACTACTCCATTCCAGAACATCACCGCGGGAGCGAAACCGAAAAACGCCATCGGCACATAGAGCAGCGTGTCGTAAACGAACTGCTCGCCCCAGTGGTACCGCCAATTGCCGATCCAGTCCATCTCCACCACACTGTGATGCACTTTGTGAAACCGCCACAGCCACGGCACACGATGCAGCAGGTTGTGGATCGCATACTTGAGGAAGTCCAGGATCAGAAACAGCGCCACGAACTGCACCCAGAACGGCAGACCCGACATGATGTTCAGCGCCACATACGGCTTCGGATTGAAGGAGCGCAGCAGATACGCCATCCCAACGCCCACCAGCATGCCGAGATAGTGCGCATTGAAGACAATGTAGAGGACGTCGCTGAACAGCCCGTTGCGGATCAGTTTCTGGTTGCGCCAGGGCAACAGGCGTTCCGCGATCCAGAACAGCAGCGCGAAGCCGCTCAACCAGACTGCGTAAACCACGCTAACCTCCGATCGCGTACATCGGGCGCGGTGGTGGAACGAAGCGGGTGGTGTTGATCTCGTGCCCCAGCCATTTCGCGCGAATGTTCTCGCGAATCAGATTCGCGATCGCCTCGTCATCGGAACCATCGCGCAGAAGCGTCTTCACGTTCATCTCTTCCACGGCGAACAGACAATAGCGGACGTGACCATCCGCCGTCAGCCGGATGCGATTGCAGTTGAGACAGAACGGTTTGCTGACGCTCGCGATGAAGCCCACGCCGCCAATGCCGTCGCGGAAGCGAAACTCCGTTGCGGGTGCGCGCGGATCCTGATCCGGAATCGCGTCCAACGGGCAGATCTCGCGGCTCAGCATCTCGATCATCGTGTCCATCAGGAGCACCTTCTCCCGATCCCAAAGCCCCTGGCTATCAAGCGGCATGAATTCGATGTAGCGGATCTCGATGCCACGTTCGCGGCCAAAGCACGCCAGCGGCACAATGTCGGGCTCCACTAGATTCTTCACCGCCACCGCATTGATCTTGATCGGGCCGAAGCCGAGTTCGCGGCAGCGCTCGATCCCGTCCAGCACCTGGCCGAGGTTGTCGCGCCGCGTGATGTGACGGAAGCGCTCCCGGTCGAGCGTATCGAGATGTACGTTCAGCCGCCGCAATCCCGCGGCGTAGAGCGCCTCGGCCTGCTCCGCCAGCAATACTCCATTCGTCGTCATTGCGAGATCGCGGATTCCGGGAATGGCCGCGAGCTTTCCGATCAGCACCGGCAGATCCTTGCGCAGCAGCGGTTCGCCGCCGGTGAGGCGGATCTTCGTCACACCCAGCCCCGCCGCCACACGCACGAAACGTTCGATCTCTTCGAACGTGAGAATCTCCGCGCGTGGCTGGAAGTTCTTCGCGTCCTCCGGCATGCAATAGAAACAGCGGATATTGCAGCGGTCGGTCACACTGATCCGCAGATTGTCGTGCTGGCGGCCGTAGGTGTCGACGAGTTGGGACATGATTTATCGCAAAGCCAGCATCCGTTCGATTGGCTTGCGCGCCTGCTCCATCAGATCCGGCGGCAGTTCCACGCGCGGGGTGAGGTCGCGCAAACAGTCGCGTACCTTCTCGAGCGTGTTCATCTTCATGTAGGGGCACTCGCTGCAATTGCACTGCTCGTTCGCAACGAAGTGATACGTCTTGTGCGGCGCGCGCTTGCGGAGGGTGTGCTGCACGCCGCTCTCGGTCATCACAATGAACTCGTTTGACTCGTGATTCACGCACCAGTCAATGATGGCTGACGTGGAGCCGATGAAATCCGCCATGGCGAGCACATCGGAGGGGCACTCCGGATGAGCAGCCACCAGCGCGTTCGGATATTCGCTGCGAGCCTTCACCAGACGGCGCGCGGGGAAGGTCGCATGCACGAAGCAGGCGCCCTGCCAGATCCGCATGTTCTCACGGCCCGTCTGCCGTTTCACATAGTTGCCGAGGTTGATATCGGGCAGAAACAGCACCGGCTTCTCCGCGGGAATCGAATTCACCACGTCCACCGCGTTGCGCGACGTGCAGATCAGGTCGCTCTCGGCTTTCACCGCGGCTGAGGTATTGATGTAGCTCACCACCACGTGATCGGGATAGCGCTGCTTGAACGCGCGAACCTTCTCTACGGGGCTACCGTCCACCAGACTGCATCCCGCATCCTTGTCGGGTACCACGACAATCCGCGACGGGTTGAGGATCTTCGCGGTCTCCGCCATGAACCACACCCCGCAAAATGCGATTACGTCACCTTCGAACTGCTGCGCCTTGCGCGCGAGTTCCAAACTGTCGCCAATCACGTCGGCGAGTTCCTGAATCTCGGATTCCTGATAGTGGTGTGCAAGCAACACGGCGCGCTTCTCGCGCTTCAGTTCGAGGATTTCCTCAGCGAGGGTAATGGTAGCAAGCATGGACGTTCGGGCTCCCTTCATTGTAACAACTGGGTTTCGCGGAACCCCCGCGTCGCCATCGCGAGCCGCCTTGAGAGCCGTAACCAGGCTCACTGCATTCCGTGCGCTTCTCCAGCGCACGACAGCCCGCATTCAGAAGGAAACACGCCTCCTGTTAGGATGAGATGCATTTTGCCCGCGGAAGTTTCGCGACGTCGCGAAGTTAGAGCTTCAGCAGCAGGCGCAGACGCTTGGTCTGCACGCGGCTGACGGGAATTTCGGTCTGGCGCTTGTCGTCCATGCGCAACTGGTAGCTCGACTTGAACCATGGCACCACTTCGCGAATCCGGTTGATGTTCACCAGATACGACCGGTGCGCACGCCAGAACACGTCGGGATCCAGGTTCGACTGTAACTCTTCGATGGTGCGGTAGTTCGACTGGCCTTCCAGGTTCGATGCCACCACCGTGATCAAGCCATCTTCAATCGTCGCGTAGATGATGTCGTGTGCGTCGACAATGAAGTTCCGCGCACCGCTTTTCACCAGAACCTTGTTACGCTGTAGCGCAGGCTTCTGCGGCTGCGGAACATCCGGCTGCGGAGGCGCCTGCTTCTCGGAAACGAACCGCCTCGCCCGCTCAATCGTCTGCTCCAGCCTGTCCTTGTCCACAGGCTTCAGCACATAGTCCATCGCTTCCACTTGAAACGCTTCCACGGCGTAGTTGTCGAATGCCGTCACCAGTACAAAGTAGGGGGAGTTGCCGGAGTGCTTCTCGCGAATGCGCCGGATTGCGGCCAGGCCATCCAGGCCAGGCATCTGAACGTCCAGGAAGACCAGATCCGGCTCCAGTTCCTCCACCAGTTCCACGGCCTCCACGCCGTTATTCGCAACACCAATCACATCAATGTCGGGGAACTGTTTCAGCAGGAAAACAAGCTCGTCGCAGGCCAGCGATTCATCGTCGGCAATGACAGTTGGAATCGAACTACCCGCGCGGAACGCCATCCAAGATGATAGTATAACATTTGAAGCTTTTGTCACACCTCAGTTGCGTCCCACGCGACAATTCGAAGGAGCCATACGTAGTTTGCCTGTCAACAGTTCTGTAAATATCGCTCCGGCTGAAGGAAAGCTGGGGATCCTGATTCCCGGTATCGGAGCTGTCTCCACCACGTTCATCGCTGGAGTGGAAGCAATCAAACAAGGCGTTGGCCGTCCCGTCGGTTCCTTGACTCAGTTGGCGACCATTCGCCTGGGAAAGCGCACCGACGGACGCACACCGCTCATCAGGGATTTTGTGCCGCTGGCCGGCCTGAGCGATCTCGTGTTCGGCGGTTGGGACATTTATCCCGACACCGCCTACGAAGCCGCGGTCAATGCAAAGGTCCTGGAACCCGCGCTGCTTGAGCAGGTGAAACAGCCGTTGCAGTCGATCAAGCCGATGGCGGCGGTGTTCGATCAGGAGTACGTGAAGCGCATTCACGGACCCAACGTCAAGACGCAGGGTTCGAAGATGGACAAGGCGCAGGCCCTCATCGCCGACATCGAGAACTTTCGCAAGACCAACGATTGCAGCCGTCTGGTAATGATCTGGTGCGGCTCCACCGAAGTGTTCCACACGCCCACCGCGGTTCATCAGACGCTGGAGAGCTTCGAAGCCGGTCTGGCGAAGAACGATCCCGACATCGCGCCGAGCCAGGTCTACGCCTACGCCGCGCTGAAGACGGGAACTCCCTTTGCCAACGGGGCACCCAATCTCACTACCGACATCCCCGCGCTGCTCGACCTTGCACGCGACCGCAACATCGCCATCTGCGGCAAGGACTTCAAGACCGGGCAGACCTTCATGAAGACGCTGCTTGCTCCTGGCTTCAAGGCTCGCATGCTCGGCATGAGCGGCTGGTTCTCGACCAACATTCTGGGCAATCGCGACGGCGAGGTGCTGGAGGACCCGGGCTCCTTCAAGTCGAAGGAAGAGACGAAGCTCTCGGTGCTGGAGCAGATTCTGCAGCCGCACCTGTATCCGGAACTCTATAAGGACCTCTACCACGCCGTCCGCATCAACTACTACCCGCCCCGCGGCGATGCGAAAGAGGGCTGGGACAATATCGACATCTTCGGATGGCTCGGCTATCCGATGCAGATTAAGATTGATTTTCTGTGCCGGGACTCGATCCTGGCCGCGCCACTGGTGCTCGACCTCGTGCTGTTCCTCGATCTCGCACAGCGCGCTGGCATGAAGGGCATCCAGGAATGGCTCTCCTTCTACTTCAAGGCGCCGATGACCGCTCCGGGCCTGTATCCCGAGCACGACATTTTCATCCAGCTCATGAAGTTGAAGAACACACTGCGATGGATGCGCGGTGAGGATCTCATCACGCACCTTGGTCTCGAATACTACGACTAGAGAATTCCAAAAAGGCAAGCTGTACATTACCTATGAAAGTTCTGGTAATTGGAGGCACGCTCTTCATTGGCCGCCCCCTTGTCCAATCCCTGCAAAAAGCAGGTCATGAAGTATGGATCCTGCATCGCAAGCCGGAGCACGACTTCGGCAAGAAGGTCGGCAACCTCACTGCGGACCGCAATGACCCTGCCGCTGTGAAGCGCGCCATCGGAGAGCACAAGTTCGAAGTCGTGTTTGACAACGTGTACGACTGGCAGCGCGGCACCACCGCTACCCACGTCGAGGGGACCGTGAAAGCTTGCGGCGACAACCTGAAACGGTACGTCTACATGTCTTCGGTGGCCGCCTATGGTGACGGCCTGAACCATCATGAAGGAGACGCGCTGGCGGTGGACGACCACCCGGATACCTACGTTCGCAATAAGGCGCAGTCCGAACGTCAACTCTTCCGCATGCATCAGCGCTATGGAACGCCGGTAGTGACGTTGCGCCCGCCCTACGTTTACGGGCCGGGCAATCCGTTCTACCGCGAAGCCTTCTTCTGGGATCGCATGCGCGATGGCCGCCCCATCATCATTCCCGGCGACGGCCGCCGGTTGATGCAGTTCGTCTTCGTGAAGGATCTGGTGTGGGCTTGCCTTCGCGCCATGGAAGAGCCCAACGCCGTGGGGCATGCGTTCAACGTTGCCAACTCGCGCCCGCTGACGCAGGTGGAGGTGGTGCAGGCCATCGGCGAAGCCGCAGGAAAAAAGCCCTCGCTGGTACGCATTCCCCGGGAGCGCATTCTTGCCTCCGGCGGCGATCCCATGAAAGCTCCACTCTACTTCGGCGTCTACTTCGATCTGCCCGCCATCACCCAGGTGATCAGCAAGGCCCAGCGCGTGTTGAAGTTCAAGCCCACTCCCTTCATGGATGGACTCAAGGAAACGTACCGCTGGTACACGCGCAACAAGACCAAGATGCTGATCGACTACGGCTTCGAGGATCGCCTGCTCTCGCACTATCAAGTGGCCGCTCACGCATAAACCTCCACGGTGCCAAAGCCTGCGCCAGCCGGCGCGGACCTGGGCAGCCGGACTCTGGAAGGCATTCCGTACGGTGCGCCGCGATTCGCCACGCGCACTGGCCGCGATTCACTCACCGTCCGCATGCGAAATCGCTCCGAACCCCGATATTTATGTGGTCTGGTTCACATTGTCTTTGCCACCCGCAAAAAGCTGTGATACGATGAAGTTGCTCTGATGGACTGCGTCCACGGACGGGCCCACCAAAGAATCCCCAACGGAGTGATTTACACCACCGAATGAGTTTTACGGTTTTTCTTGGCAACCTGCCTACCTGGGTTACCAAAGACGACATTCTCGCTTGGCTGAGGGCGGAAAGCCTGGTCGCGGATGAAGTCAAGGTGATCCGAAACCCCGAAACCCAGGAGTCCAAGGGCTTCGCCTTCATTGAGGCGCCGAACGCGGAAGAGATGGATTCCATCATCCGCCGCTTCGACCGGGCCCCGCTTGAAGATCGTATTCTTCGGGCCAACCCGGCGCAGCCGCCAAAATCGAAAGGCATGAGGCCGCAGGCTGCCACCTCTCAGAACGCTCTCAACAGCGCTGACAGGCCTAAGCGCGGCGGTAAAAAGCATAAGAAGAATAAGGCCCCTCAGCCGCAGAGCGCTTTTGCGCAAGAGCTGGCAAAGGCCCTTTAGGACTTCTCCTCTTCCTACCTCATCGAATCGCGGTCCACATCCTCAGGATGGGGCCGCGATTTCAATTCTCCTCGTAGCTCCTTCCTGTCTCGTTTTCCCACACAGCAACGTTCATCCATCCGCAACTCGGTGATATAGTGGTTAACCAGAAGTCTCGCGTGCTGTGCGCGACGGCCTCTCCATCCAAAGGGGGATGGGAACGTGAACGACCTGCTTGTCATTAGGCTTTTCTTCGTCCTGCTGATCACCGTCTGCGCTTTCTTTCTCAAGCCCTTCGCCCTCGCGCCAGTTTTCTCCGCTCTGATCGGGCTCGTCTTCGGCGTCGGTATCGTCCTGTTTGAGATCCGGGTCCGTCAGGTCAGCCTGAAGCGGCTCATTGGGGCGGCGATTGGCAGCATTCTTGGCATCATCGGCGCCTACTTCATCTCACTCGTGCTGCGCCAGGCGCTTCCTGACAATGCCACCACTATTCCTTTTCTGCAATTGCTTGTGCTGTTGCTGATGACTTACGTCGGCCTCATCCTCGGCGCCAACAAGGGGGACCTGCTGAACCTTGCCGCTTTTGGTGGTGTCTTCGGTGGCGAGAAGGTCCAGAAGCATGCCTTCAAGATTCTCGACACCAGTGTCATCATCGACGGCCGTATCGCCGACATTGTGGAGACAGGCTTCGTCGACGGCGCGTTGGTGATCCCTCAGTTCGTGCTGCGCGAATTACAACTCGTGGCGGACTCGGCCGACTCGATGAAGCGCAATCGCGGACGCCGTGGTCTCGACATTCTGCAGCGCATTCAGAAGATGCCCGACCTCAACATCCAGATCGTCGAGGATGATTTCCCGCAGGTGCGTGACGTCGACATGAAGCTCATCGAATTGGCGAAGCTGTACAACTGCAAGATCGTCACCAACGATTTCAACCTGAACAAAGTCGCACAGCTTCATGGCGTGGATGTGTTGAACATCAATGAACTCGCCAACGCGCTGAAGCCCGTTGTTCTGCCTGGCGAAACGATGCGTGTCTTCATCCTGAAAGAAGGCAAGGAATACAACCAGGGCGTCGCCTATCTGGATGACGGCACCATGGTGGTGGTTGATAATGCCAAGCGCCTCATCTCGAAGACCATCGACATCTCTGTCACCAGCGTGTTGCAGACCACGGCGGGCAAGATGATCTTTGGCAAGTACGACGAGCGTGTGCACGGCGTTCACGAGAAGCATCCCGCGCCTGAGAAGCCCGGCCGCGAGCATCATCCAGCCGCCGCCGCGCCACCCGGAAACTAAAGATCGGTCCACACCCGATCCGGACTTTGCGTTGCAGGTTGCCGGCCTCTCGCCGGACGCCGCGCCGTCGGCTTGTGGCTTCTGCCTTCTCATTTTTCTTCTCCGTCTCCTTCTTCCACCCTCGCGGTAGAATAAGGAACACACACATGAATGTTTCGGTGATCATTCCTGCTGCCGGTATGGGCACGCGCATGGCGCGTCTTCAACCGGAAAAGGCCGGTGCGGGCCGCAAGCAGTTTCTGTTGCTGGATGGATCGCCCATCCTCGTTCATACGCTACGCAAGTTCGTCGCGTGTGCCAGTGTGCGCGAAATCGTCGTGGCGTTGCCTGCTGACAATATCGAATGGGCTCGTGAACTGGTCGAAAAGGAGCACTTCTCCAAGGCGGTCCGTTTCGTCGAAGGCGGCGAAACCCGGCAACAGTCCGTTGAGAACGCGCTCTCCACTCTCGCTCCCAATACGACGCTGGTCGCCGTGCACGATGCCGTGCGTCCCTTCATTGAGGTGGCAACCATCGAAAAGGTGATCGCGCAAGCCGCCGAAGCCGGCGCCGCGATCGTCGGCATCGTTCCCGTCGACACCGTCAAGCAGGTGCACCTGAACAAGATTCGCGCCACCATTCCGAGAGACCGCCTGGTTCTCGCGCAGACACCGCAAGTGTTCCGCTTCGATCTCATCAAACTCGCATTCGAGCGCGCGAAGGCAGACAACTTCACAGGGACCGATGAAGCGAGTCTCGTGGAGCGCCTGGAAGAAGTGGAAGTGAGCGTGGTGGCTGGCTCGGATCGCAACATCAAAATCACGAAGCCTTCCGATCTCGATCTCGCGCGGCTGTACCTCCAGCAGGAGCAGGCGAAGTGATCTTCGAAGTCGATCGCAACATGCGCCTTTCCTTTCTCATCCCATCGATCGTGAGTGCGCAAGGACGGCTACGGTGATCGAATACCGCACCGGACTCGGATGGGACGTGCACCGGATCGCAACGGGACGTCTGATGATTCTCGGTGGCGTGACCATTACGTGTGACTTCGGGCTGGACGGACACTCCGATGCCGATGTCCTCGCGCATGCCATCACCGACGCGATCCTCGGCGCGGCATGCCTTGGCGATATCGGCATGCACTTCCCGGATACCGATCCGCGGTGGAAAGGTGCGGACAGCATGAAGCTGCTCGCGCATGCATGGAAGCTCGCGCGCGAAGCAGGCTTTACGTTGGTCCACATCGACTCGACTGTGATTCTGGAACGTCCGAAGTTGAAGGACTACCGCTTGCCGATTCGAGAGAGTCTCGCATCGTGTCTTGGTCTCGCACTGGATCGTGTATCCGTGAAGTTCAAGACCGCGGAAAAGGTGGGACCCGTCGGTGAAGGACGTTCCGCGGAAGCACAGGCGATTGCGACACTCGCAAGGACCGTCTGATTCACATCGCAGTGAGCGCGCATCGCGGCTTACGCTTCGATCCGCAGCCATCAAAAGAAAGAGGCTCCGGTTTCCCGGAGCCCCTGGTTGACGAACCTTGATCCGCCTGGCTTACTTCTTCTTCTTTGCAGCAGCCTTCTTGGCGGGCGCCTTCTTGGCAGCTTTCTTGGTTGCGTTCTTCATCGATTGATTCTCCCTAACATCAGATTTTGGCGATCTTGCAAAGATCGCAGCGTGATTCATATATAAGGTTGTTCGAGAGGAAAGTCAAGGAAAAAATGCGCGCGAAGCTCATTTCGAATTCGAAGACACCCTTCCAGACCATAAAACGTTTCTGCGTAGAATTGTTTTAGGTGCTTTTGAGGCTCTTCACCACACTCGCGCTCGTCCCCGTCATCACTGTGATGCTTCTCACAATGGCGTGTGGACGGCGTTCGCGAACATCCATTCCGGCGATGCCGCGCGCCGGTGACACGGAGAACGGCATCGCCAGTTGGTATGGCGATCCCTATCACGGCAGACAAGCGGCGAACGGCGAGATCTACGACATGAACAAGCTCACCGCCGCGCATCGCACGCTTCCGTTCGAAACGAAAGTGCGCGTAACGAACCTCGCCAACGATCGTGAAGTGGATGTGCGCATCACAGACCGCGGTCCGTTCATTGATGGACGCATCATCGATCTCTCACGTGAAGCGGCGCGCCGCATTGACATGATCGGACCCGGCACCACTCGCGTGCGAGTGCGTGTGCTCGAAGTGCCTCCCAACGCGCGGCTCGATCAAGGTCCATTCACTGTCCAGGCCGGCGCCTTCCGTGAACGTGACCTGGCGGAGCGTCTGCGCAAAGATCTGTCTCGTGGCTTCAGCAACGTCCGCATCGCACGGTCGAAGAGAGATGACGGCATATGGCGCGTGCTGGTAGGAAGTGAAGACTCGATCGATGAAGCGCACAAACTGCTCTTCCGTGTGCGCGAGACTGTCAGCGACGCAATGGTCGTTCGAGAATAGAGAGAACACTCCAGATGAACAACTCATCGCAGCCCGCCGCCCTCGCTCATCGCTTCCATGGAACATGGCGCCTTGTCTCCTATGAGTGCGTCAGCGGTTCACAGGAACCTCGCTTTCCTCTCGGTGAAGATGCGGTGGGACTCCTCGTCTACTCGAGTGATGGCTTCATGAGTGGACAAGTCATGAAGCGCGGCCACACTTCCGCGAGCGAGTACATCGCCTACTGCGGGCCGTTTCATGTGGACGAGGACGCCGGTGACGTGGTGCATCGCGTCGAAGCAAGTTTGCTCGCCCGGTGGATCGGCACGGAGCAACGTCGCCACTTCGAGTTTGCGGGTGATGATCTGATTCTCACCGCGATCACTGAGCGTGATGGCGCGATGATCACTTACCGCCTGATCTGGCGCAGGGCTCGGTAGCGTACACTCATCCCGGCATTGCTGTTCGGGTAGAATCATCCGCATGTCCTTCCGGATTGCGGCCGCCATGTTGCTGGCATTCCCTGCTCATGCCCAATCGCAGGCATTCGCGCCAGAGCAGGATGATCCTCTGCAGGCCGGACGCAACCTCACCGCTCCCATCCAGATCTCAGATTCCATATGGATGGCCGTGGGCTTCGGCAATACATATCTCGTGAAGACGCCCGCGGGAAGCGTGATCGTCGACACATCGTTCCTCCCGCAAGCGCCACAGCATCGAAAGTTGTTGGAGCAGGCGCAACCGGGCAATGTTCGATACATCATTCTGACGCATGGACATGCCGACCACACCGGCGGAGTGGATCTATGGCGTCAGGCTGGCACCAAGCTGATCGTACAGAAGCAGTTCATCGAGTTTCGCCAACACCAGGTGCTGATTGGCGGCTTCCTTGGACGAAGAAGCGCAGCCCAATTTGGCCTGCCCCCCCCGCCAGGACGTAGGCCGCCAGACTCCTCTCATTCCGGACATCACGTTCGATGACTCGTATCAGTTCGAACTCGGCGGCGTGAAGTTCGAACTGCATCACACGCCCGGTGAAACTCCTGATCATCTCTCTGTCTGGATCCCGCAGTGGAAAGCCGCCTTCCCTGGCGACAACATTTACGACTCGTTTCCCAACCTCTATACGCTTCGCGGAACACGGCCGCGCTGGCCACTGGAGTACATCGCCTCTTTGGACAAGGTGCGCTCCTGGAATCCGGAGTTGCTGCTGCCAAGCCATGGCCAGCCTGTGAAGGGAGCCTCGGCAGTACAACAGAAGATTCTCACCTACACCGCCGCGATCCGTCACGTGCACGACGCGACGGTCAAGGGCATGAACGAAGGCAAGGATGTCTTCACGCTCATGCGCGAGGTGAATCTTCCGGCGGAACTGAGAGTCGGGGAAGGGTACGGGAATCTACCCTGGTCCGTGCGCGGGATCTATGAAGGCTACGCGGGCTGGTTCGATGGCAATCCCGCCAGCATGTATGCCACGCCGCCGAAGGCGGTCTATCCGGATCTCGTGGAGATGGCTGGTGGCGCTGCGAAGGTGGCCGCTCGCGCACGGCAGCACCTGAACGGTGGAAAGACTCTGGAAGCGCTCCACCTCGCTGATGCCGCAATCGAGGCCGACCCAGAGAGCCGCCCGGCTTGGCGGGTGCGGATTGAGGCCTTGCGGAAACTGCTGAGCCAGTCTCGCAATTCGAACGAGCGAGGCTGGTTGAATGCCGGTATCCGTGAGGCGCAAGCGAAGCTCAAAGAGTAGTAGTGCAGACGGCCGAAGATATGAGCGATGATCCGATCAGTCCCGTCTCGACAGCCCACGACGGCGCGAGCCAGGAAAACGCCCGTTCCTCCCATTGTTCAAGAAAGGCGAGCCTGAGTCTCCCCGCCTCTCGGAGGGCTTAATCCTGCTTGGCGCCTGCCCCTCTCTATCCGGAACCCGTCCCCTCCAGGGAACTCGCTGCCTCAGATGCTGCCCGCCCCACTCACTCACGCCGTCGCGGAACGCCCGAAAGCAACGCGACATAGGACAAATCCGAGTACCACCCTATCCCCCCATTTTGAGGGGATAGGGGGGTCACCCTATAAGAGTTTCGTCCCACGCATAAAGTGGTATTGCCGTACTGGGAACAAAAGGTTAGATTTTATATTCGCTCGCCGCACTATTTAATAAGGACCCGCCGTGGACATTGCGGTGTGGGGAACTGGTGGACAAAAACGATATGCTTTCCGCGCTTCCCATGACAGAGACGACCTTGATTGGCAACTCCCATCGGACCCGCCATTTACAGAGAACCATCGAGAAGATGGGCCAGGCACGCTGGCCTGTTCTGATTCTCGGTGAGACGGGAACAGGCAAGGAAGTGGTGGCGCGTTCCATCCACCAACAGAACCCGATCGGACCTTTTGTCACCATTGATTGCTCGGCCCTGGTTGGGACGCTGATGGAAAGCGAACTATTCGGCTATGCCAAAGGTGCGTTTACAGGTGCGGTCGGCACCAAGATGGGCTTGATCGAAGCCGCGAACGGAGGCACGGCGTTCCTCGACGAAATCGGTGAACTGCCACTCGATTTGCAGGCCAAGCTTCTCCGCGTACTGCAGGAGAAGGAATTCCGCCCCGTCGGCTCCCTGCAATCCCGCCGGTCGGACTTCCGTGTGATCGCCGCCACCAACCGCGACCTCGCCAAAGAAGTGGAGAGAGGCACGTTTCGCCGCGACCTTTACTACCGGCTCAACGTCGTCTCGGTGCGCCTGGCGCCCCTGCGGGAACGGAAGGACGACATTCCGCTGCTGGCAAAGCACTTCCTTCAGATGTACGGGCACGGGCATCAGCTTGCTCAGGAAACGGTGGACGCCATGACGTCCTATGACTGGCCGGGCAATGTCCGGGAACTTGAGAACAGCATTCAGCACATGGTGGCGATCAACTCCGGTCCGCTGCTTACGGTGAATGCACTGCCCTCGGCTGTCCAGAATCACGTGTTCGCGAAAAAGCCCGCGTTCTTTTCGGCCGCCGCAGGCAACTCCGTTTCTTCCGGATCCACCAGCGCTCCACTTCCCCTCGAATTGGCGCGCAACGATTCCATGCGGAGCACCACCCCTCCGAGCCGGCCGTTCGATGTGCCGCTACTTCCGCTGGTGGAACTCGAGCGCCGGGCGATCATGCAGGCCCTGGAACACACCAGGGGCGACCGCGGCGTCGCGGCCACACTCTTGGGCATCGGCCGGACCACGCTTTATCGCAAGTTGAAGGAATATCAACTTGCTACTGAGTTTTGCTGAGAATCTCGGCGTCCTTGCGGCACTACTGGTTAGGGTGCAAGGATGACCAATCGTCCCATTCGAGTCCTGCTGATCGACGGCCAAACGGAGGACTCCCGCTGGATTCAGGAATTGCTCGCCGATTTCGAGGAAGGCCGCTTCGGTGGCGGCTGGATGCATGGCATTGAGTTGTTTCATCTCGAACGGCTCACCGATGCCATTACCGTATTGGAGGACGCCGCCGAGGAGGCCATCTTTGACATTGTGCTGCTGAATCCGGCTCTGCCGGACAGCGCTGGCCTGCACTCCTATCTTCGTCTTCGCCATCACGCCCCGACGATCCCGGTCGTGATTCTGACCGAAGAGGACGATCCCGATCTCGCTATCAGCATGGTCCGCGCAGGCGCGCAGGACTTCCTTGCCAAGTCCACGCTGGACTGTGTGCCTCTGGCGCACTCGCTGCGGTTGGCGGTCGAGCGCACACGCATCCTTTGCGACTTACAAACACTCACCTGGCGCGACGAGTCCACAGGACTCTACAACCAGCGAGGCCTCGACACTCTTGCGAGCCATGGCCTGGCCGTCGCGCGGCGCCATGGACACCTGCTCGGAATCGTTTTCCTGGAAGTGAACGGTCTCACGGAAATCGGTCAGGTTTACGGGAGGGAGGAAGAACATCTCGCACTCACTGAGACGGCCGATCTCTTGCGTTCCCTCGTCGACGCACCGGCAACGCTGGCCCGCGTCGACTCCACGGGCTTCGCCTTGTCGTTGATCGCCCGCGAAGAGTCCGAGGCCGCATTGCAACTGGCGGCCATTCAACGCCGCTTCCAGCGGGTGTTTGGATCGAAAGCCAATCGCCGCTTGACGCTACGCGCGGGTATCGCCTGGCGCCGCCCGGGTGACGACTTCACCGTCGCCGACCTACTGTTGCGTGCAAGGCGCGAACTTTCACCACTCGCCTCGGCTCAGCCTCTGGCCAAGTCCGCCTCTGCATCGCAGATCCACGGAGGATCGCCCGTACCACTCGGGCCAGCGCCGCTCGCATCGACACTCCCATCGACCGGATTGGAGGCCGTCGGATTCCTATGCGAGAATGGCGGGGGAGAAAATCGCCACGCCGACGCAACCGCCTTTCGCTCTCGACGCAACCTACAGTCT
>JAEUQE010001250.1 GCA_016789785.1 Bryobacterales bacterium
TGCAGCATCTCCCCCATCCGATTCGCATGCGCCAGCGCCGATCCATCCCGCAACACATCCAGAGTGGCCACCGCCGCCGCCATCCCCAGAGGATTCCCATTAAACGTCCCGCCGTACGCCACCCCGCTCAGCATGCTCTCCATCAATTCCTTCTTCCCCGCGAACGCACTCAACGTAATCCCGCCCGCCACAGCCTTCCCAAACGTCGCCAGATCCGGCACAATCCCAAACACCTCCTGTGCCCCACCAGGAGCCATCCGGAACCCCGTAATCACTTCATCAAACACCAGCAGCGCCCCACGTTCCCGCGGGATCCGCTGCAAGCCCTCCAGAAACTCCGGCTCAGGCATCAAACATCCGCTATTGCACAACACCGGCTCCGTGATCACCGCCGCAATCTGATCTTCATACCGCTCGAAACATCGCTCCAACGCCGCCGCATCATTCCACGGACACACCACCACGTTCTCCACCACATTCGCCACTTGCCCCTTCGAATCGAGAGT
>JAEUQE010001251.1 GCA_016789785.1 Bryobacterales bacterium
ATCGCTGATGATTCGGCGCTTGTTGCCTTCGTTCTTGATCGAGGTCCAAAGGTCCGTGGCGTTGATCAGTTGAACCTTGCCCCGGCGGTTTTTCGGCTTCTTGTTCGATAGCACCCAGAGATAGGTGCCGATGCCGGTACGGAAGAAGATTTCCGTGGGCAGCGCCACGATAGCTTCCACCAGATCGTTCTCCAGCAGCCAACGGCGAATCTCGGATTCCCCTGAGCCTGCCCCACCGTTGAACAACGGCGACCCTGATAGCACGATGGCGGCACGGCCACCGCCGTTCTCGGGCAACTCCAGCTTGCTGGCCAAGTGCATCAGGAACAGCATCGAACCATCGTTGATGCGCGGCAGGCCAGGGCCAAAGCGCCCGTCGTATTTCTTTTCCTTGTGCTCGGTATTTACAGCGTCCGAATCCTTTTCCCATTTCTTACCAAAAGGAGGATTCGAGAGGCAGTAATGGAATCGTTCGTTGGCGAACTGGTCATTGGAGAGCGTGCTGC
>JAEUQE010001252.1 GCA_016789785.1 Bryobacterales bacterium
AAATGCGATAGGTCACAGCGTTGGGGTTAAGGCTTGCTTTTCCCCCTTCAAGGAACTCGAGGTCGCCGCTATCCAAGCCAGGATCCGCATGAACAGCCGCTTTCCGGGCAGGCACTGCCAGCAGCGCCATTCCATGCGCTTCGCAGCGCAAGGAGGCCGTAGAAGTCCTATCCATGTGGCTTCCAGCCCTGCATGTTCTGGATTCCGAGCGCGCCGGCGGCTGCGGCCGGGTGGTTTGGCGCGGCGTCGTTCGCCGCCCTGCGGCGCGTTCCGATGCGGGTCAGGATTCGCGCTCTTGCCGGCCCGGCGGGCTGGGCGCGCTGTCGTCGGATTCGGGCAGATCGCGCAGGCCGTATTTGTCGATCAGCCGGTAGGCGTGGCGTTCGCTGATGCCGAGTGCATTGGCCGCCTTGTAGCGCAGCCCGCCGTAGCGGCGCAGCATTTTGCGCAGGTAACTGGCTTCGATCTCTTCGAGCGTGGGCTCGTGATCGAAGACCAGGCTGAT
>JAEUQE010001253.1 GCA_016789785.1 Bryobacterales bacterium
TCGCCTACGCTCTCTGCCGCCAGCTCGACGGGTACGATCTCATCGTCGTCGACCAGTTGCACAAGACCATCGCCGGCGACGGTCACAAGATGCAGACGCTCATCAGCGAAGTCGTGACGAGCTATCCGTTTTTGAATCGACGTGTCCAGGATTAACAGTCTCTTAACCCCCATCTTTCCCCATGGCCTCAACGCACCTCATCAGCCGCCGCACCTGCCTTCGTGGACTCGGAGCCTCGCTCGGATTGCCCCTGCTCGAAACGATGGGCTGGGCCGAGACGGCCAAGGGCGCGACCGCCTCCAAGCCACCGGTCCGGCTCGGGTTCATGTACATGCCCCACGGGGTCATCATGGATCAATTCTGGCCTTCCTCGCCCGAGAGCTTCCTCAAGTCGCCGCCACCCGCGCTCGAGTCGCTGCGTCCCATTCTCGACCAGTGCCTCCTGATGAAGGGAATCTCGGGGGTGCCGATCACGCCTTTCGGCAGCGCCCCGCACGCCCTCGAG
>JAEUQE010001254.1 GCA_016789785.1 Bryobacterales bacterium
GTTGGCGCGGTCATTGCCGCCTTCGCCGGTCTGCGCGCCGTACTCAAGAAGAAAGAATCTTGATCGTCCCGCACCCGGAGATGCTGCTGGTTGTCGGCATGGTCGGGTTGTACCTGTACGACTCTGCCTTGCTCCTGGCAAGCAATGAAGCTCTCCTCACCCCCGGCAGAAAAGGCCGGTGGATTGCCCTGTTCGGTGCGGACAGCTACCAGGTCCGAGGAAAAGAGCCGTTCTTGCCGAACCCGCTGCTGCCTCACCGCCCCCTGTACCGTTTCTCGTGGAACACGGAGGGTCTGGTAGGTCCAAGCCGGCCCTGGTCTCCGCCCACCGGCAAAGTGTATGCGATCCTCGCGCCTTCGATCTGGCTCATGCTGGTGGCGCTATTCGTTCTCATCCCATTGGGATTGTTTTCCCGCCTGGGGAATCTCGCCATCGCCGCCGGGATCGTTCTTTTCTACGTCAAGGCCCTGATCGCGCTGACGTTGGCATGGTTCAAACGTGGCGA
>JAEUQE010001255.1 GCA_016789785.1 Bryobacterales bacterium
CATCGAGCCGTGGGCGATCAGGGTGGCGAAGGCCGGCGCGCGGCCACGGGTGGCGGCCTCGCCGGCGGCAATGGTCGTGAGCCAAGCCTGCGGATGTGCTGCTGGCGAGCTGGGTTCGGTGGTCATGGTCGCGCGCTCCGCTGCTGGAAAGACGGCGCATCGACCGCGCGGAAAGCCGCGACCGACGAACAACCACCTTTCCGGCAGCTTCCATCGATCGCGGGCGAAGGGCAAGGGCGGCGATGGCCGGCCGCCCACCAGACCAGCGCCGGCAGCTGGCCGGCGCGGGCTGTCAGGCCGTGCGGCGGCCCTCGGGATAGTCATGGAGGAATTGCCGCAGCGACAGCAGCAGGCAGCGGGCGTGCTCGTGATTGCCGCCGGCGCGGGCGGCGCGCAGGTCGTCGACGATCATGTCGCGGATCTTCTCGGCGCCGTGCTCCATGTGCAGGAGGTACTGGCCAAGGGTCGCGGCCATGCAGTCGGCCAAGTGTTCATGCTCGGCGAT
>JAEUQE010001256.1 GCA_016789785.1 Bryobacterales bacterium
GTTGCGCATGTTGGCCTTCATGAGGTCGCGCAGGAAGCGCCCGAGCGGCGGCGTGTTTTCGGCCTCGATCCGGGCGGGCTTGTCCACCCTGATCGCGTAATCGCGAAAATCCGGCATGCGCAGCGCCTTCTTCAGGATGCCGCCATTGGCATGCGGGTTGGCACCCATGCGGCGGCTGCCGGCCGGCGCAAGTGCGCGGATTTCCGGCGCCGGCGCGCCATCGGCGTCGAACAGTTCGTCCGGCTTGTAGCTGCGCAGCCAGTCTTCCAGCAGCCGGTCCAGCCCTTCGGGCTGCGCAGTACGATCATCGGCCAGCGCGGACGGTGGGCAACGCCGGAACTGCGCGCCTGACGCTGCGCCGCCCGGATCTCGTCGATGCAGCGATCGAGGGTCGCCGCCATCGCCTGATGCATGCTGGCGGGGTCGGAGCCCTCGACGAAGTAGGGCGTCCAGCCGCAACCCCGGAACAAGGCTTCGACTTCGTCGTGGCTGATGCGTGCCAGCA
>JAEUQE010001257.1 GCA_016789785.1 Bryobacterales bacterium
TTGAAATACCAAGGTTTGAAATCGCCCCTCGGCGGGAATAACGAAACCCCGCGGGGCAACTCGGGCGATCCGAGAAGCAGCGACGCGTCGATCGCGACGGAGGAGCCTGCCTCCGAGAACGCGGGCACCAGGCGTTGCACCTCCTGACGCGTATCAGACTCCTGGATTAGCCACAGATACCGCGTCGATCCGAGCAGCCCTGCGACGAGCACGGCCGCGCTGAAGAATCCACGAAGCACCACAGATCTCGGCATGAGGCAAGCAGCGGCGATCCAGGGCGCCACGAACGGGAGCACAGAAAGCGAATAGCGCACTTCCACATAATTGGTACCAAGCACCAAGAGCACCGCCGCCGGGTAGAGCCCGAGAAGCAACACATCTCGCCGGAGCTGCGGCAGTTTCCAGGAGGCCGCTAAGAATCCGGCGCAAAACGCCACGCGAACTGGCTCTGCGGCGATCCAATGGGCGACGAACGCCGGGGCGCGCTCGACGAACCGGAACCCGA
>JAEUQE010001258.1 GCA_016789785.1 Bryobacterales bacterium
CGCAGACCTTGCAGGACGTGGGCGCGAGCTTCGTGCCCAACAGCGAGGTGCGCAGCCTGGAACTGAAGGGCGGCGTGATCGAGCTGGTGCTGGCGGTGAAGGGCGCCGACGGCCGCCGCGTGCGCTGGCGGCTGGACCCGGCGCAAGGCTGGGTCTGCGAGGCGCGTGACCTGCAGCCGCAGTACACCCCGCCGGGCTGCCGGCCGGCCGGTGACTGATGCAACACCCCGCCGCGGATCCGGCTCTGCCGGTCCGCCGGCGAGCTTGGGGGCTCACTGAACCCGGTAGTTGTCGTGGCAGTTCTTGCAGGTGCCGGCGGCAGCGCCGAAGGCCGCCTTGAAGGCATCCGGGCCGGCCTTGGCGGCGGCGGCCAGCTTGGCGACTTCTTCCTGCATCTTCTTGGCGCCTTCGTCGAACTTGGCGCGGTCCGACCACACGTTGGGCTTGGGCTGGCCCTTCTCGGTGCCCGAGGTGCCTTCCACGAAGCCGGCAAAGGGCAGCTTGG
>JAEUQE010001259.1 GCA_016789785.1 Bryobacterales bacterium
GGCGAAATCGAGCAGGTCGTTGAGCAATTGCAGCAGATGCCGCCCGGAGCCGGCGATTTTCTCCAGCGTGTCGCGCAGCGCCGGCGGCAAATCCTGCAGCAGCGCCAGCTGGGTCAGGCCGAGAATGCCGTTGAGCGGGGTGCGGATCTCATGGCTGACGTTGGCGAGAAAGGCGCTCTTGGCCTGGTTGGCGGCATCGGCCTGGGCGCGTGCGGCTTCCAGCTCGGCGGTCTTGCGACGGGTTTCGCTGACGTCGTCGAGAAAATGCACGAAACGCCCGGCAGCCGCTTCGATCGAGGCGATTTGCACGGTCAACGTTTCGCCGGAGCGATTTTCCAGCGTCAGTTCGGTGTGGCTGATGCCTTGTTCGGCAAGCAGCGCAAAGTGCTTTTCGGCCTTGTCGCCGCCTGCCGCGAACAGCCGGGGCAGCGGCGTGCCCAGCAGTTCGCGGCGAGCCAGCCCGGTCAGGCTGAGGGCGGCCGGGTTGGCATCGACGATGTGGCC
>JAEUQE010000125.1:0-13018 GCA_016789785.1 Bryobacterales bacterium
CATCCACCGCGAACTGATAGGGATCCAGAATCTCCTTGTTCAATTGCAGTTTCACGGCATCGCGCGCATCCTTCGCATAAAGCAGGTTCCGCCGCGAGAGCAGCTTCAACGCCTCGCCGGCTTCTTCCGATCCATCATCCGCCACGGCGAAATTCGGCCACTTCGTGCGCGGCCCGTCGGGCAACGACTTTAGAAACGCCGTCATCGCATCGAAGTCCTTCTTCTGCTCCGGCGCGATCTGCAGCGCGACATCCACATTCTGCGAGAATGCCTCCGCCATCGCCAACACCACCGACGATTTGCGCACGTCGCACAGATATTTCTTCGCGGGCGCGCGGCGGTACGTCCAGATGTTCGAATCAACCCAAGGCGAACGCGTCGCGGTGGCCATGTTCATGCGATATTGCACGCGCGGCGGCGGCACCACTTCATAGCGTGACGGATCGCCGCCATCGAAGATCGCAGGCAAAGCAAACAGCAAGTGCAGAATCACGCGCGGTCTCCCAGCCGGATCTCCTCCAGCTTGATCTTCGCCATGTCGACGATGCCCAGGCCCTGCGTGGCGGCGAACTCAATGTGCCCAGGCTCGCGGATGTAGCGATTCTTGTTCGGATCCATCGCCTTCACATCCTTCGTCGTCTCCATGGATCGATCAAACACCGATACCGCGCCCATCCCTTTGCGCTTGCCCTCGATTACATCGCGCATGATGCGATCCACCGCCACGGGGTCGGTGCCGAACATCATCTGCTTCGGGAAAAAGGCGAACTTCGGCGAACGTTCAAAGGGCCCACCATGCCAAATGCTCTTCAGCCCATCCATCACATGCAGCACCGTGCGCGAACGCAACGGCTCCACGGCGGCCAGTTTGCCGATGAACGTCTTCGTATGGGTCTTCGTGAAAGCGTGCGATCGCGCGACGTTGTGGAAGTTGCCATAGGCGATATTCTTCAGGCAGCCCGTAACTCCCGACGCACCGTGGTCCTTCATGTTCGGCACATTGACGATCTTCGTGAATCGCTCCGCCACCATACGGATGAGGTTCGATCGCGTGTCTTCCTCGCCAAAGAAGTTGGCCTCCACGTAGGTGTAGGGATCATACTCGCGGATCATGTTGCGGCGCGGCTCCACCGCGAGCACCTTCACGCTGGCGGGCAGATACTTCTCATAGCCGATCGATTCGAGTTGATCCGGAAACCGTTCATAGACGCAGATGTTCGCGGGCTTCACGCCAACTTCGGTGAGGCAGCGCGCGATCTCCCCCACCACCACCGGATGCGACATGATCTTCGGCGCGCCGGAGGCGTTGACCTTGATCCCGACAACGTCCTGCGGCCCCACGAAACGCCGCCACGAATCGCGATAGTCTTTGTCGCCGGTCAGCCGTGTCAGACCCTGTGCCATCATCTCGCGAACCACCGCGGGATCAGCCTGCGCGGTGGTCTCCACAATCGATGCGGCCGCATGCACTCGCACCACGCGGCCCGGCAGATCGTAACGCGGCGAGGGCCGGTAGCGCGTCACCACCTTGTAGTTTGGATCCTCATTCCAGTCGCGCCCAGCAAGCGCGCCGGCAACCCCAGTGCTCAACAAAAATTGACGTCGAATCATCCTGATCCGATTGTGTCACGGAGCGGGGCCGCGGGGGCAATGCCCAGTGAAGATTCTCAGTGAAGATTCTCAATGAACGTAGGGATCACGCTTGGAATCCTGCTTCCGCAGGTAGACCTGGAAGCGCTTCTTGGCGCGGCGGAGTTTCCAATCACGATACATCTGCTGCAGCGTCTCCCAAGGGCTCCACCGCAGACGGGGCCCCTTCAGGTAGCCGTAGGCAAAGATCATTCCGCCCAGGTGCGCAAAGTGGCTTACGTTCCCGCCACTGGCCCCGATCGTCAACAGGAAGGTCATTGCTCCGATGATCATCACGAAGTACTTCGCTTTCATCGGGAACAGAAAGCTGAACAGCACCGTGCGATCCGGATACAGCACGCCGAAAGCGAGCAACAAACCGTAAATCGCACCAGAGGCGCCAATCGTCCGGGTGCCCATGGTTCCAACCAGTGCGTTCGCAATCACAACACACACGCCCGCGCCGATTCCGCACAGGAAGTAGAACTTCAAAAACGCCCGTGTTCCCCACGAACGTTCCAGATCAGCACCAAACATGTAGAGAGTCAACATGTTGAGCAGGATGTGACTGAAGCCGCCCGGATCATGCAGAAACAAATAGGTGACGAATTGCCAGATCGCGAACGACTCCACAACGTCCCGCGGGATGAGCCCAAAAGCGCGGAACGGATACCCGAAACCGAAAGCGGTGGCGAGGAAGTAGATCACGAACAGCGCGATATTGCTGATCAGAAGCCACTTCACCCCCGGGGGGAAGAACTCGTTGGAAATGTAGCCTGGAGTACGGCTGGCGTAACGCATGCAGAGGCGCCTATATTGAGAATAACAGAAGGTTCGCGAAGTGCGGATTTAGGCGGTGTATGATTCGCGTGAAGCGCAAGGGGCTGCACACTCCGGGACTGTTTCGCCGCATGCTGGACGCGTTCGAGGGACGCGGACAAATGCTGGTCCGCGGACCCGCGCAATGGCCGCTGCTCCTCCTCAGCTATCCCGCCAACCAGCCTCACATCGCGGAAGAGATTCAGGAAGCTTGGCTGCACACACTCCCCCCGCTGAAGGCGGACGTCGCCGCCGCCTACCGGAACATGCTGACGCGCTTGCCCGCGATGGTCGTGGTTGTGCTGCGGCCACACAACGTGTGCACCTGCCTTGGGCATCATCACCCTCGCGGCACGGAGTCGCGATTGGCGAAGCGGCTTGCCAGCGATATGGGCAGTGACGTGGGTGAGATCGACCTTGCATGGGAAGCGATTCGTAACTGGAGACCGCAGCCGCTATCCTCACTTGCCGCCGGCGACGCGTTTGAAGCGCTGCACTTCCGTGTCGCGCTGCTCGGCGTGATGTTGCACGAATTCGAGCACCTCGCCTATCCCGATCACAACGAGAGCGCCGTGCGCCGTGCGAGCGACACGTTCTATTCGGCAGTCATGGACGAACTCCTGTCGCAGGATGGCATCTCACACTTCGGAATGAACGCGCGATCCGCGACACCGTAGCGCTACAAAGCCGAGAGCCACACCACGGCCATCGCGGCCACCATCGCCCAGGTCGTCCGGTCGTGCATGGCGAAGGCCAGTGGATCGTCGATCATCATCCCTCTCTTCGCCAGGACCCAAGCTCGCGCAAACCAGCAAACCAGCAGAGGACATATCAGCCACAGCACATGCGGATGACGATACAAGCCTTTGGCCATCTCGCCCTCCACGTAGAACGCCACCACGGCCACACTCATCAGGGCCGAAGCCAGCCCCAGCACCATCATCCATTCGCGATGTTCGTGCCGGTAGGAGCGCCGGTTCCCTTCCACTGCGCCGCGATCGGACAACATCAGTTCGGAGTAGCGCTTCAGCATCGCCAGACTGAAGAAAGCCGCAAAACAGAATCCGATGAGCGATTGCGAGAGCCTGATTCCCGTGGCCACATGGCCGGCGTACACGCGGACACCGTAGAAGCCCGCCAGCAACAACGCATCCAGCAGTGCGACCCGCTTGAGCACCGTGCTATACAACAACGACACCGCGAGGTAGCCCGCAAGAACTCCGGCCAACTCCGGCTCGACGAGCCATGCGATCACGAACCCGCACCCGAGACACGCAAGCCCCAGCGCAAGAGCTTGCCGCCCCTTTACAGTTCCCGAAGCCAGCGGCCTCGTCTGCTTGCGAGCATGCAGAGCATCCGCACGCCGGTCCATCCAGTCATTCCAGATGTAACCCGCGGAGGCAACCAGACTGAACGCGGCGGCCGCGAACACTCCTCGCCAAAGCAGAACAGCCTCCGCAAAGCGGTGCGACATCAGCAGTGGCAGAAGCACCAATAGATTCTTCAGCCATTGCTCGGGCCTCAGGAGTCGAATCGCCGCCAGAGCAGAGTTCCGGGTCTGCGCGTCCTTCGCGGGCTGTTCAATTGCCTGTGCCATAGGTTCGACGGAAGAGCAGACTGTATTCGTTTCCCGCAACGCGCTCGTATCCGTAGCGCAACAAATCGCTTGCGCGTGCGTCGCGATCGGGCGCCGGCGGGCCTTCCCACGGATGCGTCAACCAGACCACCATGTCCGGCTTCGTACCACCCTCAATCAACCGCTTTCTCAATACGGGAAAAGTGCCCGTCTCCCAGTGGTGACGCAGATTGCCACCCGTCGCAACGTACCGGTTCAGAGCCTGCCCCTCTTCGAGAACATGAAACAACGTGGAGGGCGGAGCGATACGCGTGAGCCCGAGGACAGGCTGCAGATAGCCAATCCACTCGCGGCATTGGATCCGATGGACCACCGGAGCCGCGCCCACAACCAACGCGGCCAACGCTACAGCGCGCAGCCGGGCATCGCTGGTGATTCTCACGAGGAGAAATGAGAGCACTACGAGAACGGCCGCACAAAAAGCGATCCAGCGAAGACGCGAGGTCACATCAAACATGTGCTGATACAGCACGCCAATCCTGCTGACCATGTGGACAAGCAGGATCGCCACGGCGGTGCGCTGAGAAAGACCCGCACGCCACAACAATCCGGCGCAAAACACTTCCGATTGTGACACCACTCCCCCGGCGTACCGCAGGCTTGCAAGTTTCTCCAGATAGATGGTCGCCATCTCGCCGGTATTCGCGCCGGCGCTGTAGTAGGCCTTCCCGTAGAGAAACCACCCCGCAAGGATCATCAGCGCATACACGGGCCACACGCCGTTCCGATCCTCCCGTCCCAACACGGTTCGGGCGAGAATCCAAAATGCCGAACCGATGGAACCGATCAGCAGCAGCGGAAAAAGAAGTCCGCCCGGCGACAAGCCACCCGGCGGCGCGAAGAATGCGGCCCATACTTCAGGGCGGCGCATCTGATCGAAAATCGCCGTGCCGCTGATGTCAGCGCCGCCTTCAAAGCTGACTCCCGCGACACGAATCGTGAACGGATAGAGGGGATTGTGGAAGAGCCACCAGTTCTTCAGATAGTAATGCCCGGTCGTGATGGTGAGGGCAACTATCGCGATTCCAGCCGCCGGCAGCGCCTGGCGGAAACGATTCCGGGGCCAGCGCCACGCGACAAGAATCAGTGACACCGCGCACAGCGCGGGGCCATTGTACTTGCCGGTCACAAACACCCAACCCGCAATGATCAGAAACACCGCGTGCCGCAAAGACTCGCGAACGCTGGTTACACCTGCCGCGAGTAGAAGAAATCCCGCCGACGCGATCATGTCGTTCTTGATCGTCCCCACACCGGAAGAACCGAGCCAATAGGGACAAAGCAGCACCACACCCACCGCGGTGAGAAGCCGCAAGTGTGGAGGCAAAACCGCCCGCTCCGCCAGCGTCAAGCTGACCAGGAGAATTAACAGAACAGGCTTCAGTGACGTAAGCCAAAGATAGTTGTCACTGCCCGCCAATATCATCCCTGGAAGATACGACGCCTCCCAAAATGAGACATAGAAGTTAGGAAACTCATACGGAATCCAACCCTTCTCGAACCACTGAATCACGTACCCAAGATGTACCCATGAGTCCGTCTCTCCGATCGGGCGCATCGCTTGCAGCAAGACCGGCAGACCCACGAGTGCAATTCCGGCGGCGGCAAATCCCCGCGCGTTCCACGTCCAGCCACGGAGGGAATTACCGGCTACTCGCATCGCGCGGCTCAACGGGCGTGCCGCGGTCCGCCAGGAAACCGCCGCGAGCGCGACGGAACAGATCAGGTAAAAAGCCGTGCTGTGCAGCCGGAGAAAACCGGCGCACATCGGCACCATCGCTCCGGCGAGAAGGTTCCACGTCAGCGCCGATGAAAAGAAGCTCACGCGGCCGTCGCCGCCCGTCCGCGTGCGAATGGTGAGAAACACGCACAACAGGATCAGCGCGAGTTCCCACGCCACCAGCAAAAGGGCGCGAAACTCCGAAAAAACTAGTTCCGCCATCGGAGTTTCTCAGTATACCAAAGCGTCTGAAATTGCCGTCTCCGCGTTGCTCATTTTCCTTCTCATCCCGTCCGGTAAGCTACGGTACTTTTGGAGGTGCTTCCCTGGTGGCAAATCCATCAGCGCAGTGAGACAATTCTCCTAATGGAAAATCTGTGGCAAGATATCCGCCACGGCGTTCGTGTGCTCGGGCGCAGCCCGGCATTTACACTTGTGGCAATTCTCTCGCTCGCGCTTGGCATCGGTGCAAACACGGCAATCTTCACTCTCGCCAATGCAGTCTTTCTCCAACCGTTGCCCGTCCGCGATCTCCCCTCCGTCGTCTCGCTGTACACGATCGATGAGAAGATTCCGGGACTCCTGCCGATCGCCTACGCGAATTTCGAAGACTACCGTGCGCAGCAGACCGTCTTCTCCGACATGGTGGAGATGACCCCCATCACCGTCGGTATCGCTGGCACGCACGGCCAGCCCGCGCACGAATCCGCGGAGTTGGTGCCGGGCCGCTTCTTCGACTTCATCGGCGCAGAAGCTGCGCTCGGCCGCACCCTGACATCCGACGACGACGGCGGTCCCGGCAGCAACCCGATCGTCGTGCTCTCGCACGGAGCATGGCAGCGCAGCTTCGGCGGCGACCCCTCCGTCGTCGGGCGCACCATTCGCGTCAATCGCGAGCCCTACACCGTAGTCGGCGTGATGCCCAAAGGCTTCAAGAGCTTCAACACACTCTCCGAGCCCGCGCTGTGGGCCCCGCGATGCATGTACACCCGTCTGCTCCAGCGCCCTGAAATCATCACCGAGCGCCGCGCACTCTTCTTCTACGTCTTCGGGCGCTTGAAACCTGGCGTTACTGTTGAGCAGGCATCTGCGTCGTTCGAACCCATTACGCAGCAACTCGCACAAGCCCATCCAGTCAATAAAGGCCGCACCATCCGCATGCTGCCCGCTGCCGAAGCGAGCGTGAATCCCGCCTTTCAGATGATGTTCCGCAATGCGACCCTCATGATGTTCGCCGTGGTCACTTTCGTACTGCTGATCGCCTGCGCGAACGTCGCCAGTCTGCTGCTGGTTCGCGCACGGAAACGCGCCAAGGAATTTGCCATCCGTCTGGCCTTAGGCGCGGGTGCTTGGGAGATCACCCGGCAAATGCTGGTGGAGAGCATCATGCTTTCGCTCGCTGCCGGACTGGCCGGTCTGATCGTTGCCCGATGGACGCGCGATGCGCTATGGGCAATGCGCCCACCCACCCTCACCGGCCTGGCGATCGATCTTTCGCTCAGCCCGTCTGTCCTGCTGTTTACGCTGATCCTGTCCTTATTCACAGGCATCCTGTTCGGTCTCGCACCCGCGTTGAACGCATGGCGGCGCGACCTTGCCCGCGACTTGAAGGAACGCACCAGTCAGGTCGTGCGCGACCGCGGCATCTGGAACATGCGCGGCCTGCTGGTCGCGGGACAATGTGCGCTCAGCGTGATTGCGCTGATCTGCGCCGGCCTGTTCCTCGAGAGCCTCCGGCGCGTGCAGCAGCGTGACCCCGGTTTTGAAGTGGACCATCTCGCGCTGCTCCGCTTGAACTTCGGCGCGGAGAACTATCGCAAGGACCAGATCCTCAACTTTCTAACGCAAGCCATTGAACGCGTCGAGTCCATTCCGGCGGTTCGGGCGGCCGCATTCTCTTCCGTGCAGCCACTCTCGGGTTCAGCGTTCTTGCGCGGTATGTCGAAAGAAGGTGAGGATCCCGCGGCACGCCCCTCCATGGTGCTGATGAACGCGGTCGGGCCGCGATTCTTCGAAACAACCTCGGTGCGATTGCTCGAAGGCCGTGAGTTCACGAGCGCCGACCGTGAAGGTTCGCAACAGGTCATTGTCGTCAATTCGCTGCTCGCCCAGAACATGTGGCCTGGAGAGAGCCCCGTCGGCAAGCGCATCAAGTTCGCCGGCGATCGCGAGTTCCGCCATGTGGTCGGTATCGCGGCGGACACCCGGCTTTTGAACTTGAATGAGAAACCGCGCCCGATTGTGTACGTGCCACTTCTACAGGAGCTCTCCACCACACAGGCCACATTGCTCGTCAAGACCGCGGGCGATCCGGCAGGCGTATTCACGGCGGTTCGGAGTGAGGTGCAGCGGCTCGATTCGAATCTGCCCATGCCGCCGCTGTTCACCATGCCGGAGCAAATCATACGTTCCCTGTGGTCCCAGCGTCTCATTGCGGGGCTGCTTGCAGTGTTCGGATTCCTGGGTCTCGCCCTTGCCGCCATCGGAGTCTACGGCCTCACCTCCTACGCGGTTTCGCAGCGCGTGAGTGAGATCGGCATCCGGATGGCCCTCGGCGCGACGGGGACGGATGTCATGCGCCTCATCATGAACCAGTCGTTGCGGCTGGTCGTCCCAGGGCTGAGTATTGGTGTCCTTCTCGCGTTCGCACTGGCACGCTTGGTTGGCACGCTGCTCTCCGGAGTTGCGACGTGGCATCCGCCCGCCTATCTCGGCGCCACATTGTTGTTGCTGATCGTTGCACTCGCGGCCTGCTGGGTTCCATCACGCCGCGCGACTCAAATCCAGCCGGTGCTTGCATTGCGCCAGGAGTAAGATACTTTGCTACTTCAGCCACACCGGGAGCCCGCCGTCCAGCACGTTCGTCTTGCGGACACGATGGAGGACCTCGGCGCTCCCGTCCTTGATGCGTGCCGCCGCCTGTGGCGCAATCGCGGGATCAGCCTCACGGTGATTCTCTCGCTCGGCATCGGCATCGGTGCGAACACCGCCATCTTCACCCTGGTCGACACCATCTTTCTCGAGCCGCTCGCGGTGAAGAATCCGAATGAGATCGTAGCGGTCGCTGCCTATGATCCAAGCAACCCACAAATCCGGGCTTTCTCCGTACCGAACTTCCGTGATCTTTGGAAGCGTCAGCGAGTCTTCGAGAATCTGGCCATCGCCGGCGGCGTCGATTTGAACGCGGACACCGGCGCCGGCGTGCACCGGGCGCAAGGCCAGTTGGTTTCAAGTGAGTTTTTCGCGACCACCGGCGTCGAACCCCTTCTCGGCGGGCTCTTCAAAGACCTCATTGAATGCGACTGGAAACCCGGCGACCCGTATCCTGTTGTCGTCAGCCACAGTTTCTGGAAGCGCGAGCTTCAAGGCGATCCCTCCGCCGTGGGACGCGTGCTCTTGCTCAACAAAAACAAGTTCCGCATTCGTGGTGTCATGCCTCCCGGCTTCCGGGGATTCACCCGCATGGGCTCACCGGATATGTGGCTGCCGATCTCCAGCTACCGGCTCTTCATGGAGCGAGCGCACTGGTTCGAAAGCCGCCGCGCTATCATCATGCAGGTGTTCGCCCGGCTGAAACCGGGCGTCACTTGGCAACAGGCCGAAGCGGATGTAGATCGCATTGGCCGCGAATTCGCTCAGGCGTATCCGGAGGAGAACGCAGGCCGCACCGTCCGGCTGTTCGCACTGGATGCAGTGACCATCGGCCCCCGGTTCCGCGAGCAGTTAATCCAGATGGCGCTTCTGCTGATGACCGCTTCCGCAATTGTGCTGCTGATCGCGGTCGCCAATGTGGGCAATGCGCTGCTGGCGCGCGCTTCGGTTCGGCGGCGCGAAATGGCCGTTCGTCTTGCACTGGGAGCACGGCCCCGCCAGATCCTTCTGCAGGTGTTCTGGGATAGCGCCGTGCTGGTGGCCGCGGGTGGGGCGTTCGGCTTGCTGCTCGGGTGTCTCGGGCGAAACCTGCTTTGGAATAGCCGCCCGGAGGAGATCTTTTCCGATCAGAGCATCCCGCAATTGAACTGGCGCATCCTGCTCTTTGTCGCCGCACTCTCCGTGGTCACGGGTATGCTCGCCAACGTCCTGCCGCTGATGCAGACCCTGCGCGGGAACATTATCGGCGAGTTGCGGGAACGCGCGGGCGCCATGCGACGTTCGCTCTCTTCCTACCGGTTGCGCGAATTGCTGGTGATCTCTCAGGTCGCGCTCTCCATGGTCTCCCTGGTAGCCGCCGACTTCTTCCTGAAGAGCCTGCGCAACGTGGAGCGCGTGGACCCGGGATTCGAAGTGCGCTCCTTGGCCGCGCTTGGCGTAAATCCTCGATCGCTCGGCATCCCCAGCAACGATCGGTTCCGCTTCCTGGCGGATCTGCGCGACAAGATCGCATCCCTCGACAAAGTGCAATCCGTGGCCATCTCCGGCTACGCGCCTTTTCAGGATGACGGAATGAGGCGCACCATCGTGAGCATCGAAAGCACTCAACCCAAAGGCGGGCCCGCCCTTCGCGTGAACGCCGTCAGCGAGCGGTTTTTCGAAACCACCGACATCCTGATCCTTCGCGGCCGCGACTTCTCACCCAAGGATGATCGGCGCGCGCCCGCCGTCGTCATCGTGAATGAGGCCATGGTCAGGCGCTATTGGCCGTCCGAATCGCCTATCGGAAAGAAATTCCGCTTCTACGGAGACCTTGAGGACCGTACCGTTGTCGGCGTCGCGCGCGACATCACCAATCGCGGCCTGCGCGAACCTCCCGAGGCCAGCGTGTTCGCCCCGATCTATCAGGAGTCCATCACCACGGCCACCTTGAACATTCGCACTCAGGACGATGCCGCGTCCGTGCAACCCGCGATCGAACGGGAGTTGCGGGCGTTCCGCTCCGATCTCCCGGTGGAACTCGTCCTCGCATCGAAAGCGGTTCCGGAAGAGTTGTGGGGCCCGCGCGCAACCGCGAGTCTGCTCGCCATCGCGGGCATCCTCGCGCTGATCCTGGCGGCGATCGGCGTCTATGGAATCACTGCGCACCTTGTCACCCGGCGAACTGGCGAAATCGGTGTGCGGATGGCGATGGGCGCTTGTCCCGTGGACGTCATGGAACTCGTCCTCAGTCAGTGCGTCCGGCTCATCTTGCCCGGACTCGCCATCGGCATCGTGGTGAGCTTCGGAATCGCCCGCCTGTTTGGGAATATGCTGTTTAGTGTGAGTCAGATGGATCTCGAAGCCTATCTGTTTACGTCTATCCTATTGGCCGTCGTGGCGCTGTTGGCGAGCTACGTACCTGCCCGCCGCGTCACACGCATGACTCCGATGCTTGCACTACGCCACGACTAGGCAGGTCGATTTTGAAGGAATCCACAGGGGCGAACCACACACATGATCAAGCTCGTGAACGTTGAGAAGTACTATGACCACGGCCCGAACCGCACTTGGGTGCTGCGCCGGGTGAATCTCGAGATCAAGGAAGGGGAGTTCGTCTCCATCATGGGACCGTCCGGCGCCGGCAAGTCCACGCTGCTGCACGTCCTCGGCATGCACGACATGAGTTGGACCGGAGAGTATCATCTCTACGAACAACCCATCCACAAGCTAGGCAAAAAGGACCGCTCCGAACTCTACAAACGTTTCTTCGGTTTTGTGTTTCAGAGCTATCACCTGCTCGACTCGCTCACCGTGTACGAGAATCTCGACATTCCGCTCTCCTACCGCAACATCAAGAAGAGCGAGCGCGATTCCATCGTCTGCGACATCCTCGATCGCTTCAACATCGTCGGCAAGAAGGATCTGTTCCCGAACCAGCTCTCCGGCGGACAGCAGCAACTGGTCGGCATCGCGCGCGCCATGGTCGCGAGCCCGAAGATCATCCTCGCCGACGAGCCGACTGGGAATCTCCATTCCAGCCAGGGCAAGGAAATCATGGAGATGTTCAAGAAGCTCAACGACGACGGCACCACCATCATTCAAGTGACGCACTCGGAAGTGAATGCCGGATACGGCAACCGGGTGATCCAGATCACCGATGGCTGGATCACCTCGGATAAGTAGACGCTACCAGTCGATCACGGAGCCATCGTCCTCGTCGTACGCCGTGCGATAGGGACGAGGCTCGCCCACCTGCGCCTTGAGCTTGTCTTCATCAATCGTGATGCCAAGGCCTGGATCCGTAAGCAACGGCCGGTAGCCACCGGTCACCGGAGGCAGAGGCTTCGCCAGCAGATCGGAGTACTCATTGTCACCGCGCTCCTGAATCAGGAAGTTCGGAATCGACGCCGCCACTTGCAGGCTTGACGCAAGCGAGCACGGCCCCTGCGGATTGTGCGGCGCCAGCGGCGAGTAGTAGGCTTCGGCCATGCCGGCGATGATCTTCAACTCTGTGATGCCGCCCGCATAGCAGATGTCGGGCTGCAGAATCACGGCAGCGCGCTTCTCCAGAATCTCGCGGAAGCCCCACTTGGTAAAGATGCGCTCTCCCGTCGCAATCGGGATGTGAGTCTTCTTCGCAAGCTCCGCCATCACGTCGACGTTCAACGCCTGCACGATCTCTTCGTAGAAGAACGGCTGATGCGGTTCCAGTGCCTTAATCAGCAGACCCGCGGTCGGCGGCTGGACGGCGCCATGGAAGTCGATACCGATATCCACACCCTTGCCATGCTTCTGCCGCAACGCGCCGAAACGTTCCGCCACTTCCTCCACCATCTTCGGACCTTCGACATACTTGAATGGTACGCGCGATCCGCGCGGTCCCACCTTCATCGCATTCACACCCGTCTTCTCGCTCACCGTGCCGTACACGCGGCAGCGGTCGCGAGTCGGACCTCCCAACAGCTTGTACACGGGCACGCCGTAGCACTTGCCGGTGATGTCCCACAATGCCTGATCAATGCCCGATGAGATCGCGGTCTTGATCGGGCCGCCGCGATAGAACGCGCCGCGATGAATCGCCTGCCAGTGGAACGCAACCCGCCGTGGATCCTGGCCCACCAGATAGTTGCTCACCTCTAGCGCGCCGGCCGCGCACGCCTTCGCATCGTCTTTCAACATCTCCCCCCATCCGGTGACGCCGGCGTCGGTGGAGATCTTCACGAAGACCCATGTGTTCTTCAGAACAAAGGTCTCAATCTTCGTGACCTTGATCTTGTCGTTCGGGCCGATTGCCGCGAACGCGTCGCAGCGCTTGGCATTGAACGCCTCCAGCGTGAACAGCGCTGCTGGCCCATAGAACA
>JAEUQE010000125.1:13117-22644 GCA_016789785.1 Bryobacterales bacterium
TGGGCGGGCCGAATCGCTCGGCCACCAGATGCGCGGCGCAAGTTCGAACTCGTTCTCGATGATGGTCTTGTTGTCCTGGAACATGCGCGTATACGACGCGTTCAGGTTGAAGCCCCTCGAAAAGCGCTTCGTGAAGTTGAACTCGAACGCATGCGTGCGGGCCTTTCCAAGTGCCTCGGCATCGTTGTTCAACCCGTTCATGTGCGGGAAGGGACGCAGCAGCCGGTTCTTCGCGATGGTTGGGCTGGTGAACTGGCCGAGCGTGGAGAGTTGCTGATAAAGCACCGGATTCTGCGTCTGCAGAAACGAGAAGTTCGAAAGCAGGAATGGATTCGGCACCTGCCGGTTCAACTCCGTGGCGATCGCGTTGTTGCGCGTGTTGCCAGTCGCCCAATACTGCTCCGGCAGCGCATCCTGCCGGCGCGTGATGTTCGCACGGTCGGCGAACTGGCCCCAGTAAGACGCTTCCACCAAAATGTTGCTCGACACTTCGCGTTGCACGCCAACACGCCAGCGCTGCACGCGCGGATGACGGCGGTCGTATCCGGTGTACGTCCAACCCTGCCCCACCCGGGCCATCGCGCCGAGTGCGTTCTGCAGCGGCACATCGAATCGCGTGCCGTTCGCTCGCACCGGGAACGGATTGGTCAGCGGCGAGATGTTGTTGCGCGGATCGCCCACCAGCCAGTTCTCGCCGAAGTCATTCGTCAACACCGTGCTCGTCGGGCGCGAGTAACCGAACTGATCCGCGGCCTGATTCATCACGTTCAGTGTGTCGAAGTAAATGCCGTAGCCGCCGCGAATCACGGTCTTGTTCGACACTTGATAGGCAGCCGAGAGGCGCGGCAACCACATCAGTTCACTGCGCCACAACTCACGCGGCGCGCCGTTCACACCCGTGTACACGGAGCCGCCGCGAACCACGAACTGGCTCGCGGGAAGCTCCGGCAGCGGATTGCGCGCATACGCAGCCTGTGCCGCCGCGGAGATGGGCAACTCGAGGTTCGGATCAAAGTACCCGATCGCCCGGTTGAATCGCTCCGTCGGGCCGCGCTCATACTCCATGCGCAGACCAAGCGTCAGAGTCAGCTTGCGCGTCACGCGCCACGTGTCCTGTCCATACCACGCGTAGTAGGGGTTCATCAGCGCGAAGCTGTCGTTCGTGTCCACCGACATGCCCGTCGGGATACCGAGAGCGAAGGTCGCCCACGTGAGACCAAGCGCACCGGCGGGCACGAACGCGTCTTCGTCCTTGCGCACAAAGTTGTTCGCGAAGGTGAAGTTGCCCGAAGTGAAGCCGCCGTTCACCACCGTGTTGCGATAGCGCTGGCGGAAGTCGATTCCGGCGCGCAGTGAGTGCGAGCCTCGAATCTGCGTGAAGTTGAACTTCGCGGATTGCTGGCGCGCGATGTGCCCTGGGTCGAGCGGTACCGACAGCACCATGTCGCCGTTCCAGAACGTCATGCCCGGCCAGATCACCCGCGGCAACAGGCATTGATCGCCACACTTCGCATCCATGTATGCCGGCAGCCCCACATCGGTCGGTTTGTAACGCCGGGTGCCAAGACGTTGATTGTGATTCTTGAACAGCGTCGCGTCCACCGATGCGTTCAACACCGTGGAGGAGTTCACCGAATACGTCCAGTCGACCGCGCCGCTGGTGGTGGGACGGATCTCATCCCAATCCATCAATCCCGGCTCGGACTCATAGGTGAAGCCCTGCGCATCCTCCTCAAAGCTCGTCTTCAGCCAGCGGAAAAAGAAGCGGTGTTTGGTGCTTGCCTGATAGTCGATGCGGTTGTTCCATGACTGGTAGTTGACGTTGTTCGGCATGCCCGTGGCCAAATAGTTGTTGAACGGCTCACGGCGCGGATCCGTCGGATTGTTGTTGGCCACCGGCATACGCTTCGTGTAGAAGTCATAGATGGGATTCGTCATCCGGCTGCGCGGCAGCACGTTGCCTGCAAAAGGCGTGCGCACCCAATGGCCGGCACGGTCCGGATCGCGGCGTGTGGTGGCCGGATCATACACCTGATAACGCACCGCATCCACCGGCAGCAAAGCCGCGAAGTCCCCGTTGCGCATCGCGTTCGTCGGCACGGTGTAGTTGATCTCGCTTGGCCGTGCCGCTTGCAGATTCTTCAATCCCGAATAGCCAAGGAAGAAGAACAGCTTGTTGCGCCCATCAAACACCTTCGGAATGTAGATCGGACCCGACAACGTCCCGTGATAGTTGTTCGTGTGACCCGCGGGAAGCATCGGCGAGTTGCGCAGTTGATTCGCAAGTGCGGTGTTGCCGGCCGTCTCCGCCGCCGAAATCTCTTCGAAGCGCCGCTTCTTCACAAAGAACGGCGCGGCGTTCCAGCGCTGATTGAAGTACTGATAGGTGGCCGAGCCGTGCATCGCATTGGCGCCCGACTTCGTCGACATCGAGATGTTGATTCCGGTGGCGTGGCCAAACCCCGCGTCGAAGTTCGATGTCTCAATACGGAATTCATCAATCACGTCCGGGCTTGGCATGAACGAAGTCCGCCGGTTGCTGCCGTTCGCCGATGCTCCATCGAGCGACCATTCATTGCCGCCAACGCCTCCCGGCATGTTGTACTGCGAGCCTCCGCCAAGTTGCCCCTGCACGAGGAACTGCGTCGTGCCGGGAACCTGAACGCCCGGCGAAAATCGCGTCAGCATGCTGACATTGTTGCCAAGCACAGGAAGATCCATCACCTCGCGATTCGAGATCGATCGCCCCGTCGACACCGAGTTCGTATCGAGCAGAGGAGCCTCGGCGCTGATCGTGACCGACTCCACCGTGTTGCCGACCTCCATCGCGATGTCGATCTGCAAACGGTCGCCAATGGCCAACGTGATACCCGAGCGTACGCTCTTCTTGAAGCCCGCCATCTCCACAGTCACGCTGTATGTGCCGGGCAGCAGTAGCGGCGCTTCATAGTAGCCGCTTGCGTTGGTGACGAGACTGGTTGCCGTATTGGTGCCTGTGTTCAGCACCACCACCGCCGCACCAGCGATCGTCGCCGACTGCGGATCGGTTACCGTACCCGAGATATTGCCACGAGTGTCTTGCGCCCATCCTTGGAACGAGCACACGAGGACAACGAAGAAGCTGAGTAATCGCACGGGGACCCTCCACGCCAGAATGTGGTGGAACCCTTATATATCACTCGGTGCCACGTTGACAAGCGACGCCTTGGAACGCTACTCCAACTGGAAGCTGTCGCCACGGCCTGGAATCGTCACCGGAATCCCATACGTGCGCTCGATGGCCTCCGCCAGTGAGCGCTGCTGCAACGGTTCGCCGTGCACCAGGAAGACTGTCTTCAGCCCCTTCGCAATGGGCTTTATCCAATTGAGCAGTTCATTCTGATCGGCGTGTCCGCTGAGTTCGTTGATCTTCACCACCTCCGCGCGCAGACGCATCAGGTCACCGAAGATGGGCACCTCCGGCATCTTGTCGACGATCTTGCGGCCCAATGTGTGCTCGGCTTGGAAGCCCGTAATGAGGATCGTGTTGCGGCCGTCTTCAATGCTGTTGCGAAGGTGATGGAGCACGCGCCCCGCTTCGCACATGCCCGACGCGCTGATCACCAGAAACGGTCCCTTCAGATCGTTCAAGGCTTTCGATTGCTGCACGTCGCGCACATAACGCAACAGACGGAAACCGAATGGGTCGGAGCCGTTATCCAGGAAACGCCGCGTCTCTTCATCGAAGAGATAGTCGTGCTTGCGGAACACGTCCGTCACGTTGACAGCCAGCGGACTGTCCACAAAGATCGGAATCGAAGGGATCTCGCCCTTCTGCAGCAACTGGTGAATCAGCAGCACGAGTTGTTGCGTGCGGCCCACCGCGAACGCCGGCGCAATGATCTTGCCTCCGCGGGCAGCCGTGCGGCGGATCGCATCGGCAAGCTTGCCTTCCACAGCGTCCAGCGGCTTGTGCAGACGATCGCCGTAGGTGCTCTCCATGATCAGATAATCCACCTGCGGCATCGTCTCCGGATCCTTGATGATCGGCAGCCCGTTGCGTCCGATGTCACCGGAAAATCCGAGGCGCAATGTGTTCGCGCCGCGCTTCTCTTCCAGATACACGAACGTGGAGCCTAGCATGTGGCCCGCTTCCCACAAGCGAAACTTCAGGCTCGGCGCAAGCTGCGTGTCTTCATGCAAAGGAACTTGACGAAACAACGGAATGGTGGACTCCGCATCTTCCACGGTATAAAGCGGGCAGGTCAGCCCCGAGTCGTTGTTGTCACCGCCATCATCGAGCGAACGCCGCCGTCTGTGACGTTTGTTCAGGAACTCGCAGTCTTTCTCCTGCACGAACGCCGAGTCCTTCAACATCGCATCGCATAGATCGGCGGTTGCCGCGGTCGAATAGATCGGACCGTTGAAGCCCATCTTGTGCAGCGTTGGCAGATTGCCGCTATGGTCGATGTGCGCGTGCGAAAGCACCACCGCATCCACGTCTTTTGCCTTAAAAGGAAATGAGCGATTTCGCTCTTCCGCTTCTTTGCGGCGGCCCTGATAGAGACCGCAATCGAGAAGGAAGCGCCCTTCCTTCGTTTCAAGAACGTGCGTGGAACCTGTGACGGTTTTCGCGGCACCCCAAAATGTGAGCTTCATGGTCAATGCCAGTATAGCGGCTGAACATATGTCCCCGGCGCACTGAGACGGCGCTCGGCGGGCATTGCGCATGATCTCACCGGCATCATCGGTAACGCAGCCACTCATGGCTGCCGTGCCAGCAATCCTACCAGCGCCTGGAGTCTGCGGGTCCAACGGCACGTGCACGGTAGCGCAGACCCGCACACTCTGCCGCGTCCCCTCTCCACGCGACGCCTCTGGGCGGGGCAGATCCCTTGCACGCAGCATCCCATCCCGGCTTTTGCCGGCGGTTGGGCTTCGGGCACTTCTCGTGCGCCTCGCTACGCCAGCACCTTCTTAACCACATGCCCTTCGACGTCCGTCAACCGGAACCAGCGCCCCTGGAACTTGTAGGTGAGTTTCGTGTGATCGATGCCGAGGCAGTGCAGCACGGTCGCCTGAATATCGTGGACATGCACCGGCTCATCCACAATGTTGTAGCTGTAGTCATCCGTCTCACCCATCGTCATCCCAGGTTTGATTCCGCCGCCCGCAAGCCACATCGCGAAGTTGCGCGGGTGATGATCGCGGCCATAGTTGGTCTCCGTGAGCCTGCCCTGGCAGTACACGGTGCGCCCAAACTCCCCGCCCCACACCACCAGGGTGTCCTTCAACAAGCCACGCTGCTTCAGATCCTGCACCAACGCCGAAGTCCCCTGATCCGTGCCCTTGCACTGCAGAGCAAGATCGCGAGGCAGATCATTATGCTGATCCCAACCCTTGTGATAGAGCTGCACGAATCGTACGCCGCGTTCAATCAGCCGCCGCGCCATCAGGCAATTCGCGGCATACGTGCCCGGCTTGCGCGCGTCTTCGCCATACAGCTTGAACGTGCTTTCCGGTTCTTTCGAAAGATCCGTCAACTCCGGCACCGAGGTCTGCATGCGATACGCCATCTCATACTGCGAGATGCGCGTCTCGATCTCCGGATCGTGAAAGCTCTCCGCGCGCATCTTGTTCAACGCCGCCAGCGTATCCAGCATGTCGCGCCGCACGTTCTTCGAAAGCCCCGGCGGATTCTCCAGATACAATACCGGATCCTTGCCGCTGCGCAATCGCACACCCTGATACTGCGAGGGCAGAAAACCCGCGCCCCACAATCGCGAGAACAACGGCTGATCGGCGTTGATCGAGTTCTGCTGGGAGAGCAGGACCACGAACGCCGGCAGATCCTGATTCTCGGCGCCCAGTCCATAGGAAACCCATGCGCCCATGCTCGGCCTGCCCGGCTGCTGCGACCCGCTTTGAATAAACGTGATGGCGGGGTCGTGATTGATGGCGTCGGTGTGCACGGTCTTGATCACGCAGATGTCATCGGCGATCTTGGCGCTATGTGGAATCAATTCGCTCATCCACATGCCGGCCTTGCCTTGCTGCTGGAACTTGAAGATCGACGAAGCCACCGGCAGCGAGCTTTGGCCTGACGTCATTCCCGTAATGCGCTGTCCCATCCGCACGCTGCCCGGAAGTTCAGTGCCCTGAAACTTCTTCAGACCCGGTTTGTAGTCGAACAGATCCAGTTGCGACGGGCCGCCCGATTGATGCAGGAAGATCACGCGCTTCGCCGTGCCGTTGTGATGCGGCAGACCGGCAAGCCCCGCCGTCGCCGCGTCGGCACGTGGATTCAGCAGCGACGCAAGCGCGGCCACTCCAATGCCCTTCGCACTGCGCCCGAAGAAGTGTCTGCGTGTGACGCTGAGTGGGTCGTCGTTTCGGTAGGGCATGGAATCACTCCTTCGTGATCGTCTCGTCGAGATTGAGAATCACACTCGCAACATTCGTCCATGCGGCGAGTTCCTCAGGCTTGTAGCCGGCGGCGGACTTGGAGTCGCCCACCTGCAACAGCGCGGCAGCGGCACCGGGCTCCGCTGCATAGTGAGCTTGTTGCTTCGCCGCAAGCGCCTGCAGAAGCTTCAACTCTTTCGCCTGCGGAAGCCTGCCCGTGGTCAACCGGAACGCATGCTGAATCCGCTTTGCGGGATCCGAGCCGGCCTCGTTCATCACCCGCTGTGCCAGCGCTCGCGATGCCTCCACATAAGTGGGATCATTCATCAACACCAGCGCTTGCAGCGGCGTGTTCGTTACGCTCCGCCGCGCCACGCACTTCTCACGATCCGGCGCATCAAACGTCATCAACGAGGGTGGCGGCGCGGTACGTTTCCAGAACCAATACATGCTCCGGCGGTAGAGATCGCTGCCGCTGCTCTCCTTGTATACTTGCGCCGAAAAAATTTCACCGCGCGCAATCTCTTCCCAGATCCCCGGCGGCTGATACGGGTAAACGCTCCGCCCGCCAACTTGCCTGTTCAACAAGCCGCTCACGGCCAACGCGTGATCACGCACCGTCTCCGCGGGCAGCCGGAATCGCGACATGCGCGCAAGAAGCCGATTCTCAGGATCGCGCTCCACCAGTTCGGGAGTTGCCTTCGAAACCTGACGGTAAGTGGCGGACGTCACAAGCAGCTTCTGCATTGCCTTCACGTCCCATCCGCTCGACTGGAATTCCGTCGCCAGCCAGTCCATCAATTCCGGATGGCTCGGCGGATCGCCTTGCGAACCGAAGTTCTCGCTGCTTTTCACCAGGCCGAGACCGAAGTAGTTTTGCCAGTAGCGATTCACAGTCACACGCGCCGTCAAAGGATGCTTGCCACTCACCAGCCACTTCGCAAGCGCAAGCCGGTTCGCTGGTTCGCCGGCCGGCAATGGAGGCATCACAGCGGGGACATCCGGTGTCACCTTCTGCCCTTTGTTGCGATAATCCCCGCGGCCCAGGATGTGTGTATCGCGAGGCTTCTCCAACTCCGACATCACCATCGTGTTCGGAATCTCATCATCAAGCGCGGCTTTCGCGAGCTTCAGACGCTTCAGATCCAGATGGGCGGTACGCAATGCTTCAGGCGCTTCGTGGCTCAGAAAGTGATCGCGAAGCTTGTCGCGCTGTTCCTTGGTGCGCTTGTCCGGGGAGATCGCAAGCACATGCGCAACGCGATGCTCCACGGCAAGCCGCCGAACCTCTTCCGGCGAGAGAGCGCGCGCATAGACGCGCAAGTCCGCGAGCCGCCCGCGAAAGCCGTGGCGTTCCGTTGCATTCTCCGCCTGTCCAATTTCCAGAAGCCCAGCCGGAGCAGCCTTCATGAGCGGTGCCTCCGCAATGAGAGGCATCTCTTCACCATTGATCAGCATCCGCGCCTCCGCACCGCGAATGTGCAGCGTCATGTGATAGTGATCGCGCTGCACCAGACGGTCCCGGGTGCGGAGATGCTTACCCGGAAGTTCGATGTGCAGATGCGCGCCGCGACGCAAATGCGGCAAGGGCTGCGAATCGTCGTACCAAAGCTCGAACACGCCTGCCTTACGCACCACCGTTTGCGGTTCATGATAGCCCTGCATGATCCACGTCGCGATGGTGAAGCCTTTCGCGGCATCCATCGGAACATCGCCCAACACCACATGGCTCTGCGAAGTGAACTCCATCGCACGGCCAACCGGTGTCTGAATGAGCGCCGGTTCGCCCCTCAACGCACGGCCATGGAAATAGCGTCCGGAACTGTCCGCAAGCCCTCCGTCCATTTCGTAGTGCGCCATCAAACCTTCGCGTAACCCCGCCGGTCCTGCCAGGTCCAACTGCTTCATGCGCGCCGCTTCCCACTTGGCGAACTCCGGATTCACGTGCTTCTCCGCGAGCTCCGCCTCCCGAGCCTTGATGCCCGCCGCCAGATCGTCCAGCGCCTTCTTCTGGCGGTCATCGGGCAACATCAGGAATGGCTCGGCATTGCCGTCGCGCCCATCCAGCCCCTTCTCGGCTACGTTGTTGAAGAACGCGAAAAGCTTGTAGTACTCGGCCTGCTTCAACGGATCGTACTTGTGATCATGGCAGCGCATGCACGTGAATGTGGAGGCCATCCACACCGTGGCTGTCGTCTCCACGCGATCGGCGACATACTCAACGTGATACTCCTCGGGAATCGCGCCGCCTTCATAGTTGATCATGTGGTTGCGATTGAAGCCGCTCGCGATGCGCTGATCCAGCGTCGCATTCGGGAGCAGATCCCCGGCGAGTTGTTCAATCGTGAAGCGATCGAACGGCATGTTCTGATTGAACGCGCGGATCACCCAATCGCGCCACACCCACATGTCGCGATGACTGTCGATGTGGAAGCCGTGCGTATCGGCGTAGCGGGCAAGGTCGAGCCACTGCATCGCCATCCGCTCGCCATAGTGCGTGGAGGCGAGCAGCCGGTCCACTTGCTTCTCATATGCATCGGGCGACTTGTCCTTCAGGAACGTGTCGATTTCGGCGGGTGCGGGCGGAAGGCCCGTCAAATCGAGGCTCAAGCGCCGCAGCAAGGTGATGCGGTCCGCTTCCGGAGAAGGCTTCAAGCCTTCCCGTTCCAACCGCGCCAGCACGAAGTGATCAATTGGATTGCGGGGCCACTTCGTGTTCTTGACTACCGGCAGCGACGGCTTCTGCGGCGCTTCGTAAGCCCAGTGCATCTTGTACTCGGCGCCCGAATCGATCCACCGCTTCATCAACTCGATCTGAGCATCCGTGAGTTTCTTGCCTGAGTTCGGCGGCGGCATGCGGCGGGCGGCATCGGGATGCGCGATGCGGGCAAACACACGGCTCTTCGAAGAATTTCCGGGGGTCAACGCCGCGAGCGCGCCATCTCTGGTATCGAGACGAACGCCGGCGAATCGCTTCTTTTCATCGGGACCATGGCAGGCGAAGCAATTGTCGGAGAGGATCGGCCGGATGTCTCGATTGAAGTCGATTGCTTTGGAGTTGCCAACCGCACCGTGCAGCATGGCCGCGGATACAACACCACACAACAGGATTCTGGCCGTGAACATTCGCTCTCCTCAACGCT
>JAEUQE010000125.1:22651-24566 GCA_016789785.1 Bryobacterales bacterium
AACCGCACCGTGCAGCATGGCCGCGGATACAACACCACACAACAGGATTCTGGCCGTGAACATTCGCTCTCCTCAACGCTAGTAGTTATTCAACAGCTTAATCTAATGGAAGGAGGCGGCGGGAACCAGCCAATACGGCCGGCCTTTCCCGTTGTCGCAACCGGGGTGCAATTGCGGCCCTGCCGCATGGTTCGTTCTCAAGGGGGAAGAGTGGCGTGTGCTCCAATGACGCGTTCTCCTTCGCCGCAGGCGTATGCGCGCCGTAGCGCCATCCAAACAATAGTGGTGAATGCCCCGCAAACAATGACGTGCCGCTTCTTCGCCAGAGGCACATGTCGCGCGGTCAGCGCTCTCCGAAGGTGTTGAACGTTCACTGCAACCAACTACGTGAGACCTCTTCGCCGGAGGCGCATGCCGCGCGGTTGGCGCACTCCAAACAACAGGTGAATGATCCCCGCAACCAACGACGTGCCGCTTCTTCGCCGCAGGCGCATGCCGCGCGGTTAGCGCCGGTTAGCGCCGGTTAGCGCCGGTCAGCGCCTCAGAAGCCCAACGCCTTCTCCACCTGCTCTGTGTACCGCGGAAGATCGCCGGGATTGCGCAGCAGATTTCCCAGGCCGGCGTTCGCGTTCAACTCCACCAACTTCTCCGCCGCAACATAAGCGTACACGTAGGCGATGCGCGCGTGTTCCGAACTCATGCGCGAGAACGATGCGCCAAGTTGGCTGACCTTCGGCAGTTGCTTCGCCTTCAGCAGTTGCATCACGATCGCGCGTTCCTGCGGATGTGCCTCCTCCCCTGAGAACTTCTGCGCCAACCCCTCCTGCACCCAAGCCGGCCAATGGCCAAGTTCCGAAAGACAGGCATGCACCAGTTCATGCGCGAACACCTTGCGGGTCTGAGGGCTGATGGCGCGCGAATCGCTCACCGGGATGTGGATCCGGCCATCGTACATCCCACCGCTCCACTCCGCCGCGGACGTGCTCTGCAAATAGCTTTCGCGCCGCTGCACCACGGCCATCAGCTTTTCGCTTGCCCGGCAGCCGAGTTGCGACGAAACGCGTGTGTACTCCTGATCGAGCACGTCCAACATCGCACGAGCCAGCGCCGGCTCCACGCTTCCTCGCTCGTATCGCAACGTCACGCGGATTCCGCCCATGCGCTCCGAGCCTTTGTCCGCCTCCCGCTCCCGCATCGCACGCTTCAGGAACTGCTCCACGCCAGGATTGTGCTCGATGTTCAATGAGTCCTTGAACGCAATGATGGCCCGGTCGAGATCATCCGTCTTGTAGTAGGCGAAGCCCGCCACAGCGAGCAGATACGGATCTCGCGGATAGCGCTTCAACTCGCCATCCAACAATCGCAGCGCCTCCGCCGGTTGGTTCACCTGAATCAGTTCGAGCGCCTTCGACGCCGGATGATCCTTCGCGCCCGTTCGAGTGGCCGCCTTCGCCACCATCGACTTCACTTCGTTCATCGCACCCGAGACGCTACCGAGGCTCTGCGCGCTTCGCCTCGCTTGATCGAATGACTCGGTGCCCTGCAGCAGCTTCGACGGTACGTAGCCGCTGATCTCCTTGCCATCCACCTTCGTCACTACTTTGAAGCACGTGCCAGCCCCGCCCGAGAGCGCACTCCGCACTTCCACGCTGTGCCCCGCCGGCAAGCGGGCGATCTCACGGTCATCGGTTTCACAGCCGCTGCGCACCACGGATTCGGTGGCGAGCGTTGCGGCGGAAACCGCGAATAGCAGGGCCCAAGTTGCAGCCATACCCGCATCCTACGGTGAGATGCCGATGTTTGTCGCTCCGGCGAACGCCTGAGTTTGCTGACCTTACCAGCCTGCAATGTGGCGAGTCCGGCCGGCAGTGTGGATGGTACGCTTGAGCTTATGTCGAAGCCCGTCAGCCGCCGT
>JAEUQE010001260.1 GCA_016789785.1 Bryobacterales bacterium
GGTAACCGTCTCGGCGTTGGCGATGTCCAGCCCCGCCTTCTCGGCGAACTTGCGCAGTTCCTTCTCCGAGAAGCCGAGGTTCACATGGCCATAGGCGTCCACGACCGACTTGTGCTCGTGCTTACCCAGGCTGCTGAGCAGCAGGCGCCCGCCGCGACGCAGGACGCGTGCCGCCTCCGCGACGGCCTGGGCAGGCTTGGCGGAATAGGTGAGCGCATGCATCAGCACGACCAGGTCGAAGCTGCCGTCCTTGAAGGGCAACGCATGCATGTCGCCTTCGCGGACTTCCACGTTGGGGAAACGGCGCAGGCGCTCGCCGGCCGCCGCGACCACGCGCGTGCTGGTGTCGATGCAGACGTAGCGCTTGGCATGGGGCGAGAGCAGTTCGGCGAGCACGCCATCGCCGGAGGCGATGTCGAGCACGTCGCCGGTTTCCAGCAAGGGCAGGGCAGTTCGGGCCAGCGCTTCCCAGGTGCGTCCCGGTGAATAGTGGCGCTCCATGTC
>JAEUQE010001261.1 GCA_016789785.1 Bryobacterales bacterium
TCAACCCGAACGCCCCCAAGGGCGGCGTCGTCCGCTACAGCGCCGAGGGCACGTTCGACACCTTCAACGACCTCATCCCCCAGGGCAATCCCGCCGCCGGCCTCAACCTCATCTACGACAACCTGATGTCGCCCGCCGCCGACGAGATCAGCAGCGAATATGGCCTGATCGCCGAGGCCTTCCGCTATCCCGACGATTTCGGTTGGGTCGAATACCGGCTGCGCCCGCAGGCGCGCTGGCATGACGGCGCCCCGATCACCGTCGACGACGTCATCTGGTCGTTCGAGAAGTCCGTCGCCCTCAACCCGATGCAGAAGCGCTACTACGCCAACGTCAAGTCGGCCACCAAGGTCGCCGCCGATGTGGTCCGCTTCCAGTTCGACGAGACCGGCAACCGCGAACTGCCCAAGATCATGGGCCAGCTCACCGTCTACCCCCGCCACTGGTGGGAGGGGATCGGCAAGGACGGCAAGCCGCGCGACATTGCCCACGGCACGCTCGAGC
>JAEUQE010001262.1 GCA_016789785.1 Bryobacterales bacterium
CGGATGATTCACCAGCCGCTGCTGACTATCGCTCGTTCGAGAAGCGAACACCGTACGTCGGAGTTCACGTCGGTCTGCGTCGCGACTGCGGCAGCACGCTGACTCAGGTTCAGGAACCGATCGCCGTACGTGAACACGAGCTGCGTGACTATGTGTTCGAAGGTGCGATCAACGATTTTCCAAGTCCGGATGTGGAAAAGAACAACGTCAACTATCTCGCCGGAATTCGTGAAATCGGAGTACGGCACGAATACACAGATGGGCGTGATATTCCGAGGTTGCTCATTCGGTCCATTGAATTTGAAGGCCCGATCTACGACACATGGCCGCCGACTTCACACCGTCGCGTCTTCGTTGATAGCCCCAATCGACTGGGAGCAAACGAACTTGCGGCTCTCGAAAAGCAGAACGCTCCAGCCCAGCAGCTCCAGGCCTACGCTTCCGACATCATCGCAAGCTTTGCGACTCGAGCCTTTCGGCGTCCCGTTCGAGACAACGAGAGGG
>JAEUQE010001263.1 GCA_016789785.1 Bryobacterales bacterium
GAAAGCAATAGAAAGCGCCGTCTGCCTCAAATCCCGCTTCGGCGTTGCCACAGATCGCGACGCGCGCCACCACGGGAGCCATTGCGTCGGCGAGCCCAACCGGAAGCAATCGGTCGGTGAGCAGATGGCTCACGCCGAGCTGCTCCAGCTGCTCACGAATGCGGAGGATCGACGACTCGTCGCCGTCAAACCACGGCAGGCTCGATGGCTCGATGGAGCGCCCCCACACAAAGGACTCCGGCTCGATCTGCGCAGTGATCTCAAAAATCCTTCGGGAGAGCTGCGATGATTCCACAAAAAGACCTTGCGCGCTCGGAATCCCAAAGCGCCGGGGAATCTCGTGGGAAAAATAATGGGCGGACGGCGCGTGATGGCGGCGCGTCGCCACCAGCACGCGCCCGGGCACCTCGCGCGCGTTCAGATCGGAAACCCAAGGATCCTGCGAAGCCGGCCACTCCACCGATGTGTGAAATCCGATGGCGATGGCGACGGAGGCCGCAGCCG
>JAEUQE010001264.1 GCA_016789785.1 Bryobacterales bacterium
TTCAAACTGGTCATGCGGGACCGGGTGGTGCTGTTCTTCAACTATTTTCTGCCGCTGATGTTCTTCGTGGTGTTCGCGCAGACGTTCCGCGCCGACAAAGGCGGGGCGATCAGCCAGGTGATCACGATGGTGCTGATTCTGGGAGTGCTGGGATCGGGTTTCTTCGGCGCCGGGCTGCGGGCGGTGCAGGAGCGGGAGTTGAACATCCTGCGGCGGTTCAAGGTGGCTCCGATTACTCCGCTGCCGATCCTGGTGGCGAGTCTGGTAACGGGGCTGATCAGCTACCTCCCTTCCCTGTTTCTGATTCTCGCCATCGCCAAGTTCTATTACGGCATGCCGTGGCCGGAGCGCTGGGTGTCGCTGACGCTGCTGCTTTCCGTGGGCCTGCTCTCGTTCCGGTCGATGGGTCTGATTATCGCCGCGGTGGTGAACACGATGCAGGAGAGCCAGATCATCATCCAGTTGCTGTACCTGCCGATGTTGTTTTTGAGCGGGGCGACGTTT
>JAEUQE010001265.1 GCA_016789785.1 Bryobacterales bacterium
CGAAGGGGCCAAGCTCCTGATCGAGCATCCGGCCATCGGCAAGCGGGTGGAGGGACGGGACGACCGAGAGCTATCCATTCCGTTCGGTCAGCGGGGGTATGTCTTGCGGTATCGTCAGGACGGCCAAACCGTGGCGGTCCTTCGGGTCTGGCACAGCTTGGAACAGCGGGACGAGCCGCAATAGGCCCTATTTGCCCCTAGGAAGCCCGTAGGGGCGTTTTCAGGCTTTTCCCCTCAGAATTGACCACGCGCGAGCAAAACGCCCCTCAGCGGCTTTCTGTGGGGCCGTGGCGCGTTGATCGACGAGCAGAGCCGTTGCCTGTTGCCGCCAGTGGTCCCGATCCTTGCGCAAGTCTTCGATGAGTTCGTAATCACGCCGCCGCTCTTCGCGCAAAATCTCAACTTCGCGCTGTAATGTGTTCGTTTCCTTGGCGGTTTCCCATCGTTCACCCGAGCCGTTTCCGGCAACGGTTCCCGAAACTGCCGGATAAACCCGATGCAGTT
>JAEUQE010001266.1 GCA_016789785.1 Bryobacterales bacterium
TGCCCCAGCTGTGTGAGGCGATCCTCGAACAGCTCTCGATCCAAACCGGCGCCGCCCAGCGGGAGGTGGGTGCCGACGCCCTCGCGCTCTTCCGGGCCCAGCCCTGGAAGGGGAATGTCAGGGAACTGCGCAACGTGTTGGAGCGGGCGGCCATGCTTTCCGACGACCTTATCCTCGGCGAAGCAGCCTTCCGCCCTGTCCTGCCGGGGGGCGGCGCGCGTGGGCGGGCGAGTGAACCCGTTCTCCCTGTCGAGACGCCAACACCGGTGGCGATCCCGAAACATGCCGATGCCATGGCGGCCTTCGAGCGGCGCCTTCTGGTGGACGCGCTGGCCGCTTGTGGCGGCCGGGTCAGCGAGGCCGCCCGGCAACTTGGCCTTGGTCGTGCCACCTTGTATAAAAAACTCACCGCGCTGGGCTTGGCGTCTCCAAACTGAGACGCGTCTCCAAACTGAGACGTCGGCCCGGGGTCAGAAGTCTGTTAAATCCCTTCATTCAAGGAT
>JAEUQE010001267.1 GCA_016789785.1 Bryobacterales bacterium
TGGGCACTCTCGGGTTACCAGGCTGGAAAGGGCCCGTTCCATGGCGAGTACCTCGTGCGTCACCGGGCTTGAGCCACTATCACGGCTTCGGCGACGTGAATGGCGACGGACGGCCCGACATCGCGAGTTCGGCGAAGATCCTACCCGATGGCAACTGGTTCGCATGGTGGGAACAGCCTCGTGATCCGCGCGGCGTGTGGCGTAAGCATCTCATCGCAACGGGTGAAGAGGGCGCCACCAATATCCAGATGGCCGATGTGAATGGCGATGGCAAGACTGACTTCCTCGCGACGCGCGGGCATGGCTTCGGGGCCGTGTGGTATGAGGCGCCCGATTGGAAGCCGCATCAGATCAACACCACGCTTGGCGGTCCGCATTCGCTGGCTGTGGGTGATATCGACGGCGATGGAGACATGGATGCCGTCACCTGCGCCAAGGATAGCTATGTGGCGGCGTGGTTTGAGAATGATGGCAAGGGCAACTTCACCACGCATCATATCTTT
>JAEUQE010001268.1 GCA_016789785.1 Bryobacterales bacterium
TGGGCGGCAAAGTGCTCAGGATTACGAGCAGCCGAGCCGCTTCATCTCGGTATCGGCGCGGCCCTTGACGTGCACGGGGGCGCTCGGGAACTTCACGGTCAGCTCGCGGAACGACGAGCAGGCGGCGTCCTTCTGCCCGAGCCTGTCGAGCGACATGGCAAGTTTCAGCAGGCTGTCGGGTGCCTTGTTGCCTTTGGCGAAGTTCTGGTAGCCCTTGAGGAACGCCGCCGCCGCCGGCTTGTAGCTGCCGCGGACGAAGTGCGTCTCGCCGAGCCAATATTGGGCGTTCCCCGCCAGCGGATCGGTCGGGTAGCGCTGGAGGAAGTCCTCGAACGCCGCTTCCGCCGCGCCGTAGTCCTGCTTCAGCAGATAGCCGTAGGCCGTCTCGTAGTCCTGCTTCGGCGAGCCGCCACCGGCAGCCGGAAGCGCTGCAACCTCGGTCTCGCGGCCGGAGTAGCCGGGAGCCGGCGCGCCGGCGGACGGAGCGCCCTGCAACAGGGTGC
>JAEUQE010001269.1 GCA_016789785.1 Bryobacterales bacterium
GGAGATCTCGATCGTCGGCTCCAAGATCCGCGTGACGTTGAACGGCCAAGTAATTGTCGACGCCGACCTCGCCAGCGTGCGCGATCCCGAGATTCTGAAGGCGCACCCCGGCCTCGAGCGCCGGCGCGGCCACATCGGATTCCTCGGCCACGGTACGCGCGTCGAGTTTCGAAACATGCGCGTGCGCGAGCTGTAACATCCGCGCGCTTTGATTCGTACACTCTCACAGCTCGCATTTTTTTATGCGCTTTGGTTCGCGTGCGTCCTGGGCGCGGCCCACGCCATGCCGTGGCTTGGTCCGGCGGCGGTGATCGCGGGCGTAGCCCTTCATTTGAAGTTTCTCGCGCGCGAGCGGCGCCGCGAAATCTCGACGATCGTACTCGGCGTCCTGCTCGGTGCCGTGATCGACTCGCTGTTCGCCGCCGCTCATGTGGTGAAATATCAATGCGCCCTCGCGCCGAATCTCGCGCCGCCGTGGATTCTTGCACTTTGGGCCGCATTCG
>JAEUQE010000126.1 GCA_016789785.1 Bryobacterales bacterium
AGGTGCGGCTGTACGATAAGCTCTTCACCGTGGAAGATCCGAATGAGACGCCGGAGGGCAAGGATTTTACGATGCACTTGAATCCGAAGTCGCTTGAGGTGGTGGAGGGGCGAGCCGAGCCGTCTCTGGCGGCTGCGCGGCCGGGGGATCGGTACCAGTTCGAGCGCCTCGGGTATTTCGCGGTGGATCCGTCGTCGGAGGCCGGGCGGCTGGTCTTCAATCGGACCGTGGAGTTACGGGACACTTGGGCGAAGCTTCAGAAGCGGCAGTAAGTGCCGGGGCCTGTTTTCAGCCAAAAACGGCCTCTTTCAGCACCCTGATAACTGAGGGCGATTCGCCGAGCACGGGCCTCCGTAGAGTGTCGAGGCGGCAGACTGAAGTCTGCGTTACCTTGGCCTCGCAGCGATTCCGAGTCCCTTCTGCTCTGCGGGCGGAAGACTGCAACTTTTGCCTGGCCTCAGCACGGAGCAGGGCTTGCCGATGGAAGCCGTGGTGCAGCGGTCAGCGGGCGCGCGGGTCACCGACCAGGAAGTGGCCAGTCACCTTCTTGAACGCCTCGGAAGTGCGATCGCCGGGGATGCCATCCACTTTGAGGAAAATGCCCGGCACGCGGTTCAGCGCGATCTGGAGTTGGCGCGCGGCATCCGACTCCTTCGAATTGGAATGGGTGACCAGCGGCTTGAAGGCGGAGAGATCCGCCGGGCCCGATGCGGTGTTTCCATCCAGAGGCATGCCCGCGCGGCTGAATTGAATGATGCCGCGTTCGGCCATGCGCCGCCACAAGGTACCGCCGCCGCATTGCTTGGACACCGCGGTAAGTGAGAAAGTGCCGTCGGCTACGAACTTACCCTTGTCATAGTGGACGGAGAAACTCCATAGGTACGGGCTCGGCATGAGGCGCCTGCGATAGCCGAAGCCATTGTAGGCCTCGAGTTTGAAGAGGAGGCCGGGGATGGACCAGTCGGTCCACTGATCGAGCTTCTGCAGCTTCAGCGCATCGGCTGCGCTTTCTTCCCAGGTGAAGGGCGGGTTGCCGTCTTTGGGTCGGCCCTTGGGCACTTGGACGGTGCGCGCGGTGAGCGGGTCGCCATTGTGAAGATGGCCTGTGAGTTTGAGTCCGCTTTCGAGCGAATGGACCGCGCCGATGAAGTACCACGGGATGCCGAGCGGCGTGCCGGCCGCGGCATAACGGGCTTTTTGGGCGACGATTCGATCGACCAGGGTGTTCACTTCCGATGCCCGCTCGGGGCGGATGTCGCAACGATCGAACAAATCCGCGTATTCGCGTTTCATTGCTTCCGTGAGAGTCATGGTTTTCCTTTCGCGACGAGGGCCGTTTGCATAGTATACGCGTGCGAACAGCGCAGAAGAGGGCAGATGCAAACTCGAGCACGCTGCGGGAGACCAGCGCGTGACGGATGTAGTGCTGCGAACCGAGAGCCAATCCGGATGATGCGCCGGTTTGCCGGATCGAGGGCGTAGCGTTGCGATGCATCGCGGGCAAGTCCGCGGGACATTGTGGCCGGTGTGGCTCGGAGGGCGGCGCTGACAAAGTTGCGGCGGGGCACTGATGCTTCTCTGAGAGCTGGGCGCCTCAGTCCTCAATGACAAGTCTCTTCTTGTCGAACTCAAACCGGAATCGATCGATGAGCCCTCTCATCCCAAGGAGGTTTTCGTCCCGGAATGGCGAAACAGGAACGACACAGTCTATCTCCATCCATTCGGACTGCAAGAGAATCCGTACCTTCCTGTGAACGACGACCATCGGGAGGCCGCATGTTCCAATGCTCTGGGGCTGTGCCGGAGGTGTAAGGTCCAGTCCTAGGTCGAGAGCGAGGGGCCGGCTGATCAACGTGATGTCGGCTCCTGTGTCAAATACAAAGATGTCCGATCGGACGGCATCCAGTTCGGGGCAGTTGTTTGCCTCGTTCCATTGGTCCGGCGCTACCGCCGCCAAGCGCAAGCGAAATGGGCTTCCGCCGTTGCTCTTATTCATGTTGTCGAATTCGGCCCGTATTCCCATCCCAGAGGTCCTCGGTTTCCCCGCGAGGCGGTCAAAGAGCGCGAAACGCCGAATGCGGCTGCGGCACCCAGAGGATCCGGGGCTTGACCCATCGCAAGACCGGATCATGGATCATTTTCATCTGTATCTCCTCCATCGAGTCACCTGGCAGGAAGAGATTGCTGTCGGACTCGTCCTTGAGGTGTTGCAGTGCCAGATTAGTCCCCTCAGCCCTTGCGCGATCCATGATCCCGAGGAACTGCCCGCCATGAGAGTGGGACAGTTCGACGAGGTTTCGCTGCACCCACTCCGCCACCGGGTCGGGCTTAGGGTTTACAATTTCGAGGCACTCCTTCACGAGAGCATCCATGTTCGCAGTGTTGGCGATGGGATCGTACTTGGGGATGTAGTCATAAGCCCCGGCTTTGATGCACTCAACGCAATCCTGGAAGGAGGGTGCTCCGGTGATAACAATGATCGGTGTACCGCGCTTGAGGAGTTGGTGACTACGGATGATTTCGACGGCAAACGGGCTTGGTTTATCCCTGTCGCGGTCGGCTCTTGGTAAGTAGACATCGACGATCGCCAAGCTGAGTTTCTGGCCCTTCTCGGAGAGCATGAACTCGATGGCGGCGTGCGCCTCATGAATAACCTCAGGTACGATTTGTGCCGTTTCCACTTCAAAGCGTTCACAGAGTGTGTCACAGAATTCCTTGTCGTCGTCGACGACGAGGATGGTATCCGGTTCTTTGGCGGGCATAAATTAGGTTTCCTCCGCGAGAGTGGGAAGCACAAGGACGATCCGGGCACCAGGTAGAGACAATCCTGGTGGGTCGCCATCACAACCGGTTCGGGCGGTGCCGCCGAACAACTCGCAGACCCGCTTCACGTAGGCGAGGCCAAGGCCTGTGCCCTTTTGCTCGCCTGTATTGAAGAGCTCAAACAGGCGCTTCCTTACGTGATCAGGAATGCCCGGACCGTCGTCTTCGACTACGATTCGGCAGGCTGTGCCAGCCATGGCAATGGTCACGGCAATCTGGCCGCGATTGTCTCCGATGGCTCTGCGGGCGTTTTCTATCACTTCGAGGACGGCGTTGCGAAGGTGAACGCGCGATCCGCGGCAGACGATCGGCCGGTCGGGGAGGTTGGCGACCACACGCGGATCACCGACGCCGTCAATCGCCTCTTGGACGCAATCGGTTATCTGGACGTCTTCGGGCTGGACGCCGCCTTCGAGGGAGGCGATCCTTGTAGCGACGATGGCGGATTCGAGAAGGTACCGGATGGCGGTCTCCAGGCGGGCGAAAGACTTGTCTGAGTTGAGCACGGGGTAGCGCTTCTTGAGAACAGAAAGAATGCCGTCGGAAATGACCAGCCAACCCTTAAGGCTATGGCCAATCGTTTTGGCGATCTGCTTATTCATGATCGCCTTATCATTCTCTTTGCGCTCGGTAATGTCATCGTAGATTCCTAGCACGCGATCAGGAACGCCGCCGGTGGACAAGGGGATTTTGGTCGTCTCGATGGTGCGGTCGGAGCCGTTGATGGTCTGCCTCTCCTCGAAGGTGTGGGTCTGATTGGATTCCAAGGCCTCCCGGTCGGTTCGGCGGAAGCGATCGGCGTCTTCCTTGTTCCAGAAGTCGTAGTCGGTTTTTCCGATGATGTCCTTGGGATTGTCGGTTCCATGCCTACGGGCGAAACTTAAGTTGCAGAAAAGATACTTGCCATGGGCATCCTTCACGAATACGCAGAGGGGAATTTGGGTAAGGATCTTTTGCATCAATTCGTCGGTCTGGAGGAGATCGGTGATATCCTTGCTGACGCCACAGATCTGATCGATCTGACCATCCTTGTTGTAGAGTGGCGTTTTGGTTACGAGGCGGATGCGAACGCCGTCAGGTGTTGGGGTTTCGCGTCTCTGGTTCACCGAGGCTTGGCCGGTTCTGATGATCTCATCTTCCTCTGCTCTTGCTTCACTGGCGTAGGGTTCGCCGAAGAGGTCCCTGTCGGTGAGGTCGACAATCTCTTTCGGGGTCTTCTTTACGACCCTGGCGAGTGCAGGATTGACCTCGATGAAACGGCCATCGAGATCCTTGAAGAAGATGCCATCGGGGATGCTCTCCATCAGCAACTGCATGCGGCCGGTGAGGGTTTCCAGTTCGCTGATGTCGATTGCCATGCCCATGACTGCGTCACTTCGGAAGGGAATCTTCACAGTGGCTAGCACGCGTTTGACGCCTTTGACGGTCATCACTTCACGCCGGATGATGACTGGGGTCTTGGTGCTCCATACCTTTTCGTCGTCGTCATAAAAGCGTTTGAGTTGCTCCGGGTCTGTGATGAAATCAGCATCGGTCTTGTCTAGGATTTGTTTCCGGTTGGTGCCGAAGGCCTCGGCTAAAGCTTGATTTACAAAGGCAAAGTGAAACTCTTTGCCAATCTTGACCTTCACCCACACCATTCCCGGCATGTGGTCCATCACCTTCCGGTAGGTAGTATCTAACTCATGCTGCTGGGTGACGTCTTCGTGCGATCCGGCCATGCTCGTGGGCTGACCACTGGGATCCGTTTTCTTCTTGCCACGTGACCGGACATGGCGGTACTTTCCATCTTTGTGCCGCATGCGGTAAGTACAGTCGTAGTAGTCAGACTTACCCGTCAAGTGCTTTTCGATTTCCGCTTCCACGCGCGGCAGATCGCTGGGATGGACGCGACTACGCCATGCTGCACGCGTGTGGGGAAACTCGGGGTCGTCATCGGCGTAACCAAGGATCTCCTTGTAGCGAGCGGAATACCACATCTCATCGCTTGGCAGTTCTCGTACCCAGATACCCTGCGCCGTACCAGAAATCGCATTGCGGTACCGTTCGAGTTCCTTGGTGGACTCGGTGATGTCTTTCACAATACAGAAGATGAACCGGCCTTCTGGTGAATTGAAGGGGATCTTACTGGTCAGCACATACTGGCGCCTTCCATCCTTCCTGGTTTCGAACTCAACCTTGTCGAGCAGGGGCATGCCGGTAGCGAGAATCTGCTGTTCATCAAAGCGGGCCTGAGACACGTGCCCTTGTTCGAAGATGTCCGCATCGTGCTTGCCGTAGGCGTCTTCGCGAGTGGCGAACCGGTGAGCGTTGCAGCACTCCTGGTTCACATAGAGGAAGCGGCCCTCGGTATCCTTGATGACGATCCGGTAGGGCAGCATGTCCGCGAGAGTGCGCATGGCCGCGAGATGCGCATAGGAACCGTCAAAAGCAGGACTTGGTACCATGCTATGTCTCCTCCCGAACGCCCACTAAGGGGCAGCGGTCACATTTGTAGACACGGATGTTTCTCGTGCCATGCTTGTCGCTCCGCTGAAACATGAGCACACCTCCACAACTAGGGCAGGAGTTGGCGCGGGAAGACCTTCTCTCCGATGGCACCTCATTGCCCAGCCGGAAAGCATAGCCAAACTGCGGTGCAGATTGGAGACCGAGCCACGACCAGACGCTGGAAGTGTTTGCGTCGGGTTGTTTGCCTGGGCTGAATCGCACATAGACTGGTCCTTCTTCCAGGGCTGGCAGCAACAAGGCCACCTGGACACCATCTTGGAGTTCGATGGCATACTCGCCGCCGCGAATGCGGTGGGATTCATCACGCACGAGATAGATGACCCCAAGCGGCACCGCCGATTGCCCGGCTTTTCCGCAGAGTTCTAAGAACTCGTCGTCCGCTGTGAGGTGAAAGCTTGGCATGGATGACGGTTGGGACGTCCAACGTTCCTCGCCGTCGACCAAGATGGAAAGCGACTGAAATGGGCCGACTCGGGCTATGGCGCGAGTGCGCATCCGGTTTAAGAGAGATTGGCGATCGTGGGGAGGGAGAGCCTGCGGGCCTTCATCGCCACTGCCCGCTGCTACTGCTTTCGTCTTTTTTGGCATAGAGAACTCGGGCACCGAGAGTGTGATGCAGGGTGCCGCCAGGTGGAGGGACCGGGTGAGCTGCCAAAATGTCTTTGGCTGCAGAACGGTGGTCACGCGGCGGCATTCTACTTCAGCTTCATCGTCTGGATGACCGCCGTGGAAGGCGAGCTCGGGTATGAGACCGCGGTGCGTTTGGTAATTCTGGGGGATCTCAACGGCGGTATATCCCCATGGGGTCAGCATACGCAGTGTGGCCTTGGCGAGGCCGACGAAGTCATCCTGTCTTGCCGCCGGCTTGAAGCGCTCTTCTTTGCGTGCCAGGCTGACCGTTTCGACAAGTCCGCCAAAGCGCTTCTTCAACTTGGAATGAAAACGGCATTTGAGCCTCCGGTAGTGGTCGTCGTCCCTGTCGCGGCCGGGATCCTGCATGACAACACCGTAGATGTCATGACTTTGTTGAATGCTATAGGTGTGGAGAATGCGTGTGCGAGCGACAACGGAGTAAAGACTATTGTCGTAAGATATGCGAGCCAGAAAAGCGATCCAGCGGGAGACCATGTCGTCTTCTGTTGCGGTACAGTCCGTCGCAGTCTCGGTAAGCTCCTCGAAATACTGCGACCGGTAGAGGACCAGACGTTGCATCACGCTGAGTTCGTTTACCAATACCTTGTTGCGATGAGCGCTCGCGTCGCGCCGGCGCTTATCCTGCTGGGTCATCTGCAAGTCGACACGGGTGAGGGCCCAGTCCACTACGCGGATAGCAGACTCCCGGTTCTTCGTGAGAAGGAAGGCTAAGTCGTAGGCGAGGTTGATGGTATTGCTGTCGAGAGTATCTTGCGATTTCATGCAGCAATCCTAATGGGCATTGGCGTGGTGTCACTGTGGCAGTTTTGACCTCTAAGTGTGACACGGAAAGAAAGCGGAAGTAAGCGCACTCTCGAATCATGGCAAGCACATACATCGACCTGAATCGGCCGTACTACCCGGCCTGGCTGACCACCTTGATTGGCATGGTTCTTTGCATCGTCCTGACTCGACTGCAGATCACGCCCCAATGGTTCGCCTAGCTCGGTGGAGGGACTGCGGCGAATGAGGAGTGGAGGAACGCTCCTCGTTCGCTGGCGGTCCGTGTCCATGAGCCTACTCTACTACCAACTTTCGAAACGACCGTGGCACTTTTCTCCAAACCGCCCCCGCACTCGTCCGGATGAGGATTTCACCGGCGCGATTGCGCATCGGGAGGCCGCTGCAGGTGCCATTTCGATGCTTGTTGGTAGGCGCCGGCGAGTTGGACGACCAGATCGTCGCGACCGGGGGCGCCGGTGATCTGGAGCCCGACCGGCAAACCGCCTTTTGTGAAGCCGCAGGGAATCGAGATCGTGGGGAGGCCGAACAGGTTCCAGGGCGCGGTGTTGCGGAGATAGGTGAGCGGGGCGGGCTTGCCGAGTTCGAAGGCGGCGGCCTGTGCGGTGGGTGTCAGCAGCAGATCCACCCGTTCAAAGACCGTGCGGACGGCCATGCGCAGGCGATCCATCTCGCGGCGGGCACGGGCATACTCGGCGGCCGGGATTGCCGATCCGTTCCGGATGCTTTGCAACGTCCCGGCGTGGTAGCGCTCGGGATGCTGCCTCACCATTTCTTCGTGGAAGGCGAACGCCTCGGTTTGGATGATCGTAATGTAGGTTTGCGGGAGGTCGGGGATGGCCTGGCTCCGGGGATGCGCGGGGAGGTCCACCTCCATGGAACCTCCAAGTAACTTGACGGCGGCATCGAATGCGGTGCGAACTTCCGTGTCGATGCCTTGCAGCCAGGGACCTTTCGGGATGCCGGTGCGCAGGGTCTTGGCGGGACGGGGCGGAATCGCGATGGTACGCCCGGCGAGCACGGAGAGGACCGTCGCGGTGTCGCGCGCGGTGCGGCACATCGGCCCCACATGATCGAGAGACCATGCCAGGGGCACGACGCCCTGCGCGTCCACCAGCCCGTAGGTAGGCTTGAGGCCGGCGATGCCGCAGAGCGAAGCGGGGAGCCGGATGGACCCGCCGGTATCGGAGCCGAGCGCGGCGAAGCACATTCCCGTGGCGACGGCGATGGCGGAACCGCCGGAACTGCCGCCGGGCGACCGCGCGGGGTCCCACGGGTTGCGGCTTGCGCCGAAACTGCTGGTTTCCGATGTGAAGTTGTAGGCGAACTCGTCCATGTTGAGCTTGCCGAGGATAATGGCGCCTGCGGATTTCAGGCGCCGGACCACTTCGGCGTCTTCCGTGGGGATGCGGCGGGCGTAGTGGGCGCTGGCGGCAGTGGTGAGTACGCCGGCAGTGTCGTAGAGGTCCTTGAGGGCGATGGGGATGCCGTGAAGCGGGCTGCGGGGGCGACCGGTGCGGATTTCTTTCTCGGCTTTGCGGGCGTCGGTGAGTGCGGTGTCGGCTGTGAGGGTGATGAATGCGTTGAGGCGCGGATTGAGTGCCTCCACGCGGCGGAGACAGGCTTGCGTCAGGTCGACGGGAGAGACGGCGCGGCGGCGGAGCAGGTTGGCGGCTTCGGCGATGCTGAGCCAGTGCAGGTCCGTGGGAGTGGCGCCGGAGGAAGGCGCGGTGGCGGCGAGTGAGAGGAGAATGTCCCGTCGGGTGATCATGCCGCCTCAATATACCGGAGATAGGGGCGCGGATGGAAGTGGCATTCGTGCCGTTGGCAGATTGGCTTCGAGCGTGGCCAGCGGAACGGTCTGTTGGGTCAATGATTGACTCCGGGCGGGTGGCCCGCTATGGTGATCATGATGGACGTTGTCTTGCGGATTCCTGACGAGATCGCGGCCCACCTGAGCGCAGAAGGTGGCGATCTGTCGCGCCGCGCCCTCGAAGCCTTCGCTCTCGAAGAACTGCGGGCGGGCCGGATCAACGAAGTGGAGTTGCGTAAGATGATTGGCCTGGAGCGCATCGAACTGGACGGCTTTCTCAAGGCGCACGGTGTCTATCCGGACTACGCCATGGAGGATTTCGAGGAAGAGCGCAGTGCGCTCAAGGCGTTGGGGCTTTGACCCGTGCGGCTGGTCATTGCCGATACCGGCCCTATCCGATACCTGATCCAAATCGGCCACATCGAGCTTCTTCCCCGCCTCTTTGAAACCGTGGCGATCCCAGCCGCAGTTCAGGCCGAACTTTCGACGCCGCGCGCGCCGCTGGCGGTCCAGCGATGGATCGGTGCCCCGCCCGAATGGCTTGAGATCCACGAAGCCTCGGGGCTGCCGCAAGCCTACGGATTGGATGAAGGAGAAAGCGCCGCGATCGCGCTGGCGGAATCCCTTGGCGCCGATCTGTTGCTGATCGACGAACGGGCGGGCTTTCGCGTGGCGAAAAGCAGGGGGCTGCGCGTGACAGGCACGCTCGGTTTGCTGGATCTGGCGGCCGAACGCGGAATGATCGACTTCGCGCAGGCGATCGGCGAACTGGAGCAGACAAGTTTCCGAAGGCCACAGGCCTTGCTGAAGGCGCTGCTCGCGAAGTATCGAGCAAAAGGTGGCCAATAAGCCGGCACTGATCGTTCACGACCGGCAGCGGGTGGAAGCGGCTCGCCGCGATCCTCGCGGGAGGCAGGCGCTACCGGGCGGGTGGTAAGTTCCCTGAGAATTCGGCGGGGCTGCGGGCACTAACTGGAAGGGCGGTCCTGTGCTCACCCGATCTTTTCGTTCCGGTTATATTGACCTCGGCGCCGAGCCTCAGCGGCTTCCGATGTTTGACGCGCTGCGGGCGGCGGCCGCGATGCTGGTCTTCGTTTTCCACTACAGTGGAGTTGTCAGTCCGCTTACGAATGGGCGGGAGTGGATCGACACGGCGGAGTGGCTGGCGGCAAGCCTTGGGAGCCTGGGAACGAATCTGCTGCTGCTCTTGAGCGGTTACTTTGTCGCGCAGAGCATGGCGCGTGGGAAAGCCGGCTATGTGCGATTTGTGCGCCTGCGGCTGACACGGATCTACGTCCCCTTCCTGCTGGTGGTGGCGACGTGCCTTGTCTTTTCGGCGGTGTGGCCGAAGTATTCCCGGGTACATTGGACGGATTTGACGTGGACTGACTTACTCAGCCAGCTCCTTCTGCTGCCCGGTCTGTTTCCGGAACGGCCGATTCTTACCGTGACCTGGACGTTGAGTTACATTGTCGCGGGCTATCTGCTGTTTCCGGTGGTGTTTCTTGTGCTGCGCCGGGTGGATGCCGGGCGCCGGCTGCGGATTGGCGTATGGGCAGCGGTGGTGGCGGGGTGTTTCAGTGCGGGAACGGCCGGACTGTTCAACACGCGATTTACTTACATCCCGATGGGGTGCCTGCTGTGTGAACTCGTGATGAGCCGGAAGCCGGAATGGAAAAGCCGGGTGTTTCTGTTGCGGGGAGTGGTTCTGGCGGGAGCGTTTGCGCTGGGAGCGCGCATCGTTCTCGACGGCCGGCTGGTGGACGTCGCGGATCCGTATCTTTACCGGGCACTGTTCAGCGGCAGCGGTCTGGCGACGGTGTCGAGTGCGATCGCAGCCGGTCTGATTCTGCAGCAGCGGTACGACTTACGGCGGCTGATCCCTGGACTTACTCGCATCGCGGCGTTTGGGCGAACGGGTTATTCCTTCTATCTCCTGCATGGCGCCGTAGTCAAGCTGTTCGCGGTGATACTGCTTCCGGTGATGACGGGCTGGCGGGCGCCGGCGGTTGCCTACTGGCTGGCGATGCCCGTTTGCTGGGCAGTGGCGGCGCTGGCAGCGGCGGTGCTGTATCTGAGAGTGGAACTGCCATTACGGGATGCCGGCGGGTCTGTCTGGCGTTCCGCTCCGTTACTCGACGGGCGGCGCGGGAGTGAAGACGATTTCGTACTGCGCGGTGTTGCCTAGAAAGAGCAGCGCGGTTTCTCCGGCGATGGAACTCGTTTCGTAAGGACCGAGGCCCAGCACGTGCGGATACCACTCGCCTCCCTCAACGATCCTGACCGGGGCGGACCATGTGGTGGGATCCGTGGGGCTGGAACTCATGGAGAGATACACACCTTCCTGCGGCCAGCCAGGCTCGCAACACGAACGGTTCAACAACATCACGAATTTCCCTAAGTGGGTATTCCAGTGGACGGACGGGCCCCAGAAGGCATCCGTGCCGGTCTCGTGCCAGGAAGTGGAGGCGGGAAACACCGGGGTGACCCTGCCGCCGAGACCGGCTTCCCACCATCCTCCGTCGTGATACTTGAACACCGATCCGACCGGCGTGAAGCGGTCCTCCCAGGCGAGGCGCGCCACGGCAATGCCTTGGGAGTCGAGGTCACGGGAGTAAGTTGAGAAAAAGAAATAGAAATGCTGGTCACGCGGGTTGTAAATCACGGAGAAATCGCCGTGCCCGCCCGCGAAATAACCGTTGGGGGATGAGCAATCCGGCGGCTCGCGGGAATCGAGAACGAAACCCAGGTTAATGAGCGTGTGGCCACCATCATAGGAGATCGCCGCCCCGATCTTCGGGGTGGTGAGCAGACTACCGGGACAGACGTTGAGAACTTCGTGGTGGTACCAGACGAGCAGCGTGCCGTCGTCTTCCTGATGGACGGACTCCACCCACGCTGGTTGCGGCAGGCCCACGAGTCTGGATGCGGTGGTGGTCCACGGACTGAACGGACTCGCGGCCTGGCTGAGCAGCGGTTCGCCGGAGGAACTGAAGGCATGAAAGCCACCCGCGCTCCAGAAGGACGGGGTATTGGAATCTACAATGACGGGCATCGATACCGGATCGATTGGCCGCAGTTCGACGCTCTGGCCGCTTGCCGCGACAGGGAACAGCACCAGAAACGCCATCATTAACGAATGGCGCATTGATAGGATTGACGCAGAATCCGGCGTTGAGGTTTCACACCGACTGGAAATCTCACGATTTGGGAGCCGGGTTCGAGCCCGCGCGGCGTTGGGCTGATCAGAAGCGATTGCCGGTGAACCCGCCGTCGACGTAGATTTCAGCGCCAGTAATGAAGCTGCCCGCGGAACGCGAGCATAGCAGCAGCAGAGCGCCGATCAACTCTCCAGGCTCGCCGAAGCGCGCCATCGGCGTCTGCGACATGATATTCGATACGCGCGCCGCATCCAGGATCTTGCGGTTTTGTTCCGCGGGGAAGAAGCCGGGGCAGAGCGTGTTCACGCGCACGTTGCGGGTGGCGAACTCGCGCGCGACATTCTTGGAGAGGTTCACCACGGCCGCCTTCGATGCCGAATAGGCGAATACTCGCGACAGAGGCAGGTGAGAGGTCACGCTGCCGATGTTCAGAATGCTGCCGCCTTCGGGCTGAGACGCCATTTGCGGCGCGAACAACTGGCAGCCCCAATGGGTGGCCTTGAGGTTGGTGTCGATCACGCGATCCCAATCGTCGTCGGTGATCTGTTCGTAGGGAGTGGCGGAGTTGACGCCCGCGCAATTCACCAGAATGTCGACCTTGCCGTGCGCGGCCACGATCCGATCGCGGAGCGCCGCAAGTGAGGCACGCGCGTTGACATCCACTTCGGCATACTCGCCCGAGCCGCCAAGCGCGCGGATGGCCCTGACGCGTTCGTCGCCACGGTCCTGGGAGCGTCCCGCGACGACAACGTGCGCACCGGCCTGGGCCAGGCCATCGCACAACGCGCCACCGAGCACGCCCGTACCGCCGATCACCACGCCAATCTGCCCAGAGAGAGAAAAGAGCTTTTCGAGATAGGAATTCGCCATGAACGCATCATTATCTCATTGCAGCGCTCTTCGAATCGATGTCAGGGGGCCAGACACGGCTTTGCTTCGCTCAGGCTTTGAACTTACTCAGAAACGCGATGCTCTGCTTCATGGACTCCATGTCCATCTCGACGAAGTAGTTCTTCACTCCGGCTTTCTTGGCCGCGGCGAACAGGCGCTTCCAATCGATGGACCCTTTGCCGACGGGAGCCATTTTCTTCTCCGTTGCCGACCAATCGGAGAGATGCATGGAGACGATGCGTCCGGCGTACTTCTCGATCATCTCCGGCGGATCGTAGCCGAGGGCGATGGTGGTGACCTGGAACTGTCCTTTGACCAGCTTCGGATCGAAGACGCGCATCAACTCGTCGTAGATCAGCGTGCCGTCGAGCTTGGCGAATTCGGTGTTGTGGTTGTGAAAGCCGAGTTGCAGACCCGCTTTCCTGGCGCGTTCGCCGAGTTTGTTTGCTTCGTCGGCCACGCGCGACCAGTCGGCGAGTTTCGCGTCTTTCGGGACGCCGAACGAGGAGATCACCATTTGCTCGAGGCCGAGTTCCACGGCGTAGGCGATACGCTCCTCCATGGCCGCGCGCAACTCACGCATTGGGTAGTGGCAACTGATGCAACGCAGTCCGGCCGCCTTCATGGCCTGCTTGATCTCCGAGGCCTTCTTTGATTCGAGTGCCGTGAAGCCGGACTTCGGATAGCCCGGGGGCGAACAGGTTTCGATGGTGCGGTAGCCGAGCCCGTGCAGTTCCTTGAGCAGTCCTTCAAAGTCCTGCGGAATGCGATCGCGCACGGGATAGAGCTGGCAGCCAATGGGCATGCCGAGCGGCGCCGCATCCAACAAGCCTGCAAACGGCGCGCCTAAGAATGGCGTTGTGGCCAGCGCTCTGGTAAACGTCCGGCGATTCATCATATTTTTTGCGGATCCCATCCTTTTCTGTATTCGCGGCTGAGGTAGCGATTGGCCTCCGCCGAGTTGGTTTTGCGCGTGGCGGCGTCCCAGCTTATCTTTTGCTGTGTGCGCAATGCAACGGCATAGAGATTGACCGCCTCCGAGAGTCCCCCTGTGGATAGAAAACTGCCCGGCGGTTGCTGGCCACTTTTGCATGCGGCGGCCCAGGCTTCGAGGCCAGGAGAGAGTTCGTTGCGTTCGCGGCGGGGGCGCGACGGAGCGGCTTCCGGCTTCTTTTCCGAGAGCAGGCGCGGATTCTCAACGCGGAATCCGGCGAGGATGCTGCCCTTGCCGCCAACGAACATCATGCCTTCGGTGGGGAGATCCTCACCGGCTCGTGCGAGTTCTTCGGGCACCGGAGGGCGCATGCCGCCTTCATGCCACACCAAGTCGATGGCCGGGCGCGATGCGGTGGCGGGATAGTGGAAGCGGACCACGCTCGCGTCGGGGAAGGTGTGCGTGTTCTTGCCGCGGGCGATGCTGTCGCCATCGAAGACGACGCGACGGCTGAGCAGGGGTTCGACGGAAGTGGGCGCGCTGAGTTCCAGCGCATTGAAAACGGTCCACAGACTGTAGTGACCCATGTCGGCCATGGCGCCTCCGCCGAAGTCGAACCAGCCCCGGAAGACCATGTGTGTGTAGTGGGGATGATAGGGCCTGTCCGCCTCGGGACCAAGCCAGAGATCCCAGTGGAAGCCTGCTGGAACGGGCGGGCGATCCTTCGGTACGGTGGCGTATTGCGGCCACACGGGACGGTTCGACCAGTTGTGCACTTCGCGCAGGGTGCCGATCGCGCCGCCGCGAATCCACGCCATCACCTTCTCCATGGAGCCATTGCTGTCCCAGGGCATGAAATGCGTGGCGACGCCCGAGCGCCGGGCCTCTTCGATCACCAATTGGGCTTCGGTGAGCCGGTTGGCGATGGGCTTGTGCAGGATGACATGCTTGCGGCGCTTCATCGCGGCGATCGCGGCGACGCCATGCAGATGATCCGGCGTCATGATTTTGACGGCATCGAGATCCTGCTGCTTGTCGAGCATCTCCCGGAAGTCCTCATACGCGGCGCAACCTTTTTGGCCGTAGAAGGTTTCGGTGAGATCCTTGCCGGTGAGAAGCCCGCCGGGAATCACGCTCTCGGTTCCGGCTCGCCAATCGGGCTTGCGAAGTCCATTGCGCAAGGATTCGAGAAGGCCTGTGCGGGACCAGTCGCGGTAGCCAACCGCCTCTCTGCATGGATCGCAGACGGCGACGATGCGGATTTTGGGGGAGGCCAGCAGCGGCAGCATTTCGCGCAAGCCTTGTGTGCCGGTGCCGATGTAGCCGAGGGTGATCTTATCGGAGGGAGCCAGAAAGCCTGCGCCGAGCACGTGTCTCGGCACAATGGTAAACGCGGTGGCGGTGGCTGCGGATTGTACGAAGCCACGCCGGTGGACGGGATTCATGGCCGCACTATATCACTGGCGAATGCGGCTTGCAGAGACTCCGGTTTCACGGCCACCGCGCTCGGCCCGAAGGCGTCACTTCACGCTGATCACGACGAACAGCGCGGTGTCCTGGTCCATATTGGCTTTGCCAACCACAGCCTTCTGTCCATCGCGCACATCGACGCTCATGGCGAGCTTCGCGATCTGCGTTCGCGATGGGCCCCCACCACGGTTTGCAACGAAGGAGAAATTGTCCAGGTGGAACATACGGCCAGAAGCCTCTTCGCTGCTGGTCACCCAGAAGGATGCGTCATAGGTGTAGGGCACCGTGCCACCCGAAGGGTCGGCCAATTGCCCTTGCATGATGGGAGGGTTGATGTTTGTACCTTCGCGCGTCCGCAGGTACTGAACGTCCAGCAGGCGGTAGCTGGCATATGGAAAGATGCCGCGCAACTGTTTGATGACGGGGTCAAGTTCGGCGGGAGTTTTGGCGTCGGATGGTCTCGCTGAGCCGGTCACCACCCACATGATGATCTCGGCGCTGCGTGCGGGTGGCGGGGGGACATCGAAGCGCTTCACTGCTTCCTCCACGGCTTGAACGATTGCTGGTGTCCCGGTCACGGACAGCATCTTCAGTTGGGAGTCGCCCCTCAGTCCCGCGCCGAAGTTATCCAGCAGTTTCATCATTGCGTTGAACTGCGAGCCGGTCACGTGCTTCACCGGGACGAGCTTCGTCACGAACTTCGGAGGAGCGGACCCGGGCTTCTGCTCCTCCTGTGCGAACGCGCCGGCGAGCGACGCCACCAACATCGCGATCACGATTCTCCTCATAGTGCTCCTTCTTTCTTCTCGTCGGACTGTAGATAGATGACGACGTTGGGGTCGTCGGTGACCAGCTTCACCACGAGCCGTGGTACGCGGGCGTCTTCCCGGGCCGTTGTTGAGGTTGCCATGGAACGCGCCGGTTGGGCGCGACGCGGCTTTGCGGCGGGGACTGGAGTGCTCTTTCTGATTACGGCCACCGGTCTCTCCACGGCCGGCGTCGGGAGCGCGACTTGTGGAGTACGCGCCACGGGAACACTGGGCGGATCCACCGGGACCAGGGCATCAGGGCGCCACAGCGATCCAGCCACAATGATCACCACCGCTGCCGCCGCCGCAAGCCATCGTGCGCGAACCGGCGTGATGACGCGGCGTGAACTGCTTTGCGGAATCGCGTTCATCACACGGTGATGAAGCTGCGCGACCGCGAAGTCGGGAACATCGTCCATGCCGCGCAAGGCTTCCGAGTTCGCCTCCAATTCGGCGAGCAGGGCGGCGCAACGTGCGCACTGATTCACATGGCTTCGAACCTCATCGGGCATCGCGCCATCCAACGCTTCGGCGATCCGCACCTCCCACTGCTCACAACTCATGACTTCCTCCCCAGTTCGTACGACCCAGTGCCCGCGAGACCAGCTTGCGCAGTTTCAATCTCGCCTGATAGATCTGTGCGCGAACCGTTGCTTCCGTGGTACCGAGCGACTCGGCGACCTCGGCTGTCGACAGGCCTTCGATGTCGCGCAGCACCACGGCAGCTCGTTGTCTCGGCGGCAGATCGCCAAGCGCGCGGTCAACAGCCTGCTTGCGTTCCTGGAGCAACAGCCCATGCTCGGCGGCTGCTGCTTCCGCAATGTTGTCTTCGACGGGCGTATTCCGGCGGCGGGCGCGCAGCATGTCGAGGCAGACGTTGGTGGTGATCCGGTAAAGCCACGGCGCGAAGTCCTTCCTGGCGCGGAGCTGATCGAGGTTTCGATAAAGGCGCAGAAACGCCTCCTGCGCGGCATCCTGTGCATCTTCCGGATTCCCCAACAGCCGCATGGCGATGCGCAGAACCGGCCGCTGATGCGCCGTAAGGATCTGCTCGAACGCCTCGTGATCGCCAGTGCGGGCCCGATCGACCAGCGATGTCAGGAGTTCCGGAATCAGTGTCAAAGTTGCGTTCACGGCCCTTCATGGAGGTATACGGGCCGGGGAGCCGAAGCGTGTAGAAGAAAATGCAGTTTATTCGAGACGGCTCTGTTCGGCGATCGCGGACGCGATTTCCTTCTCGAACCGCAGCACCGCGGCTTGGACGAGATCGGCGTCGGCGGCGCGAGCGGCACGCTCCAACTCCGCGCCGGCGTCCCCAAGGCCCGGGAATCCGTAGCCCCGGCTCATGCCTTTGCAGTCGTGCCCGATGCGCTGGATTTTGACGAAGTCCCGATTTTCGAGGGCCCGGCGGATTTCCGAGGCGTCCCGCTGACGGCGGGAGAGGAATTGAGGCCGCAGCTTCGCAATTGGGTCAGCAGTTTGTGGCTTTTGGCTGGCGTTCATCCGCGGAGGCTGGTGAATCAGGCGGGCGATCGCCGCGACGAGATCCTCGCGTTCGACGGGCTTGGAGAGATGATCATCACAGCCGGCCTGGATGCTCTCACCGGCGGCGTGCACCAGCGCGTGCGCGGTCAGCGCGAGGATGGGGACGCGAGGCACGCGGTTTCGGGTCTCCCATTCCCGGATCTGGCGCGCGGCGGTGTAGCCATCCATGACCGGCATCTGAACATCCATCAGTATGATGTCGAACGCCGCTTCGCAGCGCATGTCGAGAGCCTCCTGGCCATTGGTGGCGAAAGAGAGGTCCACCGGTAAGTGGGCGAGATAGGCCTGAAGCAGAACCACGTTTTCGGGATTGTCTTCGGCTACCAGGATTCTGGTTCCGCGAGGGACAGCGAATCCTGGCTCCGGCGCGGAGGCGGCAGGGCGTGGATCGGCGGGAAGCGCCGCGACCGTTTCCGATTGCGCTGCCTCTGGTTTGGAGCTGGCCGGCGTCAGTGCCGCGGTGAAGACGAAGGTGGAGCCTGATTCCTGCCCTGGTTCGAGCCAAATGGTACCGCCCATCATCTCGACCAGCGTGCGTGCGATGGTCAGGCCAAGACCGGTCCCGCCAAAGCGGCGGTTCATGGAGCTATCCACCTGTTGGAAGGCGTCGAAGATGGCGTTGGCCTTCGCCGCCGGTACGCCGCAGCCGGTGTCGGACACCTTGAACTGGATCAATGGCGGTCCCAATTCGCCACCAGCACAATCGACCCGCAGATCGATTTCACCCTGCGCGGTGAATTTCACTGCGTTGCCAAGCAGGTTGAGCAGAACCTGCTGCAGACGTTCGGGATCGCCAATCCAGGCGTCTTCCAGACAGTCATCCACGTGGCAGCGCAACTGGAGACCTTTCTCGCGGACGGCAATCGCCACCGTGGACACAGCGTCGGCGATCATGCCACGCAGCGAGAAAACACGTGAATCCAGGGTGAGCTGGCCGGATTCGACTTTGGAGATGTCGAGGATGCCGTTGATCAGCCGGAGAAGCCGCTTCATGTTGCGTTGCACGATGTTGATCTGTTCGCGCTGGTGCTCCGTGAGCCCTTCTTCGAGCAAGAGACTGTTCATGCCGAGGATGAGATTCATCGGCGTGCGGATCTCATGGCTCATGCGGGCGAGAAAGTCGGTTTTGGCGCGATTGGCCAGTTCCGCGGCACGCTTGGACAACTCGAGTTGCTGCTCGTATCGGGCGCGCTCGGCAATGTCGATTACATTGCAGAGGATCAACGTACCGGCCGGGGTCTGGACGGAGTTCAGATGGACCTGAATGGGGATTTCCGCTCCATCCTTGCGGCAACCGGCAAGCTCCCGGCCCGCCATGGCGTTGATGCGAAACAGACGTTCGCGCAACTGGCGGTGGCCTGCCCGCAAACGGCAGGGCAGGAGGATCTCGATCAGTTGGCCGGCGAGTTCGTGGCGGGAATAACCGAACAGCAGTTCGACGGCGCGATTCACCGTTCGGATGCGGCCGGATTCGTCGAGCAGGAGCAGTCCGCTGGGCGCGAGTTCCATGGCCAGGGCGAACGCTTCCTGGTCGGACTGGCAGGCGGACACGTCCTGAACCAGACATGCGTAGCGGCGTTGAGGATCAGCGGTCTGCTTCAGTGTGATGGTGACCAAATGACTCCGTAGAGAGCCGTCAGGCCGCATGGCGCGCACGGAGATGGCTGCCGGTGCGGACGCGCGCACGGAGCGGAGTGCTTCCTCCGTGCGGGTGTGATCCTGGGGATGGATAAAGGACCGCCACGTTCGTCCTGTGACCTCGTCCAGAGAGCGCCCGAGCATCTCCGCATACTCCCCGTTGGCCTGCTCGATGCATTCGTATGGATCGATGGACAGAAAGCCGCAGCGGGCCGCCAGGACGGTCGGTAGAAGTTGGTCGGTGGCAGTCATATCCCCCAGCTTGAGAAATTCGAGTGGCAGGTGCTCTCAGATGGAATATCGTTTGCATTTCGCTCGGGAAGAACTGATGGCAAGAAAGTGTCATATTTTTTTTCAAGTGCGGGCAAATCTTTCCGATGAGTTAGCGCATGACGACACCGAGCGTTGTTTGGGCAAACAGCCGGCCTCCGGTTGATATCCCGGCCTGTACCAGTGGGGCAGATCGTGTAATTCGGGTGCTGATGATCGAGGACAATCCGGAGCAGGCGGAGTGGAACCTCATCGCACTTGAGAATTCGGAAGAGCCGCGATTTGAGTTGAGTTGGGTTTCGAGTCTGGTGGAGGGGATGATGACGATCCGCCTGAGCCAGATCGATGTGATTCTGCTCGACCTGGGTCTTCCCGAGTTGGAGGGCTATCGGAGTCATACGGCGATTCGCGCGGCGGCGCCGCTGGTTCCCGTTGTGGTTCTGACCGAAGACATGCGCAAGGAGAGCCGCAGACTGGCGCTTTCCGGTGGAGCGCGAAGCTATCTGCTGAAGAGTGCGACGTCGGCGGAGGATCTGCGCCGGGAGCTGTGGCGCGCGGCGACCGAACGCTGGTGAGGGGTTCAAAGGGCATGTTGCCGCCTGCATGTTGCCGCCTGCACTGCGCCTTGCTGATGCGAATTCAGCCGCAAATTTAGGCCGGAGCCAAGCGTCCCGGCTCCTCGGGACGCTGTCCGGGCTGCCCGCCACCCTCAGCCCCCATGCTCGCGACGCCCACCCATCCGAACTGGCAACCAGGGCAAAGGCCAGTGCCCGGGGCACGCATGACATCTTCACGGCGCTCACCTCGGGATTCGCCATCCGTCCCCGCAGACTTCGCGTATACTACTTCGATGTCTGCACCCTGGCCCCTGTGGCAGCGGATCACCTTCCGCTTCGCTGTTGTTTATTGGCTTTGCTACATCTTTCTCACCGAATGGCGCGCGCCTGTCGTGTGGGCCGCGAGGCAGTTCTTCGGCATTACCATCACGGTCTTCCCCGCCGGCAGCGGTGACACGACCTTCAACTACATCCAGGTCCTGTTGTTGTTCGTGACGGCGGCCAGTGGAGCCCTGCTGTGGAGCGTCACCGGGCGGCGAACAGACTACGCCACACTGCACGACTGGTTTCGCGTGCTGCTTCGCTACTGGCTGGCAGCAGTGCTCCTCAGCTACGGCATGGCGAAAGTGTTCAAGGCGCAGTTCCCCTTTCCTGCACCCGAGCGGTTGTTGCAGGCCTACGGCGAATCGGCACCCATGGGCCTGCTGTGGACGTTCATGGGATATTCGCGGCCCTACAATCTCTTCACGGGCCTTGCCGAAGTGATCCCCGGCGTGTTGCTCATCTTCCGCCGCACCACCACTCTCGGCGCGCTCCTCGCCATGGGAGTGATGGCGAATGTCGTCGCCCTCAACTTCTGCTACGACGTTCCGGTGAAGCTTCTCTCCTCGCATCTACTGCTCACGGCGGTGGTGCTGGTGCTGCCCGAAACAAAAAGGCTCCTGGATGTCTTTGTGCGAAATCGCTCCGCGGAGGCCGTCCACCTCGATCCGCCGTATCAGCGCCCGTGGATGCGCAAAACCGCAACCGTCCTGCAGGCTCTCGTCCTGATTGGCCTTCTGGCGGCGGAAACCTATCAGGGGTATGTCGGGGAACGCGAATGGGGCGACCTCGCTCCAAAGCCCGCGCTGGCCGGAGTGTATCACGTGCAGGAGTTCTCCTCGAACGGCCGGACTTACGAGTATCCCGAGACGCATCATCTCGCCTGGCGCTACTTCACCATTGGAAGGAGCGGCGGCGCCGTCCTGCGCATGAACGGATCGCTGGAGCGCATGCGCCTCAAGGTAGACACAAGCACGCGCCTGATCCTCGCGAATCAGGGCGAGTCCGCGTTTACCTGGAAGTACACGGAGCCCGATGCGACTCATCTGGAGGTGAGCGGCGATCTCGAGGGTGAGCATTTCTCCGCCCGTCTGCGACGCATGAACGACCGTGAGTTCCCCCTGATCAACCGCGGCTTTCATTGGATCAGCGAATTTCCATTCAACCGCTGATGCCCGTCAATCGAATGCCCCGGTAGGGCCAGCGTGGTCCGGTTCATGTGCCGCCGGTTGGCGTCCAAAGGCGATCGCGCAATGGAGCCCGCCATTCTCCAGGAGAAGGAATCGCGCGGGCACAGGCACCAGCTTGTAGCCGGAAGGCAGTTCGCTGCGCAGTTGCGCGAACCACTCCTTCTCCACCGGCTCCAACCCGAACGCGGGCACGAACAGCGTCTCGTCGATGCGCGCGGCATTCGCATAGCTGATTCCCGCCCACTCCTGCCGGTTCTCCGCACTGGCCGGCAACCACGGAATCCGAATCACACGAAATCCCAAGCGCGCTACGTGCGCAGCGGCGAGGTCCGCTTTCGCGGCAAGATCCGCACATCCGCTCGTCTGTGATTCCATCAGTTCGAGCATGCGCTGGTTGAGAAGATTGGCGAGCCGGATGCTCCCACCAGCGTCCACCCAATCGCGCAACAACGCGGGTTGCTGATCGAGAAGTTGCGGCAGACGTTCCGCCGCAACGCATGCGGCGGGATCACCAGGACAGTTTGCCTGAACAAAGCTCAGCACGCGGCTCTCGACGCCCGTATTGCGAGGGGCCTTCCAGTGCTTTCGCGCCGCGGCCGCATTCTCCAACGCCTCTCGCAGTTCGGCCGGTGGATGCGGCATCGTACCATGCGCCGGAAGGAGTGAATCGAGTCTTTGCAACTCCGTCGGCGCCGCACCGGCGTGATGATGCAGCAATACATCCAATGCCGCCCGCGCAACGCGAAGGTCGCCGCAAACGGGCTTCGCCACCAGCGCGGTCTGGCGTTCGGGAAGCAGACTCAGCAGGTAGTCGGCGTGCGGCGTCACGTCATCGAGGTACACCGCTTCATCCGCCCCGAACTCGCGCCGCAGCACGTATTCGAGTTCTTCGCGAGTGAGGGACTCTCCCCAGTATTGCTTCATCGACGTTCCGTAGAACATGACAAGCTTGTTGTCATCTTTCGGATGACGGGCGAACTGCAGGTCTCCGCCTTCCCACGAAAGATTGCTCCTCTCAAAAACGGGAGCCCGGAACGAATCCAGCACCGAGTCCAGCCTTGCGGCGTGATCCGCAACGCCCTCGAAGGCACGCCGCGTCACCAGAATGTGTTCCTGGCGTCCGCGACGGCCAGGCTTGAGAAAATCCTGCATCCAGGGAGCGTGCTCACCGTTCGCCGGTGCGTGATGAGAGTGAATCGCATGCGGCGGCGTTCCAAAGTGACGGCGCACCGCTTCGCGGAACAGCTGCTCCGAGGGGAGAGCGCCGAGCGCCAGCGTCACCTCCAAACGGCGCGGGCTTTGGGCGAGAATCGCGGTGGCTATGTCCAGACTGTCGCCAACCGGCTCGGTTCGCCCAGCGAGGAAAGGCAGCGGATCAATATTGAAATAGAGCGAAGAAACGGCGTCATCTTCCGCCGCCGCCTGAAAGCCCGGCAACGCCGGCTCGTAGGCGATGTGACAGAGCGACCCATCCATCTCGCGCACCAATGCCGAGGAGAAAGGGAAGCCCTTTTGCGAAAAATAGGCTCCGATCTGCTGCTTGTCCGCGGAACAGGCCCGCTGCAGCGAACCGGGCACGGCGGCGCCGGGATACTTGGCGGACAGGGGTACAGGGTGCAGTGTCACGCCTTTGTTTTTCGCACACTGCGAAGCGAACAATAAGCAAAAAAGCGCACTCAGGAAACGCGGCGCGCGAGTGTAGTACCAGCGGCTCAGGCGCATTACTAGTACTAACACAACGGGGATGAAGAAGTTTCAATCTTCGAAGAAAAATTTGGAAATCTTCCAATAAAGGTCGGGATTGTAACGATTATCGGTAGTGGCTAGCGCTCGCCGATTTCATCCAGCCAGTCTGGCCGCTTCAGCACGTCGCGCGGACGTGAACCGTCGGGAGGGCCGATGATGCCGTCGCGCTGCATCATGTCGAGAATCCGCGCCGCGCGGCCGTAGCCGAGCCGCAGCCGGCGCTGCAGAATCGACGTGGAGGCCTTGCCCATCTCCAGCACGACCTTCACCGCGTCCTGATACATCGGATCCTGCGTGCCGCTGGAGCCGTCACCGCCCACCTCGAGTTCGTCATCCTCCGAGGGGGGCGGCATCAGGTAGCTCTGGTCGTAATCCGGCAGCGCCTGATCCTTCCAATGATCCACCACACGGTTGATCTCGTTCTCGGTGACGAACGCACCGTGCACGCGAATCAGCCGCGACGATCCGGGCGGCAGATACAACATGTCGCCCTTGCCCAACAGATGCTCGGCGCCCATCACGTCGAGCACCGTGCGGGAGTCCACACGCGTCGCGACACGGAAGCTGATTCGCGACGGGAAGTTCGCCTTGATGATACCCGTGATCACGTCGACCGAAGGCCGCTGTGTCGCAAGCACGAGATGCATGCCGACCGCACGCGCCATCTGAGCGAGGCGCGTGACCGAGGCTTCCACGTTCGCCCGCTCCAGCATCATGAGATCCGCCAACTCGTCGATCACGATCAGCACATAAGGCAGAGGCTTCAGTTCGTCCTGTAAGGGATCGAGCGACGGCGCATCCTCGTCGAAAAGGTTGCCCGGTTCGGCCTTGCGCGCCTCGGCAAGCTTCTGCATCTTACGGTTGAACTGGTCTATGTTGCGCACACCCTGGGAAGCAAGCAATTTCAACCGCCGCTCCATCTCGACCACGGCATTGCGGAGAGCGTTGGTGGCCTGCTTGGCGTCGGTGATCACCGGCGTGAGCAGATGAGGAATGCCCTCGTAGATGCCCATCTCCACACGCTTGGGGTCCACCAGAATCATGCGCACTTCATCGGGTGTCGCCTTGTACAGCACCGACATGATGAGCGAGTTCAACATGACGCTCTTACCGGACCCGGTAGAGCCGGCAATCAAGAGGTGGGGCATCGTTTCGAGCGATGCGACCTTGATGCGGCCGTTGATGTCCTTGCCGAGGCAGATGGTCATCTTCGAAGCGGAATCGAGAAACTCGGAGGACTCGAGAATTTCGCGCAGCGAGATCACCTCGCGGCGGGAATTCGGTACTTCAATGCCAACGGTGGGCTTGCCGGGAAT
>JAEUQE010001270.1 GCA_016789785.1 Bryobacterales bacterium
TACATGGAAGCGTTGTGCCACACCCTGCACGACCAGTCCGACATCCATTTCGCCACGATCATCGAAGTGGTGGACTACCTGAAGGCGCTCGATCTCGTGGATGTCGGGGCCAGCGGTGTGAGCAACAACTCGTCGCGTGCCGTGTGGGTCGATTGGCACGGCAAGGTCAACCGTATCGAGTCCGGCGCCGCGCTGCCGCTCCAAGACTGACAGCGGCCTGGGCGTCGCCATGGCGAGGCCCGATCGAAGTGCGACCGATCTCCGAATTCCCTACCGGAATCCGGCTCGCCGAAGTACCCGCATTGCAGGCCTGCGCCAGCGCCGCAGACGTCTCCATCCATGCCGCCGCCACCGCCACCCCTGAAGAGCGGCGCCCAGTTGTCGCTCATTCCGCCGCCCGAGCCGCCCGCCGAGAGTGACGTCCGCGTGGCGCCGGTCGCGGAAACACCCGAATCACCCTCGCTGAAACCGGCGACGACACCGCCTTCGGCGACATTCGCCTT
>JAEUQE010001271.1 GCA_016789785.1 Bryobacterales bacterium
GTCGTGCTGATCGACGCCGCGCGGCAGCACGCGGGGCTCGCGCTCGAGCCCGGTGCCTACGTGTGCATCTCGGTCCGCGACGACGGTCCCGGCATCGACCCTGCGATCCTGCAGCGCATCTTCGATCCGTTCTTCACCACCAAGGGCGACGGGGCGGGCGTCGGGCTCGGCCTGTCGTCGGCCCAGGGCATCGTCCAACAGGCGAAGGGCGATCTGGTCGTCGAGACCGAGCCCGGCCGCGGCTCGACGTTCCGCCTCTATCTGCCGCGCGTCGCTGCCGAAGCCAATCCCGCTTCCGCTCCCGCGATCGCGCTCTTCGCGCCGTCCGGCGGCGAGCGCGTGCTCTTGGTCGAGGACCAAGAGCTCGTGCGTCAGTTCCTGGCGTCCGCGCTGGCGCACTTCGGCTACGCGGTGCGCACCGCGGGCGCGTTCGACGAAGCGCTCGCGATCGCGCGCGCCGCGCCGGATGCGGTCGACGTGATCGTCACCGACGTCGACATCCC
>JAEUQE010001272.1 GCA_016789785.1 Bryobacterales bacterium
AAGGGCTCGCCCGGCCATGCTGCGCACCGCCCCATGAGCTCCGCTCCCGCCGCGACTTCCAAGCATCCGCTCGGCCTTTACGTTCTGTTCGCTTCCGAAATGTGGGAGCGGTTCAGCTTCTACAGCGTCCAGGCGATGCTGGTGCTTTATGTGAAAGATCCGAAGGACGGGTTTGGCTGGGACCAGGAACGGGCTTCGGGGCTGTACGGTTGGTATGTGATGAGCGTCTATTTCAGCCCGCTGCTCCGCTTTCTGTATGCGGGGTTGAGCTGCCTCGTGGTCGGCAACGGCTTCTTCAAGCCGAACGTCTCGACCATGGTGGGGAATCTGTATTCGGAAGGAAGCAAGCTCAAGGATGCGGCATATTCACTTTTCTACATGGGGATCAACATCGGCGCGCTGGGAGCGCCGATCGCGATGGAATTCATCCGCGCGGAGTTCGGATTCCATCCGGCTTTTGCGACGGCGGCCGTCGGCATGGCGCTTTCTGTGGCGATCCTCT
>JAEUQE010001273.1 GCA_016789785.1 Bryobacterales bacterium
TCACCACCGCCAGCCGCGGGCGCCGGGCGCGCATCTGCCCGATGGCCTCGAAACCGTCGCCCTGCCCGGCAAGCCGCCAGTCGACCACCGCGGCATCGGCGCGCTCGAGCTGGCGCATGGCTTCGGCGCTGTTGGATGCGGTCAGCGTGGTGGCCCCGGCGCGGCCGAGCGCGGCGGCGTAGGCGCCGCGCAGCAGGTCGTCGGTATTGAGCGAATCGATGCTCACCTGGAAGCCCTCGGCCTTCAAGGCGCGGATGCAGTCTTCCATGTGCGGAAAGGGCGTGTCCGGCAAACAACCGATGTCGATCACGTCGGCGCCGTCGCGCAGCAGGAGACGCGCGGCGTCGGCGGCGGACGCGGCGGTGGCGCCGCTGTCGCGCGGGATGAGCAGCGTGCCCGGCTCGCCGTAGGTGAAGACTGCGAGTTCCGCAGCCTGGTAGAGCGCGCCTGCTTCGGCGGGCCGGCTCGCGAAGGGCAGGAGCAGGCCGATGCGCACGATGTT
>JAEUQE010001274.1 GCA_016789785.1 Bryobacterales bacterium
GGCGAGTTTCCTCCCGGCATTTCTGCGCCGGTGCAGTATGGTCCGGCGGCCATGGCTGCCGCTGTTCATCTCACGCACCACCACATGATGCCGGTACAACGCACGGCGGCGTTGATGGGCGATTTCTTTGGCCTGCTGATGGCTGAGGCGACGGTGCTGGCGGCCAGCGAAGAGGCGGCTGTTCGCCTGGCGCCGACCGTGGCCTTGATGGGTGAAGCCATCCAAACGGCCGAGGTCGCTCATGCGGACGAAACCGGGATGCGGGTGGCCGGTAAGCTGCACTGGATGCACGCGCTGGTGACGGCGACGCTCACCTGGGTCGGCTGTCACGAGAAACGGGGCAAGCGGGCCTTCGATGCGCTGGGGATTCTCCCCGGCTTTCTGGGCACACTGATCCACGACGGCTGGAAACCTTACCGCGATCTGCTGTGCAAGCACGGGCTGTGCAATGCCCATCACCTGCGGGAATTGACCTATCTTTTCGAGGAACTCCAGCAGGCT
>JAEUQE010001275.1 GCA_016789785.1 Bryobacterales bacterium
ATCGGTGTGCTGCTCGTGGTGGGCTTTACCGTCTTCAGACGATTGAGCTCGTCGAAGGTGTAGTCAATCACCTGGTTCGGCGTGGACAGCTGCGTGCGGTTGCCTGCGGCGTCGTACTGATAGCTCACGCGCGGGGCGATGGCGCTGCCGGGGCGTAGCGGCCAGGTGACGTGTTTGAGGCGGTTTCTCGCATCACGCACGTAGCTCGTGGTGCCGTTGCCGTCCTGTACTTCCCTGAGCTGGCCACCGGGGGTGTAGGCGAGGCTCACGTCGGCCTGGGTCGGGTAGTCGATCGTGGCCAGCCAGTCCGTGTCCGGGTGGTAGGTGTAGCGGGTCGTGCGGCCGCGGAAGTCGGTGTGTTGGGTTCTGCGTCCCAGCGTGTCGTACTGGAACGATTCCGCCTGCAAGCGCGGCAGGGTGCGCGTGAGCACGCGGCCGGCGTTGTCGTAGCTCCAGCGCGTGATGACGCCGGTGCTGGCGGTCCCTGAGCAGTCGCTGCCG
>JAEUQE010001276.1 GCA_016789785.1 Bryobacterales bacterium
CATGGAGCGCCGTCGAATGGGCTTGTCGAAGAAGCCGATGATCGTCGTTCCGAACCACTTGGTCGAGCAGTGGGCGGCCGACGTGAAAAAGCTCTATCCGGGCGCCAACGTGCTCGCCGCAGGCAAGGAAGACTTCGAGAAGTCGCGCCGCCGCCGCCTGTTCGCGCGCATTGGATCGGGCGACTACGACATGGTGATCGTCGGGCACAGTTCGTTCGGCTTCATCGACATTGACCCTGCCACTGAAGAGCGCTACCTGGACGAAGAGCTGCGCATCGCCTACGAGGCAGTGGATGAAGCGCAGAAAGCCGCGGGAGAGGCGGGTTTTAGCGGCTGGGGCAAGCCGATGGGCGTGGCCGATGCCGAGCGGCTGGTCAAGAAGCTGGAAGAGCGGCTTGCGAAGGTGCGCGACAGCAAGCGCGACCGGCTGCTGACCTTCGAGGAAATGGGCGTCGATGACCTCACGATTGACGAGGCGCACGAGTTCAAGAACCTCGCCTA
>JAEUQE010001277.1 GCA_016789785.1 Bryobacterales bacterium
GCCTCGACCTTCGCTGCTTCAGCGCGAGCTACCTCGACGCGCGCCGCCTCGACACGAGCCGCCTCGGCCTTCGCTGCTTCAGCGCGAGCTACCTCGGCACGCGCCGCCTCGGCACGCGCCGCCTCGGCCTTCGCCGCCTCGGCCTTCGCCGCCTCGACTTGCGCCGCCTCGGCCTTCGCCGCTTCACCACGAGCGACCTCGGCACGCGCCGCCTCGGCACGCGCCGCCTCGGCACGCGCCGCCTCGGCCTTCGCCGCCTCGGCCTTCGCTGCTTCAGCGCGAGCTACCTCGGCACGCGCCGCCTCGGCCTTCGCCGCCTCGGCCTTCGCTGCTTCACCGCGAGCTACCTCGGCACGCGCCGCCTCGGCCTTCGCCGCCTCGGCCTTCGCTGCCTCGGCCTTCACCGCTTCTGCTCTGGCTGCGTCGGCCTTCGCCGCCTCAACCTTTTGAACCTCGACACGCACCACCTCGACACGCACCGCCTCGGCACGCACCGCCTCG
>JAEUQE010001278.1 GCA_016789785.1 Bryobacterales bacterium
CAGCCCGGGCGCGGCGAGCCCGCCGCCGTGGTCGAGGGCGCGAGCGACGTCGACGAGGACACCGACGCAACGGCGAGCGACGCCGAGCAGTTCGACGCGCCGCGCGAAACGACGCCGACCGAGGTGACCTCGATCAGCGGCCAGCCGCGCGCCGAACGCGAACCGCAACCTCGCCCAGAACCGCGCCAGGAGCAGCGCCGCGACGAAGGTCGCGAAGGCCGGCGCAAACGGCGCCGCAACCGCCGCGATCGCGAGCAACGCCGCGACGAGCAGCGCCGCGACGAACGCGTCGTTGCCGCCGTTGGCGTTGAGCGCGTACAGGGTGTAGGGGTAGGCGAGCCAGGCGAAGGCGAGCGCGATCCCGAGATCACGCCCCTCGCGGCCGCCGCGGAGGGGGCGCCCGCAGAGGTAGAGGAGGCCGACGACCGCGAGGTCGAAGACGATCGCCGCGGCATGGGCCGCCGGCAGCTCCTCGAGGCCACCGCCCCACGGGAAGAGCTG
>JAEUQE010001279.1 GCA_016789785.1 Bryobacterales bacterium
CACCCGATTCGCAATGGGCTCGTGTCCTTCGGGCCGAAGCAAATCAACAACTCGAGTCGGAACTCCGGCAGCGAGGCGTCAAACTCAGCACCGGAAGATCCTATGCTGCCCGCGATGGACGGTATGGAAGCGGCAATGCTCGAACAGGCGAAGAAGTTCGGGGCTACGGAACAGCAGCCCCAGGTGCCGTCACCGTCCAAGGCACCCACTACTCCAAGCAAGAGCGAGCCAACCTAGACGGCCGCTACTACGGCACCGGCATGCGGGGCGCGGAAGGCCCCCGTGTGCGGGCAGCCGCCGACCCGCGCCTCAAGGAGCGGGTCTATTTCTACGTCGATAAAGGAACCGGGGTCCGGCCGGAAGACGGGGTCGGTTCTATCGCCCACACTGCCCAGCTCAACAACGTCTATGACGCCAATGCCGACACCTGGATCCAGCAAAAGGTAGGTCGCGAACTCTCCGGTGACGCCTGGCTGAACGCCTTCGAGTCGTCCGTGATC
>JAEUQE010000127.1 GCA_016789785.1 Bryobacterales bacterium
GTCGTGCGAATCGGAAACCGGAACGTGCCCGCCGGATTCGTCACCACCACTTCGCGTTGCGAATAGCCTGGCGTGTTCGAGAGCCACACCGGATCCGCGGGCTTGCCGTTGTGCGACGAAATGATAAAACTGCGTGTTGCAGGATCGTAGTTCGACAAGCGATCGTATTTGTCATAGAGGGTGCCGAAGAACTCGTAGCGCACACCGAGATTGATGGTGAGCCGTCGCGAGGGCCGCCAGTCCGACTGCGCGAAACCCGCGTATTCATTGCCGAACATATGCGAGTCATCCACCTCGGCGAGATTGAACGTATCGGGATGGCCCATCAGGAAATCCGCCAGCGCATTGCCCGAGAACGGTCCGTTCGTCGAGAAGCCGAATTGATAAGCGCCGCGCGGCACCTGGAACGATCGCGGCGCGAACTGCACTCTGCGGTAGTAGCCGCCCAGTTTGTAGGTATGATTCTGCCGCACCCAACTCAGAATGTACTCGCCGCTGTATTCGTTGTTGCGGCGGTCCACGGTGAACTCGATGTCGCCGAACTCGGGATAGCCTGCAATCGCGAAGCGCGGAAAGCCCTTCGAATCGGCGGGGAGTTCGGGAATGCCTTGCAGCCGCGCCGTGGATGCGAAGTTGTTGCCTGCGTTCTGCGGAAACTGCCCGCCTGCCACCCGATTGAAGCCAAGCCGCAATTCGCCGACGAGCGATGGCGAGAACACACGAGTCCATCCCAGCGCAACGTTGCGCGCGTTCAAGGTGAGGAAGTTGCCAAAGCCCGGCACCGCGGTGCGCACTGTGCCCAGCACGCTCCGCGTTCCAAACGGCAGGAAGCCCTCCGCATTCGCAATCAAGGCCCGCGCAAACACACGGTCGGCATCGGAGTAGTTGTGGTCCAGCCGCAGCAGACCCTGATTCGTAGTGTTGCGCTCGGCAGGTTGCGCGATGAAGTTCTGTGAAATCCCGGGGCGATTGGGAAGCGGAATCCGGTCGAGCATCGCTTGTGCTGCCGGATCGAAGCGCGTCTGCGGAATCACGTTCGGCGTCGCGAATTCCGCACGCGTCAGCGGATCCACAATCCGCCCTATCGCCGAGTTCGGCTGCCGCAGTTCACGGAAGTCGCCAGCCCGCATCGCGAGTGTCGGCACGGTCTGCAATTGCGTGATCGACTTCTTGATCCGAAGACCCTCATAGGAGCCGAAGAAGAACGTCTTCGACTTCTTGATGGGCCCGCCGATGGTACCTCCGAATTGATTCTGCTGAAACGGCGGAATCTCGGCGACTCCATCACCGTCGCGGTCGAGCAGGTCAAACGCGTTGCGCGCATCCATCGCCGAGTTGCGGAAGAAGTGGAACAGCGAGCCATGCAGTTGATCGCCTCCCGACTTGCTGGAGAGATTGATGGTCGCGCCGCCCTGCCCTCCCGACTCCGCCGCATACGACGAAGACTGCACCTTGAACTCCGCAATCGCATCCACCGAGGGCAGCACGGTCGGTGAGTTGTAAAAGCGATCACTCGATGAGATCCCGTCAATCGAGAAGTAGTTGTCGGATTCGCGCGCGCCATACACCGTGAGATTCGGACCCGCCAGATTGCCCGTCAGTTCCGTGCGCAAACTGCCGCCGGCATTCTGCGCAACGCCCGGTGTGAGCTTCACCAGTTCGAGAAACTGGCGTCCGTTCAAAGGCAGTTCCACAATACGGCGGTTCTCGATCACCGCGCCTTTGGCGCCTGACTGTGTGTCGATGAGTGGGGGAGCGGCGGTCACCGTCACGCTCTCCGAGACCGAAGCAAGCTGCATGGTGACGTTGATTCGCAATGTGCGGTCGAGTTCAAGGATCACGCCATTCAGCGTTTCGCGCGCCATGCCCGCCGCTTCGATTTCGATCCTGTATCGTCCGATGGGCAGCAGTGGAAACACATACGCGCCGTCTTCGTTGGACTTCGTATCGCGCCCGATTCCCGTGGCCTCATTCACGGCGCGCACCGTTGCCGCTTGCACCAGTCTGCCCGCGGGATCGGTAAGGGTGCCGATGATGGTACCGGTGGTGGTTTGTGCGCGGAGGCACGCGCAGAACAAGAGTATGAGTGCGAAAGTACGAAGCTTCATGATTGTGAACGGAAGGCACACAGCCATCTGCGTGCCGGGGTTATTTACTTGAGCGTATCGTGCCAGCCCCTTCGGGATCAACAAAGTTCACGCACGCCCTCGCAACGATGGGTTACGTGAACAACGCCGCGCGGACGTGTGGCTCGCACCGAGAACATCCAATTGTGTGAGCGGATCAGAAATTGATCTTCAATCCGAACTGGAACTGCCGCGGATTCAGCGCCGAGGTGTGCGCAAGCGGCGTTGTCGCGATGGACCGGTTCGCGACAATCGGGTTGGGCAGCGCCGAAATCGGCACATCGCCCACCGTGTTGTTCACCGTGCGGAAATTGGTCCGGTTGAACAGATTGAATCCCTCCGCGATGAACTCGAGGTTCTTGCGTTCCGATCCGAGATCGAAGCGTCGGGAGAGCCTCATGTCAAAGGTGAAGAAGTTCGGCCCCCTGCCCATGTTGCGGCCAAGATGGGCGGGGCGTTTGGTGTTCACATAACCGTCGCCACCCGAAGGCTGATCCACACCGGTCAGCACGTTGAACGGGCGCCATGAATTCGCGCTCACGATGGGCGCGATGTTCCATGACTTGAGCACCGTGCTCTGCGCCTGCGATGCGTAGACTGCATTCAACACGAAGCGATGCTGCTGATGGAACGCCGACAGCGCGCGCTCGGCACGGTGATTCAGTTGATCGTTCGGCGAATAGTCCGAGTTGAAGTCCGTGGACTCATCCATCGCCTTGCTCAACGTGTAGTGGCTGTTCAGCGTGAACCCGCGGCGGAAGCGGCGTGTCACCTGAAGCATGCCCGCGTGATAGAACGAGTTCGCGCTCGACTCGAAGATGTTGCGTTGCAGGATCAGCGGATCGATGCGGGCAAACGTTGGCCGCCCGTCGGGCAAACGGTCGCCGGTATAACGCACATTCCGGCCAAGCACTCGGGAAAGATGCGCCGTGCGGTTGAAGTTGTACGCAACCGACACGGCGAAGTCACCGATGGCTCGCTCGATTTCGAAACTCGCCTGATGCGCCCACGGATTCTCAAAGTCCTTGTCGATGCCGAAGACCACGGACAACGGCAGACCGGGTCCCACGCGCAAACCAAACTGCGTCAGATCGGACTCGCGGATGGAACGGCTGCCGATAACGCCCTGCCGCAGCAAGGTCTGATATATGTCCGACGATGTCAGCGGACGCCCGGTCTGTGCATTGTTGATGCCGGGAACACCCGTGAGCGGCACGAAAACCTGATTGATGAAGCGCCCTGAAAGCGGATCCGCGGTGCCCGCCGCGTTGGAAGTGATCTGCGAATAGTAGAGGCCGTAGCCTCCGCGAATCACCGTACGTGCCGACTTGCCCGGCGACCAGGCGAAACCCACGCGCGGACCGATGTTGTCGCGGTCAGGCGGCACAATCGGATTGTGAAACTCGTTCTCATAGCGCACGCCGAAGTTCAGCGTGAGATCGTTGCGCACGCGCCATGAGTCTTGCGCATAGAAGTGCAGACGCTTGATCGAAGTCACGTAGTTCGGGTTGCCTACTCCCATCTGGAAGAACGTCGGCAGTCCCAGACTATAGGACTGCAACGCACTCAAAGGCTGCGTCAGATTCGGGATCAGCCGCTGCTGTCCAGCGGCGGTGAGGACGCCTGTGAGTGTCGCGGGGAGCGTAGCATCGCCAGTCACTGCAACCAGCGCACTCGCCAGCGGCACCGCTTCGCCGAAGCTGAAGCGTCCGCCGAAGAAGGTCTCCGACACAAAAGAAGTACGCATCGGATTGAAGTCGTAGCCGAACTTGATGTTGTGCCGCCCGCGAATATGGCTGAAGTTCTGAAGGACCTGGTAGTGGCGTTCAATGCCGTCGTAGGGCAGGAAGATTTGCCGGCCGAAGAGGCCGAAGCCTGCGATGTTGAGTTCCGGGCCGTTCTTATCCGTGGGGAACACCGCGAGCGGATTGTAGTTGAACATCAGCCTGGTGTCCATGAACCACGAGGGGTTGATCACGTACGTATCGGCGATCATCGCGGTTGCATCGGTAGTTACCAGGTCTCGGCCGCGATTGTAGGCATCCAGTGCGCCGAATGCCGAGTTCTGCTGGAAGTTGTCCGTGAAGTTGCCCCGGAAGAAAACGGAATGATGATCGCTGAAGCGATGGTCGATTCGGAAGCTGAACGTGGTGAGGTCTTCCGCGAAGGGAAACACGCCGCTGTTTTCGTTAAACAGTCGCACCACCGCCGCGTTGTTTCCCGGCACCAGGAGTTGTTGCGCTTGCCGCGCGAGGCCGGTCAGCAGCGGATTGCCTGTAACATTGAAGAAGTCGACCAACTGCTGTTGGCCCGCAGTGAGGCGCGTGAAAACGGAACGGTCCTGGAGAATCGGAACGAAGTTGGTCTCATGGCGATCAAGCCGTTCAAAGCCGGCAAAGAAGAAGGTCTTGTCTTTCTTGATCGCGCCGCCAAGCGTCGCGCCGGCCTGCACACGGGTGAATGCGCTCTTGCCCGGATCGAAGTAATTGCGAGCCTGAATGCTCCGGTGGCGAAGGAAGCCGAAAATGTTGCCGTGAAGGTCATTGGTGCCCGACTTCGTGATGATGTTGATCACGCCGCCCGCGGCATTGCCGAATTCCGCGGAGAAACTGTTGCGGTTGATCTGGAACTCCTGCGCCATTTCCTGCGTGACGGAGGGACGCACACCGCCGGAGCCATTGTAGTTCTCCACACCATCAATGTAGAAGCCGTTGCCGCGGCCGTTGCTGCCTCCGAAACTCAAGCCCGAGTTTGGCGTCTGGATCGGGCGGAAGCTCGTATCGTCCACCAGTGAAGTGGTTTCCACAACGCCCGGGGCAAGGAGCGCGAAATCGAGATAATTGCGCCGGTTGATGGGCAGGTTGCGAATGCGCTCCTGTTCAATCGTATTGGCCTGTTGAATTCGTTCCGTTTCGACGATCTCGGTCTGCGCTTCCACTTCGATCTCAGTCGAGACCGCGCTCACCACCATCTGCACCATCAGCGAGACCGTGTCTCCCACACGAACTTCCAGACCATCGAGCACTTTCGGAGTGAAGCCCGAGGCTTCCACGCGCAAGCGGTAGCGGCCCGGCGGGACAAGACCCAGTAGAAACGTTCCGTCACTTGCGCTTTCGGCGGTTCGGCTAATGCCGCGGTCGGAATCGCTGAGGCTGAGTTTGGCAGCCCCGATTGCGGCTCCGCTTCCATCAAGAACGGAACCTTTGATATCCCCTGAGTTGCTCTGCGCCTGGCAGAATGCGAAAGGCGCCGCAAAGCTGGCCAACATAAAGAACCGCAGGATCATGTACACCCCTTAGTGGTCTATCATGTCATAGAATTATGCTCGTTCCAGTTCTGTTACTTTTTGCTGTTTTTCCCGCCGGCGCTCGTGACTTCCGTGCGGGAGTTGCCAGGTTGGACATCACCCCTGATGAGCCGGTCTGGATGTCGGGCTATGCGGCGCGCACCAAACCGAGCGAAGGGGCGGTGGGACGTATCTGGGCCAAGGCGCTCGCAATCGAGGATGGATCGAGAGGCAAATCCGTCATTGTCACCACTGACCTCATCGGACTACCGCGCAACATCTCCGACGCAGTCGCCGCGAGAACCGCGAAGGAGTATGGCCTGGAGAGGTCGCGGTTATTACTCAACTCTTCGCATACGCATGCCGGCCCCGTTGTGAAACCCAACCTGATGACGATGTACTTTCTCACGCCCGAACAGAAAGGTGCGGTGGACCGCTATGCCGAGAAGTTGACCGGGCATCTGGTGAGCGTGATTGGCGCCGCGATTAGCGACATGTCGCCCGCGAAGTTGAGTGTCGCGCACGGCAAGACAGGCTTTGCGGCAAATCGCCGGACGAAGTTCCCGCAAGGACCCGTGGACCACGATGTACCCGTGATCGCCGTACGCGCGATGGATGGAAAGCTGCGAGCCGTGCTCTTCGGCTACGCTTGCCACAACACGACGCTACCCGCGGATTTCGTGCAGATCAATGGCGACTACGCGGGCTACGCTCAGACCGAAGTGGAAGCCGCGAATCCCGGTGCGACCGCGCTATTCCTGCTGCTTTGTGCCGGCGATGCGAATCCCAATCCGCGCGGTACGCTGAGCCACGCGGAACAGCACGGCAAGATGCTGGGGGCCGAGGTGACCCGAGTGCTCGGAGGGGCGATGAAAGCGATCCAACCGAATCTGCGAACGGCGTGGAAGAGCATCGATCTTGCGTTCAAGCCGCATTCGCGAGAGCAGTTCGAGCAGGAAGCGAAGTCGGAGAACCGCTATCTTGCGTCACGCGCCAAGGAGATGCTCCGCGCCTATGAGGAACGTCGTCCTGTGCGGAGCGTGAGCTATCCCGTGCAGGCGATCCGGCTTGGCAGGGACTTCACAATTCTCGCTTTGGGAGGCGAAGTGGTCGCGGGCTATGGTCTGCGTGCCAAGCAGGAATTCGCAGGCACCGATCTGATTGTCGCGGGCTACTCCAATGATGTGATGTGCTACATCCCGACCCGGAAGATCGTGCAGGAGGGCGGCTATGAAGGCGCCGACAGTATGATCTACTATGGCCAGCCCGGTCCGTTCACTGAGGAAGTGGAGGAGACGATATTTGAGTCGATTCACACGGTACTCGGCCGCGTGGGATTGAAGGGAGTGAAAACGAAATGAGACGGCGCGATTTTCTCGGGGCTGCGATGGGCGCGTGCGCGCAGGCAAGTGCGTCCCAGCAGCGCAGGCCGAACATCATCTTTGTGCTTTGCGACGATCTGGGATGGGGCGATCTGGGATGCTACGGCAATCGCTTCATCCCGACGCCGAACCTGGACCGTTTGGCGAAGCAAGGCACGCTGTTCACACAGTTTTACACTGCGAATCCAGTGTGCTCGCCAAGCCGTACCGCTTTTCTCAGCGGCCAGTTTCCGGCGCGGCATCGCATTCACGGGCACTTGGCAACGGATGAGCAGAATGCCAATCGTGGCATGCCGAACTGGCTGGATCCCGCGGTGCCGATGTTGCCTCGTCTGCTGCAGCAGGCCGGTTATGCGACCGCGCACTTCGGCAAGTGGCATCTTGGCAGCGGAACGAAAGCGCCGCTGCCCACGGCATATGGCTTTGAAGAATCCCGTTCGATCAACGGCAACGGTCCTACGTGGGAACAGGATGAGTATTTTCGTCACCGTTCGACGGGCGTGTTCGTGGATGAAGCCGTACGGTTCATTGAGAAGAATCGCAGCCGGCCGTTCTATGTGAACATCTGGAATCTGCTGCCGCATGCGCCGCTGAATCCGTTGGATGAAGACATGCAGCCTTTCCGGCGCTTCGGCCCCAACGAGGTGAAACGGCTCACTGGGGCTCGCACAGTGTACTACGCCTCGGTCGCGCAGATTGACAAGGATCTTGGACGGTTGTTCCGCAAGCTGGATGACCTCGGCGTTGCGGACAACACGTTGGTGCTTTTCTCGTCGGACAACGGGCCGGAAGAAATCTTCATCGGCAATGCGGCGCATAGTGGCGTCGGTTCTCCGGGGCCATTTCGTGGGCGCAAGCGAAGCCTCTATGAGGGAGGCGTGCGAGTGCCGTTCATCGTGCGCGGGCCGGGGCGAGTGCCTGCGGGGCGCGTCGATTCCACCAGCATCATGAGCGCAACCGACTTTCTGCCGACACTGAGCCGCATGGCCGGCGTGGAAGTGCCGCCTTCGGCGAAGCCCGATGGTGAGGATCGGAGCGACGTGCTGACGGGATCGCCGAAAGCTCGAACGAAGCCGCTCTATTGGGAGTGGCGATTCAACATCGCAGGGCATGTATCGAACATCAGCCCGATGTTGTCCATGCGCGAAGGCCAGTGGAAGCTCATGATGAATCCGGATCGCAGCCGTATGGAGTTGTACGATATTCCGGGCGATCCGATGGAGATGCAGAACCACGCAGTGCAGCAGCCCAAGGTGTCGGAGAAGATGTCGGCGCGATTGCTCGCCTGGCAGAAGACGCTGCCGCCGGGTCCGCAGGATCCGGGGGCGGGAAAGAATGACTACCCTTGGCCAAGGGGGAATTGACTTCTGCTGCCGGACTGGTATTCTGTGATCGGGAGGGAACCCCGCTCGAAAGAGCGGGGTTGCTCGGCCGTCCTAGCCGAAACGGATCGTGATCACGATACCGCTCAGCGAGATTTTCAAGCTGACGCTGATGCGAATTCGCATAGGACATTCTCCCTTCCTCGGGGTTCGATTTCACGGTGCCTTGCAGGGCACCGTGAGTCAGCCCCAAGTCGAAACGAAGGAAGCCCTTCCTCTCGAACCCGATCAATCGTTTCCCTCAATGACATAGTGGCTGCGGAGTGCTTTGGCTCTCACATTGACCGCTGTGGGGAATTGACTTCTCAGAACAGACTGGTATTCTGTGATCGGGAGGGAACCCCGCCCCAAAAGAGCGGGGTTGTTCGGTCTTTCTAGCCGAAGCGGATCGTGATCACGATACCGCTTAGCGAGAGTCTCAAACACACGCTAATGCGAATTCGCATAGGACATTCTCCCTTCCTCGGGGTTCGATTTCACGGTGCCCTGGCAGGCACCGTGAGTCAGCCCCAAGTCGGAATGAAGGAAGCCCTTCCTCTCGAACTCGATCAATCGTTTCCCTCACTAAGATAGTGGCTGCGGAGTGCTTTGACTCTAACCTTGACCGCGGTTGGGGAATTGACTTCTGAGAGCAGACTGGTATTCTGTTGATCGGGAGGGAACCCCGCTCAAAAGAGCGGGGTTGCTCGGCCGTTCTAGCCGAAGCGGATCGTAATCACGATACCGCTCAGCGACAGTTTCAAGCAGACGCTGATGCGAATTCGCATAGGACATTCTCCCTTCCTCGGGGTTCGATTTCACGGTGCCCTGACAGGCACCGTGAGTCAGCCCCAAGTCGGAATGAAGGAAGCCCTTCCTCTCGAACTCGATCAATCGTTTCCCTCAATGACATAGTGGCGGCGGCGTGCCTGGCCTCTCACCTTGTTCGCAGTGGGGGAATTGACTTCTGAGAGCAGACTGGTATTCTGTGATCGGGAGGGAACCCCGCCCCGAAAGGGCGGGGTTGCTCGGCCGTCCTAGCCGAAGCGGATCGTGATGACGATACCGCTCAGCGAGATTTTCAAGCTCACGCTGATGCGAATTCGCATAGGACATTCTCCCTTCCTCGGGGTTCGATTTCACGGTGCCTTGCCCGGCACCGTGAGTCAGCCCCAAGTCGGAATGAAGGAAGCCCTTCCTCTCGAACTCGATCAATCGTTTCCCTCACTGAGATAGTGGCGGACGGGAGCGTTGCCTCTCACGGCTTCTCGCATGCAGCAAAATGGCTGACCTGCCCAGCGTCGCTCGCCCAACCGCCGGACGACCTCAACTAAGGCCGGGCGTCGGTCACGCTACTTTGCGCGCTCAAACACAAGGAAGTACTGGTGGGGAAGGAAGGTGTGGCTCTCCGACTTCGCAAAGCCAGCAGCCTTCAATTCCGCGATCACCTGCTCTTCGGAGAGCTTCATGGAAACCGGCGGGCCGACAGGAAGCTGTTTCTTGTAGAAGTCGATGATCACGATGCGGCCACCCGGCTTCAGTGCCGAGTTGAGTTTCGCGTAGTAGGCGTCGCGCTTGTCGATGTGATGCAGCACGTCGCAGATGAAGACGGTATCCACGGAACCCGCCGCCAGTTTTGGATCGTCAGCGGATGCATGCACCGTCTTGACCTTCGGGTTGCCCGCCTTCTCAATCAGAGCAAGCAACTGAGGGTCGATATCGACCGCGTACACAGCGCCCGCATGGTTCGCCAACCGCCGCGAGAAATAGCCCGAGCCCGCTCCGATATCGGCGATGGTCTCGTCAGACCGCAACTTCAACGCCATGATGACATCGTGAGGCTTCTGCCAGGCGTCGCGTTGCGGATTCTCAAGGACTTTGGCATATTCGCCAGCCGACCGTGGCGGATGGTGCTGATGCTGAACCTGCGGCGCCCACAGGAGCAATGAGAAAAGCAGGAAAGACATTGGTTACTCCAGTAGATCGATGTGGTCGATCACGCCGATGACTGCCATGTCGATCGGCGAATTTGGGCGCCCCACCGCGGTCATGGCGGAGAAGCCCTCGGTGACGAGCAACACGCGGTCTCCAACGCCCGCGTCCACGGAATCCATGGCGACCACAGCATCACCCCGATCGGTCCCATCCAAGTTCAGCGGCTGAACAAGCAAGGTCTTCTGGCCCTCATGGCTGGCATGCCGCTGAGTCGAGACTACCTCTCCTATGACGCGTGCGATCAGCATTCGTTCCGTTTGTTACGACTGATGTGAAGCTCGTCGATAATCCCGACAACGGTGGTATCGGTGGTCACTTCGCGGGGCAGGAACGGAAAGCTCGATTCCTTGCCGCGGCAGCAATAGACCAATTCGCCTGCGCCGGCGCCAACCGAGTCGGTCACCACAATCCGCTTGCCGGTCTCTTTGCCTTCCGGTGTGACGGGCTGAATGATCAACATGCGCTGGCCCTCCAGCTTCGGATCTTTCACCGTGGACCAGACCCTGCCGATGACGCGCGCCAAAAACATAATCAGCTCTTTTTGTTGTTCTTGGGCGGGTCGTCCAGAGAAAGCGAATCGACAATGCCGATGATCGCCGTGTCGACAGGGTTGTTGTTGCAGCCCTCAGCCATGCGGGCGGAGCTGCCGGAGACCGCGATCACGGTTTCCCGATATCCCGCGCTGACCGTGTCCACTGCGACCACGTAGCCCGCCTCGTCCTTGCCGTCGGGCGTAACGGGCTTCAGGATGAGAAGCTTCTTGCCTTCCAGACGGGGATCTTTCCGCGTGGCAACTACCGTGCCCACCACTCGGGCGAGGATCATCTTACTTCGAGCTCTTGCCGATCGGAAGCACGTCTTCCAGGCTCGGATGAGGACGCGGGATGACGTGGACGGAGATCAGTTCGCCGACGCGGCGTGCGGCAGCAGCGCCCGCATCCGTGGCGGCCCGAACTGCGGCTACGTCGCCACGCACCAGGGCGGTCACGTAGCCGGAGCCGATCTTCTCCCAGCCCACCAGCGTGACCTTGGCGGCCTTCACCATCGCGTCAGAGGCTTCGATCATCGCCACCAGTCCGCGAGTTTCAATCATTCCTAACGCTTCACCCATCTGTCCTCCAAACGGTTCTGCAACTTCCTATCGTAGACGGCTTCCCAAGGCGACACTAGCACATTCCGGCCGCCACGGGGAATCCGGTAAAGCTATCCGGTGACACCGCGGGCACGCAACGCCTCATCCACTAGCGCGATCAACTCCTCGCGCGTCACACTGAAACGCTCTCCGCCCGCCGCGGCTCTCGATTCATCTTCGGCCGCGACCGGGCAACCCGGTTCCGCGCCAACCTTCGCGCGCACGCCGTAACGGGTGCGCGAATCAAACAGTTTGTCCACTTCCTGGCGCGGAAGCAACGTGGCGCCGCCCAACAGTTCAGCCACCAAGGAAATCCGAGCGAAGTGCTCTACTGTTTCCATGCGGAAGAACGCCTGATACACGTCCTCGCCGTAGGACACCGCACCATGATTGGCCAGTAGCAGCGCATTGTACTTCGGGATGTAGGGCAGCATCGGATCGGTAAGCGCGGGCGTGCCCGGCAAGCCGTAGGCAGCCAGTGGAACACATCCCAACCCGATGATCACTTCGGGAAGCAAGGCCTGATTGAGCGGCCGGCCCGCGGCGGCGAAGCCCGTACAGACGGGTGGATGCGCGTGCACCACCGATCGGATATCGGGCCGGATGCCATAGATCGTGAGATGCATCGCGATCTCCGAAGTCCGCTCTTTGCGGCCTTCCAGTTTGTTGCCTTCGAGATCGCAGATTATCAGGTCGTCGGGGTGCATCATCCCCTTGCTGACGCCCGTAGGGGTGCACAGCACGCGGCCCTCATCCAGACGGATGGTGATGTTGCCGTCGTTGGCCGCCACCCACCCTTTCTGGTAGACGAGCCGGCCGATATCCACGATATCCTGCCGCAGTTCGCGTTCGCTCTTAGCCATCGTGAATCCCTGATTGTATCAGAGACCAGAGGCATCCACTCGCGGCAAAACGCCATCCGAAGATTTTCTTTCAGCCGATTCCCACCCCCGTGTGGTAACCTCTCAGAGAATGCCCAGGAAACGGGCATCCGGCTCTCCCCAAGCCCGAAGTGACCGAATGAATCTCCGCTCCGTTTTTAGTCTCTTTTCCTCTGACCTTGCCATTGACCTCGGCACGGCAAACACTCTGGTATTCGCAAAGGGCAAGGGCATCGTAGTCAACGAACCTTCCATCGTCGCGATCAACAAAACCACTGGTGAAGTGGAAGCCGTTGGCAAGGAAGCCAAGGAGATGCTGGGCCGCACGCCGGGCAATATCGTCGCCATCCGGCCCATGAAGGATGGCGTAATCGCTGACTTCAAGGTCACCGAGCGCATGCTGAACTACTTCATTCAGAAGGCGCACGGGCGCAAGATGCTGGTGCATCCGCGCATCATCATCGGCGTTCCGAGCGAGATCACGCAAGTGGAGAAGCGCGCTGTGATCGACTCGGCCTATCGCGCCAAAGCCAGTGAAGTGCACCTCGTGGAACAGGCGATGGTTGCGGCGATCGGCGCGGGCCTCCCGATTACGGAACCTTCGGGAAACATGGTCGTCGACATTGGCGGCGGCACCACGGACGTCGCGGTGATCTCGCTGTCGGGCATCGTCTACTCAAGGTCAGTGCGCGTCGCGGGCAATGAGATGGACGACGCCATCATGCAGTACCTGAAGCGTAAGTACAACCTGCTGATCGGTGAGCGCACAGCCGAGCAGATCAAGATGCAGATCGGCTCTGCTTTTCCGCTCGACAAGCCCCACACCATCGAGATCAAGGGGCGTAATCTGATCGAAGGCGTACCGAAAACGATCACCATCGACGATACCGAGATCCGCGAGGCGCTCTCGGAATGCATCGCCACCATCATGAACGCGATTCGCGTTGCGCTCGAGCGCACCCCTCCGGAGTTGAGTGCCGATATCAGCGATCGCGGCATCGTGCTCACCGGAGGCGGCGCGCTGATCAAAAATCTCGACCGGCGGATTCGCGAGGAGACCGGCCTGCCTGTGTCGATCGCCGAAGATCCTCTGGCATCGGTTGCGCTCGGAACCGGCAAGATGCTGACGGACTTCAAACTGCTGCGCCGGATCGCGATTGAGTAATTGAGGATACCCCGCGGAAGCCCGCGGAGGTTGCGAGATCGCCGGCCCGCGCTTTGCATGCATGCGAAAATGAGGTAGGGAAGACTACTCGTCTCAAACATGGATTCGATCCTGCAACGCTACCGGAACCTGACGGTGCTCCTAGTGGTTATCGCGGCACAGCTTGTTCTGTTGGCGTACCAGGTGAAGAGCAATCAGGATATGAGTCTGCTGCGGGTGTGGTCGGTTACCGCCGTCACCCCGCTGGCCCGCCTGATTGAGGTGGTACGCGGTTCCACGACGGGCTTCATTCGCGATTACTTCATCCTGCTCAACGCGCGCGAAGAGAACCGCAAGCTCAAGGACGAACTGAACCGCACCAAACTGGAGAATCAGTTCTTGCGCACCGAGCTTTCCACCGCGGACCGTGCGAGGGCGCTGGCCGCATTCCAATCGCGCACCCCATCCAAGACACTGGCGGCGCGTATCATCGCGAACGCGACGGGCGCGAACTCCAAGGTTGTCTACATTGACCGCGGGAGTGCCTCGGGCATCTTGCCGGGCATGGCCGTGATCACCCCCGATGGCATTGTCGGAAAGATCATCGCCGTCTACCCGACCGCATCGCAGGTGATGCTGATCACCGATCCGAGTTTCGCCGCGGGTGTGATTTCGGAACGGGCGCGAGTGCATGGCACGTTGAAGGGCCAGGGGCATGGCACGTTGATTGTCGACTATGTGCCGACAGAACTGAAGGTGGAAGTGGGCGAGAAGTTCTACACTTCGGGCGATGATCGCATTTTCCCGAAGGGCATGCCGGTTGGCGAGGTCAAGGTGGTCCGCCCGGGCCGCACGTTCAAAGAGATCTTCGTCGCCCCAAGCGGTTTCTCCCAGGGGCTGGAAGAAGTGCTGGTGGTGGTGGAAGGCGTGCATCAGATCGACTTTGGCGCGCAGCCCGAGAATCTGACCTATCAAGTTCTGCCAGGCATGCCGAAGGCAGACCAGGATGTAGAACCTCGTGCAACCGGGGGAAACGAACTCACCGATGCCGATCGCATTCGTTCCGAGATCCGGCAAAGTATGCAGAATCAAGGTGTGGTGCTCGGCCGTGGAGGACGCATTCCGAACTTCAATGCGGCGCAGACACCAACGCAGCCGAGACCATCCACGGGCGCCCCTGCCGGCACGCCGGCTACGCAGGCTACACCGCAAGGGAGTGACGCCCCGGTGCAAGCCGCCGGGGAACGTCCTGCTGGAGAAAGCACGGCGCGTGAGACGCCATCACCAGCAGGATCTGGGCAACCGAACGCACCTGCAAGCAGCGCACCCGGGACCGCACCCCCCGTTCCCCGCCCCGTGATCCAGAACGCGCTGCCGCCTGCGGCTCCTGCCACCAAGCCGCCTGCTGCGCAACCGCCCCGGCCACAGCAATGAACGAGTTGTCGGACCGTTTCTTCAGCGAGGCGCCGCGCAAAAGCCCCATCGCGCGCTTTCATCCGCTCGTCTACGCAGGCATGGCGCTGCTGGCGATCCTGTTCCAGGTCTACGTGCCGCGCTTTGTCGCATTCCTCGCGTTTCTCGATCTGCCGCTGCTGATTACGATGTACTTCTCCATGATGCGCCGGTCCGAGATTGTCGGCCTCGGGTTTGGCGCGTTGGTCGGGCTCGTGCAGGATTCGCTATCACATCAGCCGCTCGGGATGTTCGGGATTGTGAAGACACTGGTCGGATACTTCGGCGGCACGGTAAGTCATCGCGGCTTCGATGTCGAAAATTCCGTGGTACGCGGAATCCTCGGCTTCTTCTTCTACTTCTTCCATCAGTTGATGTACTGGGTCATGATTCGCGCGCTGCTCGGACAGCCTGGCGAGTTCGATCCGCGGCGTGAGTTCATCCTGGGTCTGCTGAATGCCGTGGTCGCCATTCCGCTGTTTCGGGTCTTGGATAAACTGAAGGAGAGGGGATAGCTGTGCCGACCATCCCGGTCACTCCGGAAGAAGAAAAAATCGACGGGGAACGTGTTCTCAAGGAGGACACGAAATTCGCCGCCGGACGCGTGGCGAGCACCCAGTACATCATCTTCGCGGTGTTTCTGTTTCTCCTGGCGGGGTTCTGGGACCTGCAGGTCAGCCAGCAGGAATACTACGAGGATGCGGCCGAGCGCAATCGCGTGAAGTCGATCCCGGTGCTTGCGCCGCGCGGCAAGATCCTGGATCGCGACGGTCGCGTGATTGTCGACAACCACGCTTCGTTCAGCGTGATGCTCTCGCGCGAAAATCTCAAGCAGGAACATCTGAAACCCATCGCCGACGGGCTTGGTCTCGACCTGGAGGAATTGCTCAGCAAGCTGAAGCGTTTCGACCGCACGCGCGCCAAGTATGAGCCGATCGTGATCAAGGAAGAGTTGACGCCCGGCGAGATTTCGTTCGTCGAGTCCCACCGCGACCCGGAGGCCTTTCCGGAACTCGTGCTTACGCCCTCCTACACTCGCTACTACCCCGAGGCCGGCGTCGCGTCCCATCTCATTGGCTACGTGGGCGAGATCAGCGAGAACGAATTGAACAGCGCCGACTTCGCCAATGCCAAACCGGGCGACGTGGTAGGCAAAGCCGGAGTGGAGCGCTACTACAACGACATGCTGCTGGGCATCGACGGGCAGCGGCGCGTGCTGGTGGACAATCGCGGCAACGAGCGCAATGAGCTTGAGACGAAGGAAGCGGTGCCAGGCCAGAATCTCCAATTGACCATTGATCTCGACTTGCAGATCGTGGCCGAGATGGCGCTGGAAGGCAAGCGCGGAGCAGTGGTCGCGCTGGATCCTCGCAACGGGGAAGTACTGGCGATGGCAAGCAAGCCCGACTACGATCCGAACAAGTTTACGGGCCGCATCAGCGGCGAGGACTGGCGGGCGATCATCAATGATCCGGACAAACCTCTGCTGAACCGGGCCATTCAGGCGCAGTTCGCGCCGGGCTCGACGTTCAAGCCGATTGTGACGCTGGCGGGCCTTGAAACAGGCATTCTCGACGAGGGGTTTGGCGCGCACTGTTCCGGAGGTGCGTGGCATTACGGCGCATATCGCCGTTGTCACGCCAGAGGCGGACACGGCAGCGTGCAGCTTCCGCGCGCCATGGCCCAGTCCTGCGACGTGTTCTTCTATTCGCTAGGCAACCGGCTGGGAGTGGACAACATCGCCAAGTATGCCGAGATGTCGGGACTCGGCAAGCGGACGGGTGTGGATCTTCCGGGTGAGAGCGAAGGTGTCATCCCGTCGACAAAGTGGAAGCTGCGCACCTCGCGGAGCAAGTGGTTCGCGGGGGAAACGATCTCCGTGGCGATCGGGCAAGGACAAGTGACGGTGACACCGATTCAGCTTGCCCATTCAATTGGCGGAATCGTGGTGGGAGGCATCTGGCATAAGCCTCACGTGGTTCGCGACAACACACGGCAGCAGGCCCGGAAAGCGGATCTCAATCTCGATCATGTGGTAAAGATCATCGACACGATGTATGGCGTGGTGCAGTGGGGAACGGGGCGCGGCTCGTACCTGCCGGGCATCCAGATGTGCGGCAAGACGGGAACGGCGCAGCTTGCCTCGCTCGCCGCGATGAAGTCGGGTGCGCTCGGAAAGAACTATGCCGACAACGCCTGGTTTGTGGGATTCGCGCCGAAAGACAATCCGGAGATCGTGGTGGCGGCTTTGTTTGAAAACGGTGAGCATGGCGACCGCGCCGCACCGATTGTCCGCGATGTGGTGAAGGCCTATTTCGACAAGAAGGCGCGGCAACAAATGAACCGTCAGGCAGTGGCGATGCAGCGCGTTCTGGTTCCGCCCGGACCGGCTGCGAATCCGGTCACACCCCCTCCGCCTCCCGCGGCCGAGGTGAATCCATGACGCGCAGCTTTCGCGAGTTTGACTGGCTGCTATGGGGCACAACGTTCGCCATCTGCGCGCTGGGCGTGCTCCAAATCTACAGTGCGACGCGGGACAGTATCTGGCGCAATCTGTGGACCAAGCAGATTCTCTGCATCCTGGCGGGCGCCGCTTTGGCCTGGGTGATGTCGCGCCTGGACTACCACACACTGCTCGGCCAGGTGCCGGTGCTCTATGTGGGCACCGTGGCGTTGCTGGTGGTAACGTTTGCGGTTGGCGCGGCCTTCTTCGGGTCGCGGCGATGGATTCCGCTTTTCGGAGGCTTCCATCTTCAGATCTCGGAGTTCGCTAAACTGGTTTTGGTTTTGTTGGTGGCCCGGTATCTGTCAGCGATTCGGAATGACCGCCTGGAGTTGCGGGATTTCCTCCGGTTGACCGCCTTGTTCGCGGTTCCGATGTTGTTGGTGATGAAGCAGCCGGATTTGACCACTTCGTTGACCTACGTGCCGATTCTCGCAGTTGGCATCTTCCTGGTGGGCTTGCGGTGGCAGTATTGGGCGGCGATCTTGGGCTTGTGCATCATTCTGGTGCCGGTGGGTTGGGTCTTGTACCTGAAGGACTATCAGAAGGCCCGGCTCACTTCTTTTATGGACCCGGAACGGGATCCGAAGGGCAGTGGCTACCAGGTGATTCAATCGAAGATTGCCGTCGGCTCTGGCGGCCTGTGGGGCAAAGGAGTCACCAAGGGCGATCAGACCAAGCTGCGCTTCCTGCCCGTGCCGCATACGGATTTCATTCTCGCGGCGTTCGCGGAGGAGCACGGCTTCGTTGGGGTTTTGGTAATCTTAGGATTGTACCTGCTGCTGCTACTGCAGATTGTGCAGAACGCGCAGGCGGCTCCCGACAAAGCGGGTATGTATGTCTGCATGGGCATCGGCATGGCGTTGTTGTTTCAGATTTTGGTGAATGTCGGCATGGTCATAGGGCGCATGCCGGTTGGTGGGATTCCGCTGCCGTTGATGAGTTACGGTGGCTCCAGCATTCTAAGCACGTTTCTGATGCTGGGTATGGTGAATAACGTCCGTCTGCGGCGTTCATAGACGATGCGGGGCGGAGCGAGGTTCGCCGAAGTTCGGGATATGGGACTCAAACAGGTTTTTTAGCTGGTGTTGAGCGAGCTCCACTGGCTCAGGTTCTTGATTTCCGCGCGGTGTGATAGCGCGGACATTGTCCTTCCTTCCCGTCCGGTCAGGCCTCCCTCTTTGTTCGCGCTCGCGTCGTGGGAGGTGTGTGATGACCAAGGAATTGGTGATTTCTGCAAATCGCCATGAGACCAGGGTGGCCGTTCTTGAGGACGACCAATTGGTGGAGATCTATTTCCAGCGAGCCAATGAATACTCACTGGCGGGATCAATTCACAAGGGACGCGTGACCCGTGTGCTCCCAGGAATGCAGTCCGCATTCGTCGATCTGGGGCTCGATCGCGACACGTTCCTCTATGTTTCGGACTTCTTCGAAGAATCCGATGAGTATGAGAAGCTGCCTCCCGCCGAAGAGCGTCCATCAGGCGGCCGCCGCGGACGGGAAGGCCGTGAGCCACGGGAAGGGCGCGAGGGGCGTGAGGCACGCGAAGGCCGTGATGGGCGCGACCGCCGCGACCGCGACCGTCGTGAGGTAGTGGTGGAGGCTGCTCCAGTCCTACCCGCGGAGCCAGTCGCCGAATCCATTACCGAAGCCGCTTTAGCGGCGCCAGAGCCCGTGGCAAAGCCCGAGGGGGAAAGTGCCGTCGACGAACGTCCCGTCCGGGCAGACCGCAGCGAGCGGGACAGAGGTGACCGGGAGCGCGCGGGAGACCGCGACAGAGCGGATCGCGACCGTGGGGACCGTGATCGGCGCAATCGTCGCGGACGCCGCCGCCGTGGCCGCGGAGGCCGTGGCTTCCCCGACAGCAAGTACGCCGAGACCAAGCAGGCAGCCTCGCCCTCTGACTCGGACGCCGAACCCGGAGCGCCGTCCATCGAAGACGACGCGGACATCATCGTGCTACCGGGCGAGTCGCTCGCAAAGTACTCGCGGCACTCCGGTCCCGAAGACATCGAAGCCGATGCCGCCGATCTTGACGCCGAGGATAATGAGATCGCCGAGACCGGCGAGGAAGGCCTTCCCATTGATGACGACGCCGTCCTCGATCGCGTCGAGTCAGCCGAGTTGGAGGCGGAACATGTGGGCGAACACGCCGGTCCCGCCGCCCCTGAGCCAGCCCTGGACGAGGATTCTCTTGACGATGACGATCTGGTCGCCGGATCAGCCTCCGAGCCGGCGGACGAAGAGGATGCTGAAACCGTCGAGCTCGCACCCCGCGACTCCGAGCGCGCGATCGACCCGGTCATCGACCCCGCGAGCGGATTGACCGAGGAACAGCTCGATCAGATTCAGCAACAGGCAGAGGCGGCGCTCAGTTCCGGCGCCGTTACCCTGGATGTTCCAGCCTTGGAAGAAGAGGCCGGGGAGGACGAAACTTCCGCCGAAGAGACCAGCGAAGGCGACTCCGTCGAGGACGATGACCTTCTGCCCGAAGTGGGCGACGAAGCGGACGATACCGACGAAGCCGAAGACGCCGAAGACGCCGAAGAAGCCGAAGAAGCCGAGGAAGCCGAGCCTGGCACCGCCCCTGACGCTCCGGCCCAGCCCGCCTTGAATGCGGATGGCACCGTCGCGGAACCACCGTTGGCGTCGATTGAGAGCATGGCGTCGAGCCATCGCGAACAAACTTCCCGTTACCTCCGTGGTGGCCGTCGCATGCGCCGGCGCAGAGGCGGCGACCGTGGAGAGCGAGGGGATCGCCCCGAGCGCGCAGACCGGCCCGAACGCCCAGACCGGCCAGAACGTGGAGAACGCGGGCAACGCAACCAGCGAACCGCTGAGGCAGGGTCAGAGGAGCGTCCGCCGCGGGTGGAGCGGCAGGAACGGAGCGATCGTGGCGCCGCCCCCGCCGAACAGGTTCGCACGGTCAGCCGGGACGCCGCTGCCTCCGCTCGTCCGGTGAAGGATAAGGCACAGCCGTCCATTACCGATCTGCTGAAGGAAGGCCAGGAGATCGTCGTCCAGATCGCCAAAGAGCCCTTGGGCCAGAAAGGCGCCCGCATTACCTCGCACGTTGCGCTGCCCGGGCGCTACTGCGTCTACATGCCGACCGTGGAACACCTCGGTGTTTCGCGCAAGATCGCCTCGGATGAAGAGCGTCAGCGCCTGCGCCGCATCCTGCAGACCCATCGCCAGGGCATCCCCGGCGGCTTCATTATACGCACCGCGGGTGAAGGCAAGTCCGAGGATCAGATCGCCGCCGACATCCAGTATCTCTATCAGCTTTGGACCGAGATCAAGACCAAGTCGGATACCCATCGCGCACCGGCGCTGCTCTATCATGACGTCGAGGTGGTGCAGCGGCTGCTTCGCGATCAACTTACCGAGAATTTCAAGGCCATTTGGGTGGATAATGCGGAGTTGTACGAAACCGTGGTCCGGTTCGTACAGCGCATGCAGCCGCAGATGGTGTCGCGCATCAAGTTGTACACGCGCCCCGTGCCGGTCTTCGACGCGTTCAGTGTGACTTCGGAACTCGAGAAGGCGTTGCGCCCGAAGGTGTGGCTGAAGTCGGGCGGTTACATTGTAATCAATCAGACCGAGGCGCTGGTCGCGATTGACGTGAATACAGGTAAGTTCGTGGGTAAGTCGAACCGCCTGGAAGATACGATCGTCAAGACCAACATTGACGCGGTGAAGGAGATTGTGCGGCAGATCCGGCTGCGCGACCTCGGCGGAATCATCGTGGTCGACTTCATCGACATGGATGAGCGCAAGAATCGCCAGAAGGTGATGCAGGCGCTCGAAGAGGCGATGAAGACGGATCGCGCACCCAACAAGATCCTGCAGTTCAACGATTTCGGCCTGGTGGCGATCACCCGCAAGCGCGTCAAACAGAGCCTCGAGCGGGCGTTGTGTTCGCCCTGCCCGACCTGCGATGGTTCCGGCTACGTGAAGAGCGTGAACACCGTGGTCAGCGACATCATGATTGAGGCGCAGAAGATGGCGCCGCATGTGGAGGCACGTGAAGTGGTTCTGCGCGTGCACCCGAGTGTCGCGGTGGCGATGAAGTCGAAGGACACGAACTATCTGGAGGAGTTGGAGGATCTGTTCGGCCGTCCGGTGCTGGTGAAGGGCGACGATTCGCTCCATCCGGAGAAGTACGATATCGCCTAGAACGCTTCATTTTCGGGCTCGGGAACAGCACGGTGGCGCGGTCCGTATGTTATTCTAGGAAAGAGCCTTTCGCGCTTCCCGGGCGAGTTCCTTTGTTTGCGGAGAGATGGCCGAGTGGTTGAAGGCGCACGCTTGGAAAGCGTGTATACGGGAAACTGTATCGAGGGTTCGAATCCCTCTCTCTCCGCCATTTTACTGCTTCTAATTTCAATAACTTACGGGGCGGAATTGCGCCGGCGTGTAATAGCGTGCAAGGTTTCTCTCTCTCCGCGGCTCCCTATCGCCTAACTGTAGCGTACCTCAAGCCGCGCAAGCCGCCGACGAAACACGACGCTCCGAGGTGAAGTAGAAAGTAGAAGAGGGACGCGCAACCTAATTATCGAAGATATCCAGAAATTCACCGGACCCGGCCTGTGGATGGCCTTCGATTGCCACGAGGATCTCGTGGCACAAGCGGTTCTCAATGCGCATGTTCGAGCATACGCTGATTATTTGCTCGAATACGTGCAACACTCACTCACATGGCCGACAACGTAGAATCCCCGCTCAGTTCCAGAAGAGTAGGTCGGAATGACCCTTGCCCCCTGCGATAGCGGCAAGAAGTACAAGAAGTGTTGCTTGGTCGCCGAACAGCGAGCCGCCGCGGCAGCAAGACTTCTGTCAACAATGAGTACTCCGAAGGAACGCAAGGAGTGCGCGACTTTGGAGCGGTTCGGCATGACCAGCCCGCCCGAAATAGGCGGTCAACCAGGAGACTACGAGGACCGGTGCACGCAATGGTTCCTCGAACAATCATTCTTCCGCGATTTCGTCTACCGTAATCCGAAGCCGAAGAAAGGGAAAGAGCTCGCTGATGCGCTCGTCCTCTTCAACGACGTCGCGCTCCTCGTCCAAGTCAAGACGCAGTGCGGCAACCACGAGCCCTTAGCATGGGCGACCGAGAAACTCCTCGAGGCGCACAAGCAAATCAACGAGACGCGTCAGCAACTCCTCGCGGGAGTGACCAAGCTCACCCACGAGTTGTACGGCTCGCATCCGTTCGATCCGGCGAAGCACCCAAGCCATATCGGGCTCATCATCCTCGCCCAAGATCGCGCGCGACCCTTCGACGCGACGATACAGGTCCCTGAGCTCTTGACCTCAGGATTCCCTATTCATGTGTTCTCACTGCGGGACTTCCAGATGCTTGCAGAACGTTGCGATACCGCTGCCGATCTTGTCACCTACCTGGAGTTCCGAAGCGAAGTGATGCTCCGCGAAAAGTGCTTCGTCCATAGCGAGGAAGCAAACATCGACCACGTCATCGCATACATACCGGAATTTCTGGAACGGCACATGTCGCCCGCTGCGCCTGCGGAATTCGCGAAGACCGTCGCCGCGACCGTTGAGACCATATCCGGACGACTGCTCTCCTCGCCGGAATATCGGTTCGGGCTGGCAATCGACGACATTATCGCGAGAGCACACGACATCGAATCCACGGACGAAGCACGACGACGAAAGAACCTCCCCGTCGCTGAATTCCTCGGCTGGCTTTCGCGAATACGGCGTATCATCCTCGGGAGGCGGCTCATCGAGCTCTGCCAGAATGCGCAGGATGGCGAAGCGCATTACTTCCCGCACATCCAAGAAGCACGAGGGACTGGGTGCGTCTATCTCGCAAGCTCGCTCGACCGTCCAACGCGGCTGAAATTCTTACAAACCCTCGTCGCATACGCGAGCGTGAAGTACGCGGTCCCCCGGTGGCTTGGCGTCGCGACGGAACCCATCGGGCCGGGCAGTTCCTACGATTTCGTGCTCCTACACGGACCGCTTCCCGACGAGGAGGTCGAACGTCTCAAGACCCTGGACGACCCCTTCCGGGCGAACGACCCGCTCATCATGCTGCCCGAGTAAGGCGAGCGTTGCGGGAAAAACTTCGAGAGGGATGGTGGTGCAGCATAATCAAAGGTGCGACTGCGGCGGTTGCGATCGTTGCGAGTCGTGCATTATGAATTCTTTAAATTGCTGATTCCATTGGTCATTCTTGTGACCAAATCCCTCTCTCTCCGCCACACATGCAATCAGCGATAGACATCCGAACGATGCCGGACACGGATGATCGTGATCTCTTCCGAGGAAATTGTGAAGATGACGCGGTAATCTCCAACCCGAAGGCGAAAGTGTCCCTGCCATTCACCCGCAAGCGCCTTAACATCGCCAGCGCCCGTAGCGCCGTAGTCGGTCAGCACGTGAAGGATTCGTACCGCAGTTTCACGACCGATTCCGCGCAACTCCGCACGCGCTGACTCCGGCCACACGAACTTCATCGCAGACCGAACTCATCAAGGATTTCCTCGTGGGAAATCACCCTTCCCTCGCGAACGTCTTCACGAGCAGCTGCAATTGCTCTAGCGTCGCCTGCTGTTACAGGCTCATCGTCCGGCGAGGCAGCGAGGGCCGCCCGGTGTGCAGGACTCACCGTCAAGTACTCCAAAAAACGCGTAGCCGCAGGCAGTGCCTCTTCCGGAATGCGGTTGACTAAATCGTGGAGTGCGTCACGGGTCATTGAGGGGCTCTCCTCTCAGCGTACAGCATTGCGCGCGTGACCCGAGAGGTTCGTGAATCGCGGCGGTTCTGTGCCCTGGAGTTCTCAACGTGCAATAGTCGCGGCTTTATCGATTTGGGTAATTTTGGGTAATGCGCGATGGGAACCATGGGATTTCCTGGGAGCCGTTGCATCTAGCAATCTGCAACTTCCACACTCCACAAGGCACGCGAGTATCCGAATCCCTCTCTCTCTCCGCCATTCATTTGAAAGCGTCAATACCCGCGCAAGGGATTGAGCACTTTCAACCCGGCAAAGTGTTTTTCGTTATCAGTGACCAGCACACATTCATTTGCTTCTGCCGGCGCGTGTCAACGGGTTTGAGACACCTGGCATGGGAATTTAGTGACTAGCGTCCTCTGTCTTGGGGCCCTCCA
>JAEUQE010001280.1 GCA_016789785.1 Bryobacterales bacterium
TCCACGCCGTCGCCGCGTCCCTGGTCCTCCTGGCCATCCCTGCCACGACGCGCAGCCAGGCCCGACCCGATGAGCTGGCCCGCTACTTCGCCACGCAGGTCGATCGGGAAGAGATCGTGCGGATCCCGATGCGCGATGGCAAGCGGCTGAATGCATCGCTCTTCTTCCCGAAGGGGCGGCCCCGCCAGAACCTGCCGGCGATCCTCACCTTCTTCCCGTACCAGATCAACCCGGTCAGTGCGGAGAACCGCACCTTCCTGGAGAACGGCTACGCGCTGGCCTACGTGAACGTGCGCGGGCGCTACTTCTCCGAGGGGACGTACACCTACCTCGGCGGCTCGGGCCCGGACGCGTACGACACCATCGACTGGCTCTCGCGGCAACCGTGGTCCAACGGGAAGATCGGCGCGTTAGGCTGCTCGTCGAGCGCGGAAGAGCAGCACCGGATGAATGCGATGGGGCACCCGGCATTTGCCGCGGCGGTGCCGCGGGCCTCCGGG
>JAEUQE010001281.1 GCA_016789785.1 Bryobacterales bacterium
CACCGTCATGCGCGTGCCCTTCGAAACACCGGGCATCGTCTCGTACGTCACCGTCGTCCGCGTCGGCTCGCGCAATGAGATCGAAGCGGGCCACACCGGCTTCGCCCACTTCTTCGAACACATGATGTTCCGCGGCACCAAGAAGTACCCCGAAGGCACCGGCGGCCAGACCCTCGGCAAGCTCGGCTACGCGCAGAACGCGTTCACCAACGACGACTCCACCGTCTACTACCTCACCGGCCCCAGCAACGGCCTCGAGACGCTCATCGACGTCGAGTCCGATCGCTTCATGAACCTCGACTACGCCGAGCCCGCCTTCCAGACCGAGGCCGAATCCATCCGCGGCGAGTACCAGAAGAATGCAGCCAACCCGGGTTTGAAAATCGAAGAGACCACTCTCGGAGTCGCCTTCACCAAACACACCTACCGCCACACCACGCTCTGCTTCTTCGAAGACATCCTCGAAATGCCCAAGAAGTACGAGTACTCCAAGACCTTCT
>JAEUQE010001282.1:0-231 GCA_016789785.1 Bryobacterales bacterium
ACACCCCTAACCCACGCCAAATCATGAGAAAAGGGAGAAAAGAAATTTCGCCGGAGACTTGACAAGGCTGGCTTCGTAATCAGCAGGTCGCCGGTTCGATCCCGGCGGGTGGCTCCAGAGTATTTTCAGTCTTATCAAACAGATACTCGGAATGGAAGAGCGGCCCTAGTGGTCGCTTGTGCTTTTCGAAACGGAATTTGAAACGGTTTCGGCCGGAATTTCCGGCGCGCC
>JAEUQE010001282.1:241-500 GCA_016789785.1 Bryobacterales bacterium
TACCTTCTGGAGGGCCGGATCGCACATGTGATGTCAGAACGGGGATTTTTCGTGGAGATGAACCCGTTCACACACGATCCGGCAGACCCAAGCAAGGCGATGGAGGTTGATGTGGCCGGGCGCTACTTCGAGTGGGTCAACCAGGACAACAAGGATACGGTGACCGCCTCGGTGTTGGTGGAGTGCAAGAACAACTCGCAGCCGTTCGCGTTTTTCGTTCAACGGCAACAGGTCGCCGAACTCAACGACAATCGCATTC
>JAEUQE010001283.1 GCA_016789785.1 Bryobacterales bacterium
GGGCCGCCGAAGACGTCGAGCGCCATGCCGGCGCTGAAGTGCTTGCCGCTGGAGGCGATGACCAGCACGCGCGTGCGGCCGTCGTCGTCCAGCCGCTGCACCGCGTCGCGCAGGGCAGGGAAGAACTCGGGCGTCATGGTGTTCATGCGCTCCGGGCGGCTCAGCGTCAGCCGGCTGATGCCCTCGGGGGAGGTGTCCAGGGTGAAGAAGGTGTCGCTCATCGGCCCATCGCCTTGGTCGTCGGGGATCGTGGCAGTATCGCCGGGATGCCCGCCTGGACCACCGCCGACGGCCTGGCGCTGCGGCTGAGATTCAGCAACGAGCCGCTGCAGCAGTCGCTGCTGGCGCCCGAGCCGCTGCGCCAGATGCTGATGCAGATGCTGGAGCAGTTCCGCGTGGAGTCGCTGGCCGGCGAGCAGTGGGGCGGCGTGCGGCGCAACCTGCGGCACCGCTTCGAGCGCTGGGCCCTGGGCTTCCACGACCAGGGCCTGACCGAAAGC
>JAEUQE010001284.1 GCA_016789785.1 Bryobacterales bacterium
CTCCAGGCCCGGGCGGTGCCCGGGTCCGCAGGAGACCTAGCGCAGAGCCAGGTCGGCCGCCACGCCGCAGAACACGGCGAGGCCCAGCCAGTGGTTCTGCCGGAAGGCGTGGAAGCAGCCCTCGCGCGAGCGGCTGCGGATCAGCGTGTAGTGCCAGGCCGCCTGCACCGCGCCGGCGGCGATGCCCAGCAGGAACACCGGCCCCAGGCCCAGCGCGCGGCCCATCAGCATGGACACCACGGTCACGTTGAGTGCGTGCGCGGTCATGCGGTCTCCCGCCTGGCTGGACAGCAGCCGGATGCACAGCTCGCCGTCGACCAGCATCTTGTCGAGCATGGCCGAGGTCAGCTCGCGGGCCTGGCCGGCCGCGTTGCGCGGGTCGGCCGCGGCCATCGAGAAGGCGCGGCGCAGCTGCTCGGTGGCCTCGGCGTGCTGGGCCTCGCAGCGGCGCAGCCCGGCGCGCTGCTCGGCCAGACGGGCACGCCGGCGCTGGGCCGCCT
>JAEUQE010000128.1 GCA_016789785.1 Bryobacterales bacterium
TCAACGTCAGCGGCGGGCTGACGATCCTCAACACATCGGTGCCGCAGGGCCGCGTGGGTGTGCCGTATGAAGTAGCGCTGCTCACAAGCGGAGCCACCGGAAACGTGACGTGGAGCGCCGGAGGCAATCTTCCTCCGGGGCTGAGCCTCGCGCCGGCGACGGGCATACTTAGCGGAACTCCTTCGGTGAATGGCGACTTCGTCTTCACTGTGACCGCGGTGGATCAGACCCAATCGCGAGCCGAGCGCACGTTCCAACTGACGGTTCTCAGCGGAATTCAGATCACGACAGAGTCGCTGCAGCCGGGAGTGGTTGGCAGGCCCTATCAACAGGCGCTCTCCGCCACGGGCGGCTCCACACCCTATCGCTGGATCCAACTCTCGGCGCTTCCTCCGGGTCTGAGTTTCAGCGTGGAGGGAGTGATCTCAGGGACGCCGACGCAGGCCGGAAACTTCCAGGTTGCGTTCAGTGTATCGGATGCCGCGAGTGGCAATGCATCGCGAAACTATGGATTGACCATCACGGCACCGTTCTCGATCACAACGCAGTCCTTGATCTCAGGCACAGTGAACGCGAACTACAACCAGACGCTGTCCACCACGGGCGGCCGCGCACCGGTCACCTATCAACTGCTGAGTGGATCGCTTCCGCCGGGCGTGCTACTCGCTCCGGCGACGGGTGCGATCACGGGAACACCATCGCGCGCGGGTGAGTTCACGTTCACCATCCGGGCGCTCGATGCGGATCAGCAAACGGTGGAGCGCACGTTCACCATCACGATTCAAGGGCAATTCCGCATCACGACGGACACACTGCCGGATGGCGAGGTTGGCGCGGGATATAACGCGACAGTCGCATCCACGGGAGGAACTTCCCCGGTCACATGGTCTGTTCCCGAAGGCGCGCTTCCCGGCGGACTGAGCATCAACGCGTCGACGGGCGTCATCAGTGGGACGCCGAATGCCGCGGGGCGTTTCAGCTTCACGGTGCAGGCGGCGGATGCCGCGGGACAAACGGCACGCCAACGCTTCACGGTGACGATCCTCGGGCGGCTGACGATTGAGACCGATGCCATCGCCCCGGCGGTGCTTGCGGCGCCCTATTCACAGGCCTTCCAGGCCACTGGTGGAGAGGCGCCTTATCGCTGGTCTGTCAGCGGGGAGTTGCCGCAGGGCTTGTCGCTCGACGGCGCTTCAGGCGTGTTGAGCGGGACGCCCTCGCGAGTGGGAACCTTCGCGTTTACCGTGCAAGTGCAGGATCGCGCCAACCGGTCCGCGAACCGCAACTTCACACTGACTGTGTCCTCCACGTTGACCATCACGGTCACGAGCCTGCCCAATGCGACAGCGGGCATCGAATATCGAGCAACGCTTCTTGCGTCGGGACTCAGCGGGACGCCGGTATGGTCGGTGAGCGGAGCATTGCCGGAAGGGCTCACCCTGAACGCAACCACGGGATTGATTAGCGGAACGCCTCGGACGAGCGGCTCCTTCGCGATGACTGTGACGGTGCGTGATGCGGCGGGTGCGTCGGCATCCCAGCAACTCACGCTGACGGTGAACGCACTGTCGATTCCTCCGGTGGTGATCACTCCGGACAACGTGGAACTGACGGCGCAGCCACCGGTGTCAATCACGTTGGGAAGCCCGGCTCCCATCGCGCTTACTGGCACTGTAACGCTGACGTTCACTGCCGAGGCCGGCGGCGACAATCCGCAGGTTCGTTTTTCAAACGGCAGCCGCACCGAGACCTTCACCATTGCGGCGGGACAAACGCAAGCAACGTTCAGCAGAGGCGCACTGAGTCTGCAAGTAAGTAACGTTGCCGGCACGATCACTTTGACGACGACCAGGCTAACCGTGGCATCAGGGCTCGATGTGACACCGAGTCCCCTGCCTACGCGCACGGTGCGAGTGCCAAGGTCGGCGCCCGTGCTGACGGAAGTGACCGCGCGCCGCAGCGGAAACACGCTTACTGTCGAAGTGGTGGGTTACACATCGACGCGAGAGGCCGCGACCGCGGACATTCAGTTCACGGCGGCGCCGGGGGCGAATGTGCAGGGAACCAGCGTGAGTGTGCCGGTTACAGCCGCATTCTCGGCGTGGTTCCAGGATCCGCGGTCTCCCCAGTTTGGGAGCGCATTTACGCTGACGCTGCCATTCACGGTAACCGGCGATACGTCGAGCATTACGGGGGTGAGTGTCACGCTGGTGAACGGCGCGGGCCGTTCCACATCGCGATCCGCGGCGTTCTGAGGACGGGCGGCGGAGTTACTTCTTTCGCCGGAGGTAACCCGCTGGCGATCGAAAATGGGGCTGCCACCGGACGCTCGATGTTACGATGGAATTCGGCATGCGCGCGGTAATCGAGATTCTAGACGGGCCTCTGGCGGGGAGAACTATCGCCCTCACGCCGGGCCAGAGTCTTTCCGTGGGACGCACGGCAAAATCGCAGTTGATGCTGCCGCATGATGGATTCCTCTCCGGAATGCACTTTCAGGTCGACTGCGGCGACGACGCGTTGATGCTGAAGGACTGCAACAGCAGCAACGGAACGTTTCTCAATGGGGACAAGGTCGCGACCCAGTTGCTGAAGGGCGGCGATGAGATTCTGGCTGGTCAGACGCACTTTCGGGTGCATCTGGAAGTGGCGGTGCAGGGCGGCAGCGTGGACCCATCGCGAACGACGACCGTGATGTTCACGGTGCCGAAGCAGACGGGCATGATGCCCATGCCTGGTACGCTCTCGCCCCAGCAGCAGTGGGTGGTGAACTTCTTGAAGTCGCAGCAGGCGCCGTTGTACGGGTTGCTCGACGCGGCGGTGGACCCGGCGATTCAACAGGCGATTGTCGGCGCCGGTGAACCCTACGATGTTGTCGCCCCGCCAATGCCTCTGCCGCATCTGGTGCAGATTTCTCCGGAATCGCCGCTGTTGCTGGCGCTGGTTCGTGAAGGCTGGTCGAAGGGTTGGGTGACGTTCCTCACTTGCCGGCATCCGTTTGCGGAACTGCGCAATCATCTGCGCCGCTTCGCGATCGTGCAGTTGGAAGATGGCCAGCGCTTACCGTTCCGCTTCCATGATCCACGATTGCTGCAGTTCTGGCTGGCGGGCTGTTCGGCGGAGGAACTGGGGCTCTTTTTCGGCCCGCTGCTGGGCCTGGTGATCGAAGACGCGACGGATGCGTCGAGGCTGATTGAGTATCGAGTGACGGCGGAAGGTCTGGCGCGGACGGTTCATCCGATCGGCTGAGCACTTACGAATCGGGTGCGTTGCCGAACTCCAGGAGTTGCTGCGAAGTCGGGAGCGGCAGATCTGCGATTCGCAGCACCGGCAGCCCACAACCTGCGGCGAACACTGCGACGTTCCTGTCGTCGGAATAGAGAACGCGCGCCCCGCAGACGAGTGCGATTGCGACGATCTGCCGGTCAAACTTCATCGCGTTCTTGGTGATGGGTAAGCCGTCCCTCACATTTCCAGCGCTTTTCGCCGCCCTCAAGCGAATTGCCAACTCCACAGCCGCCCGCTGGTCGAAGCTCTCCACTCGCAAGAAGGAAGAGCGCCGCAAAGTGTCGAGCATTTCTGGTATGTCGAAGCCCTCGGTCACCAGCAGTTCCGCCAGTGCGGGCGCAGGTATCGTCACTTGTTCCCTCGATCGCTCCAGATGCTCAACCAGAGAGAGGACACGCTCCCTCGCGTGGAGCAGAGGTTGCCCGTCAGGCCCATGGCGCAAGTCGGCGTCTGGAAAGATCAGGAGGGAGAGGATGGTGTTGTCAAACGCGACCATCCGGCCTATTCCTCGCGAAGAGCCCGCAGCGACTCAATGGGATTTGCGCGTCCTTCGGGTGGTGGCGCGAGGCGGCTGCGGAGCCCCTCAAACAGTTTCGAGAGCGGGGTCTCATCGAGAACTTCGAAGTCACTGATCTCGAATCGTTTCACGAGCCAGTCTCCCGAGGAGGCTCGCTCAAACGTCCCCGTGCCGTGAACTCGAATCGCTGGACCAAACAGGTAAGCAGCGATCCGCCGGGCAATCGCCTTGGTTGTGACGCAACGGTGGAAACGGTCGCCCGACCTCAGGTGCACGTTGACGCTTTGGTCGCGCCCCCCAATTTGAATCACCTCGCCGTCCAAGGATGCCGGTTGCGTCACCGGCCCCAGCGTATCGTCAGGATGCCGCCGGCGTCCAGGAAAATCAATGATGTGAGTACTCCCAAAGAGAAGTTGGCCAACTGCATTGTCTTCCGCCAGCAGGTCATCGATCTCGCGGTAGGCCTTCTGCGCGGCTGCCGGTCCTGCGCCGTATCTCACCTCATCCAGACGGCGCTTCACTTTGGGTATGGCAACTGGTTCCACAAGAGCAACCGCACAAACGCTTCCGGCCTTCAATCCGTGGAAGTGCACATGCGCATTCTCGCCAAGCAGTTCAGCGAAGTTCGAGAGATACTCCGCAAGCCGCAGCATCGGAATCGTTTCCGGAGTGAACACATCGATTTGTAGCTCGAAGCTTTCCGCGGCGTTCAATCGCACATCCTCTCAGTTCGGATTATGACAGATCCAGGCACGCGCGCTTACCGGTTGGCAAGCCGCGGGGCGCGGACATCCATCTCCCACTCCGCGAGTCTTTTGCGCAACGAAGCGGCAATCGCGGGCTGCGCGGCGAGTTGATCATTGCGTTCCTGCATGTCCTCGGCGAGGTTGTGCAGTTCCTCCTTGCCACTGTCGTTCACCAGCTTCCAATCGCCATCGAGCACGGCTTTGCGATTGTTGGTGGCGCGACGGTACCGCCAGAACACCGTGCGCGGCTTGACCGCTTGCTTGCCCTGCCACTCCGGAAGGAGATTCATGCCATCCAGCTTCGGGAGCTTCGCACCGGCGGCATGCAGAATGCTCGCCGTGATGTCCATCATCAGCGACACCTGCGAAGTCTGCGAGCCAGCGCGGAACACACCCGGCCAGCGCATCAGGCAAGGCGTGCGAACCCCGCCTTCCCACATTGACGACTTGCCGCCGCGGAGTGGATTGTTGCTGCCCACTTGCGTGCCGCCGTTATCACTCAGAAAAATCACCCAGGTGTTCGCAGCGGCGTTGCGCTTCTCAATCGCGGCAAGCACCTTGCCGACGTTGGCATCCATCGACTCCACCATCTGCGCGTAAATCGCGCGATCGCCCTTGTTGCTGAACGTGCGATGCTTCAAGCTTTGATACGGGCTGTGAGGGGCAGTGAATGGCACGTACAAAAAGAACGGCTTGTTGCCGCGCTTTGCCAGCCACTGGGCACTGCGATCGCCAATGAGATCGGTGAGATAGCCATCCACCTCAACCGTCTTGCCATTGTGTCTGAGTACGTTTGCGCCGTCCTCTTCACGATGCGTGAAGTAGTCGGCATTGCCGCCAAGGATCCCGAAAAACTCATCGAAGCCATGGCGGTTCGCCGAGAACTTGTCGAGATAGCCGAGGTGCCATTTGCCGATGCACGCTGTGTCGTAACCGCGCTGCTTCAGCAACTGTGCGATGGATGGCTCGCTTGGGGGAAGCCCCAGTTCGCCGCGTGCGGCCAGCCATTCCGCGTCATCATAGCGGCCCACATTGCCGACGCCGATCGCGCATTCGAGGCCGCCCACGCGCTGTTGATAGCGCCCCGTGAGCAGTGCGGTGCGGCTTGGAGTACATTCCGGGGCATTGCAATACGCGCGCGTGAATCGAACGCCCTGCTTGCCGATGGAGTCGATGTGTGGCGTGCGGATGTCCGTGGCGCCTTCGATGGAGAGATCGGCCGAGCCCATATCATCGGCCATGATGAGGACGATGTTCGGAGGCGCGGCCATGCCGTGCAACGCGCCGGTAGTCGCGCCTGCCATCGAGCCCGCCATCGAGCCAAGCAACGCTCGCCGGGACATGTTCATTTGTGATCCTCAAACCAGTTCACGATGCTCAGAATCTTCGCGATGTGATGGCTGGGCCGGCGCTGGATGCCGTGCGGTTCGCCGGGCACGCGGACTAACGCCGTCTTCACGCCGAGAAGCTTCAACGCCTGATAGTACTGTTCCGATTCCGACATCGGAGTGCGATAGTCCTCTTCGCCGGTCAGCACCATGGTCGGCGTCTTGACGTTCTTCACAACCGAGAGCAGCGACCGTTTCTCGTAATGCTCCACATGATCCCATGGGAAGCCGGGGAACCAATACTTCGTCGTGAAATTGCCGATGTCCGCGGTGAGGTTGAAGCTGTACCAGTTGATGACGGGATACACAGTGACCGCGGCACGGAAGCGAGTGGAACGGCCGACCATCCAACAGGTGAGCACGCCGCCACCGCTGCCGCCTGTCACGAACACGCGCGCCGGGTCGATGTAGCCCTTGGCGATCACGGCATCGACACCGGCATCCAGGTCATAGAAATCATCGCCGGGATAAGCATGATGGATCAGGTTGCCGAACTCGCCACCATAGCTTGTGCTGCCGCGCGGATTTGTGTAGAGCACGACATAGCCCTTCGCGGCCATCAACTGCTTCTCGAGATCGAAGCGATCCCCATAGTTCGCGAACGGACCACCGTGGATTTCGAGAATCAGAGGGTACTTCTTCGATGCGTCGAAGCCCGGCGGCTTGATGATCCAGCCCTGCACCCTGCGTTTGTCTTTCGAGGATTCGTACCAGATCTCTTCCACTTTGCCGAGATCGCGCGCGGCGGAGAGATCGTCGTTCACCGCAGTGACCACCTTCGGGATGCCGCCCTGAACGGAGCCTGTGACGATGTCGCCGGCGACATAGGGCGTGGTGTACGTGCTCGCATAGTTGCCGTTCGAAGCGACCGTCGCCGAACCGCCGCGAGAGTACGCGCTGGTGCCGCTGCCAACATTGCCCGTCAGCTTCTTCATAGCGCCATCCAAAGTGATGTGGAAGAGGCCGGTGTTGCCTTTGTCGTCCGAGGCGAACAGCAATCCTTTGCTGTCGCGCGTCCATTGAATACCTGCGATGTCGCGGTCGTAGTCGGCACGAATGACGCGCGAGCCGCTGCCGTCGCGGTTCATCACATAAAGCTTCGTCACCTGGTAGCCCTGATATTTGTCGTCGAAGCCGAGATAGGCGATGTAGCGGTTGTCGGGCGAAACCTGCGGCGCAGTGTCCGGTCCTTTGCGGCGCGTGAGTTGCTTCATCGCACCCTTGATGGGGAACTCGTAGATCTCACTGTCGAGCGGTTCGAGATCGGCATCGGCACGGCGATTGGCAGAGATCAGAAGAGAGGAGCTATCCGCGCTCCATACCGCTTCACCAGGGCGGAACGGATCGCCGCCATGATGAAAGTTGCCCTCGCTGATCTGGCGCGGCGTGCCTCCTTCGGCGGGAATCACGAACAGGTGGGTGAAGCCGGGCTTCAGGTATCCAGGCCCGTTGAAGCGGTAGACCAGACGGTCGACAATCATCGGCGGCGCGGCCCATTTCGCGCCTTCTGGCGGCGCGGGCATCCCTGCAACCTTCTTTGATTCCGCAGGCACCAGCATGGAGAACCCAATCCACTTGCCATCGGGCGACCACGAGACACCCGCAGGCGACTGAGTCACGCTGGTGAGCTTCGCTACCTGGCCCGTGTCCATGAAGCGGCGGTAGATCTGCGGGGAACCATCGCGATCGGAGACGAAGAGGAGTTGCGATCCGTCATGATTCCAGCGCGGCGATGTGTCGCTGTGATTGCCCGTGGTGAGCGGGCGGTGATCGCTGCCATCGACGTTCACAATCCAAAGATTCGAGCGGCGCTGGTCAGCCATGATGTCGGCGAACTGACGCACGTAGATCACGCGCTTTCCGTCAGGCGAGATCTGTGGGTCGCCAGCCGTTTCGAATTGGAAGACATCCTGCACAGTGAGCAGTTTGGATTGCGCCTGCATCAGCAGAGCGCCGCAGATCAGGACTGCGATGGTTCGCATAGTTTCTTTCTCCCGTATGCATACACCAGTGCCGAAACGATCAGCACCATCACGAAGAGTACAACGCCTTCACGCTGCAAGGTGGGCGACGGTTGCTCGTACAGGCGATAGGCTTTGGGCAGCGTAGTAATCCAGAAGATCGCCAGAGCAATCGACACGAGATCGGTGGCGCACGTCAGCACCAGCAAAGCCAGCAGTGCCATTCCGATCACGGCGCCTGCGAGCGTGTGCGGTATCTGACTGGGCGCGAGTGTCTGCTGGACCACCTGCATGATGATCAGTGCCACCGCGACCCGTTGCAGCCCGCGTTTGCTCAGCATCGCGAGCCCACCGAGAATGATGATCGCCGCCAGACAGATCGCGAGGATGGTCATGATGATGGAACTGAGCAAGATGTCCACGGAGGCCATGGCGGTGTCGATGCCAGCCAGTTCCCAGAGCTTCAGGTCGAGCCTCGGGCCTGGCATGAAGTCGCGGATGCTCAATGGCAGCGTGCCCATCGCCGCAATCACGATGGCTGCGCAGAAAGCACGAAGCAGGTTCGGCTTGGGCAAGGCACGAACGCCTGTGGCGAGTTGGAGGAACGCGTCGGCGGCAAGCGCGGCGAGCGCAATTCCCGCGATGGTGAAGAGCACGCCGCTACCGAGGCTCACGGCCAGTTGCCCGTAGTAGTTCTCGATGGGTGTCGAAGTGTCGTAACCGCGCAGCCACGTTGGCTGGCTGTTCCAGAGGTCGAGAACAGACACCACCGCCGCAAGGGCCGCGATCTTCGCATACGCCCTCCAATGAAAACGGTGAGACGCGTGGCTGAGCCGGCGCACAAAGGCGATCACGAGAGGAACCGCAACGGCGCCGATGAAGGCTGGAAACACAAACGATGCGAGGCGCGGCTTTTGATAGTCGCGCAGCCACTGCTCGGGCAATTTGTAGTAACGGCGGTTCTCGCAGACTTCATCGCCAACCACCGTGACAGCGGTGCGGAGACGAGCCTCGCCAACCGGCGATGGATCCTCCCACTCAAAGCTATGATCGGTACGATTGTCGTGCTTGTCTTCCTGCGAATCGGCAAGTTGACGCTGCGAACCATTGAGAGATTGCTCGGCCTTCTGGCGCGCTTCCGCCGGTGTCAGCTTCGCGCCCGGAGCTTTCTCGTCGAGCACGTGATCGTAGCGGTAGAGCTTGCCGCTGCGCTCGATGTAGACAAGCCACTCTTCGGGATTCTGCGGCTGAAAGAAGCGCACTCGCCAGACGCCGGTATTGAGATTCTTCGCGACCAGCTCATCAGCGCCGGCAGCGCCTTTTTGCTGGCGCAGATACTCCACTTCCGCCGCTCGAAGATTGGGTGTGAAGTCCGAAACAATTTGCCACTGATCTGTTTTGACACCCTTCTGTGCGAGAAACTGCTTCGCCGAGGATTCCGCTTCGTGGCGATCCACACGGACGGAGATGAACTTGCCGAATTCGAACGGCCGGCCGGCGAGGAGGAGCACTCCACACAGCGCGGCGGCGGCGTAGAGGTACTTCGCAGGGAATGGCGGTTCCACGGGAGGCAGCAACGGTTCGCGCTCCACGGGGATCTCGACATGCTCCACGGCCTCCGGAGCGTCAGGCTCAGGGAGGAATCCGTTGTGCTTGCGATACAGCACGGCGATCGCAATGAGCGGAGCAACAATGAACAGAACTGTGATCGCGCTATTCAGCACGTAGATCCAGTTGCCGCCGCGGAAGAGAAACAGTCCGATGAGAAACGCGTCAATCACGTAGTGCCACACCAGCGTGGCAACGATGCCGAAGCGCTGCATCATGTATCCGGCCGCGACGCCGATGAGGCCGACTTCCACGCCTCGGATATAGCCCGGCTGCTGCGGATAGTTGGCATGCAGAAAGCCCCAGACGAAGGCGGGGATCACGATGACGAGCCATCGAACCTTGAGTACACGTCCGAGCAGCGGGATGGCGAGCAGGCGGAACCAGAACTCTTCCGCGCTCGACGCCATCATGGCGATCGCCACCGGATAGATCCATGGCAAGGGCGTGGCGAGCATGTCGGAGTAGCTGACATCCTGCGGGCTCCATACCCCGAACTTCGCGCCGATGAGATAGAACGCCGTGAGAAATGCCAGATGCCCGCCGGCCATTCCGAAGCCGGCGACGGTTGCGCGAAAGAAGGATCGGGTGCCGATGCCCGCTCGCGTAAAGGCGACGGGCATTCGCAGAAAGTTCGGATACGCGCGATGATAGAGCGCCACTCCTGCAACCAGCGGTCCGAGCACATAGAGATAGACACCCGCCGCCGAGCCGAGCGCCTGCAACACAGCCAGCAGCAGCGATTGTGCGTAGGGCGACGAGGAAGGCATGTTGTCGACAACGAACGGCACGGTGTTCAGTTCGTTGAGCAGGTTCACGAAGGCAACTGTCGCCGCGATCCACAGCAGAGGCCGCCACGTGATCTCGCGCCTGCGTAGAGAATTTCCGAATGCGAACAGTGCGGCGATGGCGAGCACCGCGTAGAGCGCGTTGGCAATGCCCGCGTAGAGTTCGTTGCTCGAACGAAGTTTCGCGAAGTCGCGGCGCCATTGCTCGGGGATGTAGAGGAATTCCTGATAGCTGCCGACGCGATCGCCGTAGATCACCACGCTGCGGCGAATGGCCGCATCTTTGGCCTTGAAGCCTTCCTGCTCCCACGTGAAGACATGATCGTCGCGATTGGGGCGCTTCTCGGTCTGCTCCGCGACGAGTTTGTGTGGCTTATCGGTTTGTCCTTTCAGGAAAGCCTCGGCAAGCATGCGCGCCGAGATGGTCTCCAGTCTGCGGCCGGGATCGGTTTCCTTGATGCGATGGGTGAAGCCGGCAAGTTTGCCATCGGGCTTGAGGTAGACGAGCATCTCCTCCTTTTCGGGAGGCTTGAACCAGCGGGCGCGCCACTTCCAAATGGGCACTTCGGAATACATCAGTTGATTCGCCCTGGCGAGGCCGAGTTCGCGCTCAAGATAGAGGCGGCCCTCTTCATCGGGCTCGAAGGTGGTAAAGTTGCGGAAGCCTTGGATGGAGATGCGCCGGTCCGCGAGATACTCCGCCGCACGTTGGGTGATTTGATCGCGCGTCAACTTGAGTTCGAGGGATGCCTGCGGAAAAGCGGCCTCATAGTTCCACCAAACATAGAAGCCCGCACCAAGGATGATGAGAAGCGAGACCACGATGAGCCGGCGATCGGAAGAGTCGAGACGCATGTGAAAAAGCCACCAACCTGAGCGAATCAGGCTAGTGGCTTCTTATCTTACCAATCGTTCCCGGTGGGCTATTTCTTCTTCAGCCGGCTACAGGCCATTTCGGCTCCGGTTGGATCGACAGCCGCCGACCCTTCCTCAATGTGCGCGATCTTCCCTTCCATGTCGACGACGAAGGTGGCGCGATTGGCAATGCCGGCGGGCATGAGAATGCCGTAGGCCTTGGCCACGTTGCGGTCCTTGAAGTCGCTGAGCATCGGGAAGCTCGCGCCGGTCTGCTCGGCGAAGACTCGCAGGCTTGGGACGTTGTCGGTACTGAGGCCGAATACTTGCGTCTCCATGCCTTCGAACTTGGAGATACCAGCCTGGTATCCCTTCATTTCCTTGGTTCAACCACCGGTGAACGCAGCGGGAAAGAACGCCAGCACGACGTTCTTCTTTCCGCGGAATTCCGAGAGCTTCACGGGCTTACCAGCGGTCGAGGGCAAAGTGAAATCCGGCGCCTCATCCCCGACCTTCAGGTGGGTTTTGGGCGGCGGAGCTTGGGCCATCATGACGGCGGCCGTCACAGCGGCGGCCAACACGAATTTGCCACGAGTGATGTTGCTCAATGCCATCGCACCTCCAGCCATTGAAGGTACCAGCCGGGAGGAGGTTGCCGCAACAGCGGACGCTTCCGGTTGGGAGTCAGGGGTGCCGTTTTGAGGCTGCCGCAGTTTGCCGGGCTTTCTTTCTCTTGCGGGTCGGCTGAGAACTCGTTTGCGTCTCCGCGTTCGTAACCCAGCGCTCACCCATCATCCATGGTGGCCAAGCGTCCGTGATCTCCGCAGTCGTTTTCAAGAACTCGAGAAACGCTGCGCCGCGCAAAGGCCGGATGGAATTCTGTTTGCTCATCGAATCATTCTCGCTTGGCGTCGATTAGAGAGTATACCTCTTTTGCCGCACGCATTTCTCTTTGCAGATAAGAAGTCGGTGCCATCGGAACCCGCGGCTTCGCGTTGCTCCTTGGCTTCCAGTCTAGCGTTCTACCTTGTCTGGTTTTTCGTTCGATCTGGTAGCCCTTGCTCAGCATGATCGAGAAAAGGTCGAAGATCCGCGGGCCTATTCCGATAAAAGGCTCGAACGGGATTCTCGTGTCATTACGCCTCGGACGACGTCTCGTTTCGATCGCACCCTCAACGCGAATCGAGTCGTCGTGAAGCGGTGCCGCTTGGCTCTTGGGGTATGGCTCAATGTACACGACTCTTCGAATCCCGGCGGCTACGATGTGCCTCGTACAGTTGTGGCATGGGAAGGTGGTGGTGTATAGAGTTGCGCCAACCGGGCTCATGCCAGTTCGGCTGCAAGACAGAAGCGCATCCATTTCAGCATGGACGGCACGGCCAAATTCGGTGATGTCCCATAGCATGCTTTTACGCAGTACCAACTCCGCGCTTGGGGCGGTTTCCGAAACGGGCAAGAGCAACCCAGAAGCACGAAGACGCGAAACGATGTCGGCGATAATCTCCGCTTTCCTCCGGTCATTGGAGTCTTCGCGGCGCACATGGTCACGAAAGTCAGGACGATTCCCCTCCCAGTACAATCCGCCCCCAGCGGCCGGCACTTCGTTGCAGCCAACCGCAATCAAATCGTGATCCCTGTTCACAAGCGATGCTCCGACCTGCCTGCCCAACTGAACTGAACGAAGTGAGGCGGAGAAGGCGTGGTACATTCCGAGTTCATCCGGGGTTGGCGCCGAGTACGGAAACCCAAAAATCAATTGCAGGAAGCGATCGAGGTCTTTCCGATGCCCCAGCCCATTCGCTGCGACGAAGACATCCGAAAGATGGAAGGTGTCTCGAGTACGTTGTCCGAATTCCCGGTCTTCATCTTCCAGATCCCGCTTGATGAGACGCACGGCGTCATCTCGGGCTACGGACTTCTCATTCATCAAGAACTCGAGTCGCTGCTGCTCGCTCGCCGTGACGCCAACAAGGAAAAAGCCCGGCCCATAGATCCTGCGAAGTGTCTCCACTTCTTCCGGACGCTTTAGGGTGAGGATCAAGTGGACAACCCTTGGAAACGGCTCGGGATTTCCAGCATCGGCCCCTGAACGCGATGACGCCAAGCGCGATGCGGCCACCAATGCGAAAACGTCACATCGCCCAGTCTCACGACGAATCCCGTTGCCTGCATCCATGTACGCTTCCAACCGTGCTGCTTCGGGGTGAGACGGCAATGGAATCCCAAGCCCGAGCGCCTCCGCAGTCTCCGTGATGAAACTGCTGACCACGAGGATGTTTGCGCGGTAGCCGTACGACGAAAGGCTGCGGATCAGATGCTGGCTGACTTTGCTGTAGTCTGTTCCGACGGGACACCCTAATCCAATCACGATCTCGGAATCCGGATACTCGAAAGAGAGGTCTTGGGTCTCATGTGGCTCGCGGACCATTCCTCGCCTCGCTACACCTTACTGACGATGACGATCTCGCCGAGCACTTCTTCCACTTTGACACTCGAGTTTTCGGGGATCGGGCTGCCGTCCTTCGAGCGTGCGATGCGATCCACCAGCGATTCGCCGACAGTGCAGCGCACCTGTCCGACACCGTCCTTCGGAATACCCACCACAACGCGCGCCACCTGACCCAGCACGTCGGTGGAGCCAACCGAGGTGGTCGCCTGCTGGCCGAAGAGGAATTTCGCGAACATCAGAATCACGGACGCCAGGCCGATGCCGCTCGCGAAACCAATGCCGGAGGCGACCATGGTGGATGCGCCGTAAGCTGTCGCAATCGCGCCCGCCGCTCCGAATCCCGCAATGAACACGCTCATCACGCGCGGGCTGAAGAAGGTAGGCCCGCCACCCGTATCATGATCGACGTCATGATCGAAATCGCCGAAGTGCTCGAAGACTTCGCCGAAGATCAGGGATACGAGGAGAAACAGAAAGCCAAACCCGGCGATTCCTAGAAAAACAGTAAATGCGGAAAGTGTCTGGAGAATCTCGGTCACGGCGGTCCTCTGGCAATGCGCGCCTACCGGAGTCTACCCGACGTTCCCCAACCAAGTCAATGCAATTACACGCGGTTAACTGCACGCGGGCGGACCTGGGGAAAGGCAAAACGGCCGGTGACTGTCTGAGCAGCCACCGGCCGTAGGGAGGGTCGGGAAATGGACGTTAGTAGCGGTAGTGATCCGGCTTATAGGGGCCGTTCACCGAGACGCCGAGATAAGCGGCCTGCTTCTCGGTGAGTGTGGTCAGCTTCACGCCGATCTTTTCCAGGTGCAACCGCGCGACTTCTTCGTCGAGAGACTTCGGCAGCGTGTAGACATCCACCTTGTAAGTGTCGCGATTCTTCCAGAGGTCGATCTGCGCCAGCGTCTGGTTCGAGAAGGAGTTCGACATCACGAAACTGGGGTGGCCCGTTGCGCAGCCGAGATTCACCAGACGGCCTTCGGCAAGGATGAAGATCGAGTTGCCCGTGTCGAAGGTGAACATGTCGACCTGCGGCTTGATGTTGGTCCGCTTCACGCCCGCGTATTCCGTGAGGCGATCCACCTGAATCTCATTGTCGAAGTGGCCGATGTTGCACACGATGGCCTGATCCTTCATGTGCTTCATGTGCTCCAGCGTGATCACTTCGCAGTTGCCCGTGCAGGTGACATAGAGGTCCGCCCGGCCGAGCGTCTCTTCGATGGTGGTGACTTCGTAGCCTTCCATGGCCGCCTGCAAAGCGTTGATCGGATCGATTTCGGTCACAATCACGCGGCAGCCGAAGCCACGTAGCGACTGCGCCGAGCCCTTGCCGACATCGCCATAGCCACAGACCACGGCGACCTTGCCAGCCATCATGACGTCGGTGGCGCGCTTGATGCCGTCCGCCAGCGACTCGCGGCAGCCATACAGGTTGTCGAACTTCGACTTCGTCACCGAGTCATTCACGTTGATGGCGGGCACCAGCAGCGTTCCGGCTTCCTTCATCTTGTAGAGGCGGTGAACACCAGTGGTGGTCTCTTCCGACACACCGCGCCATTCCTTCGCCATGTCGTGCCAGCGGCGCGGATTCTCGGCGTACACCTTCTTCAGCAGGTCCTTGATTACCTGCTCTTCCTTGGTCTCGGAAGGCGTGTTCACCCAGTCCGAACCATTCTCCAACTCATAGCCCTTGTGGATCAGCAGCGTCACGTCGCCGCCGTCGTCCACGACCAACTGCGGACCAAGCCCGCCCGGATGGCTGATCGCCTGGTAGGTGCACCACCAGTACTCTTCGAGCGTCTCGCCCTTCCACGCAAACACGGGAATACCGGCCTGCGCGATCGCGGCGGCGGCATGATCCTGCGTGGAGAAAATGTTGCAGCTTGCCCAGCGCACGTCGGCGCCCAGGTCGACCAGCGTCTCAATGAGAACAGCGGTCTGAATCGTCATGTGCAGCGATCCGGTGATGCGGACCCCATCCAGAGGCTTCGTGGCCGCATACTTCTTACGGATCGACATCAGGCCGGGCATCTCCTGCTCGGCGATCATGGTTTCCTTGCGGCCCCAGTCGGCAAGCGACATGTCGGCCACTTTGTATTCGTTGGCGATTCGATTGATGGTTGTGCTCATAGATCCTATCGACAAATCAAGATATGTTGATATATTAGCGGAAGGCGGATTGGTTCGTCAACTATGTTCTCTATCGTCAAATCTCTTCGAGTCTTAGCGGATCCGGTGCGGATGCGGCTGGTTCTCCTGCTGGAGCATGAAGAGCTGTCTGTTGCCGAATTGCAGGAGATCCTGAGCATGGGGCAGAGCCGGATCTCGACACACCTGGGGCAGTTGAAACAGGCGGATTTGGTGGAGGATCGCCGGTCGGGGAAGAATATCCTCTATCGCCTGCGCGCCCAAACCGATCCGCAACTGCTTGACCTGCTGCGGAAGGGGATGGCCGAGATTCCAGAGACGGCCGAGGACCGGCGCGCGATCGAGATCATTCTTCGAAAGCGGCAGGACACGACGCGGCAATACTTCGATGCGCTCGCGGGAAAGTTTGGCAAGGAATACTTGCCGGGACGCTCCTGGAAAGGCCTGGCTGAGACGTTGCTGCTTCTTCTGCCGCCGATGGTGATCGCGGATCTGGGTGCGGGAGAAGGCACGTTCACGCTGATGTTGGCGCGGCGGGCGCGGCGTGTGATTGCCGTCGACAATTCCCCGAAGATGGTGGAGTACGCGGCGGGTGTGGCGGCGAGGCATGGCGTGGAGAATGTCGAGTTCCGGCTGGGGGACCTGGAGTCGCCCCCGGTGGATGCGGAGTCGTGCGATCTGGCGTTCTTCAGTCAGAGTCTGCATCACGCCGAGCATCCGCGGCGCGCGGTGGCGGCGGCATGGCGCATGCTGAAGCCGGGTGGACGGATCGTGATTCTGGATCTGAAGAAGCATGCTTTTGAGCAGACGCGGGAACTGTATGCCGACCGGTGGCTCGGGTTTTCGGAAGTAGAGTTGGATGGCTATCTGCGCGCGGCGAAGTTCGGCGGCGTGCAAGTGACGTCGGTGCACCGGGAGGAAGAGAGCCCGTTCTTCGAGACGTTGCTGGCGATGGGGGAGAAGGAATCCTGACACGGCTCGCCTATGAGGTCGTTTCGACCTGCTCGAATGTAGCGCACGCCTTGGTAGACTGAGGATTGAGAGGTGTTCCATGGAACGCGAATCCGTCATCGTGAGCGATCCGGAGATCTTGGGCGGCACGCCGTGCTTTCGGGGAAGCCGCGTGCCAGTCGATTCCTTAATCGACTACCTGGAAGCCGGGGACACGCTCGATGAGTTCCTGGATAGTTTTCCCTCCGTGACCCGCGAGGCTGCCATCGCGGCACTGGAAGAAGCCAAGGCCCTCCTCACTGCCCCGCGATGAAGATTCTCATCGACGAGAACCTGCCGCGAAAGATTGCAGCACATCTCAACGGACACGAATGCCGAACAGTTGTCGAGTGCGGTTGGCCGGGGAAGAAAAACGGTGAGTTGTTGGCGTTGGCCGATCCGCTGTTCGATGTGCTCCTGACACTCGACAAGAACCTTCCCTACCAGCAGAACCTGGATTCAGTCCGACTCGCAGTGCTAGTCATTCACGCCTACTCGAATCGGCTTGCCGACCTGCTCCCCTTGGTTCCCGATTGTCTCGAAGCGTTAGCAGTCATTCAGCCACGCCAAGTGGTTCGTGTGGGCTTGGCTACATCCCGTTGAACGGGTCGTTCCGGATCCCTGCCTTGGAACGTTTCGAACTCTTGCGGCATGGAATGAGGTCCGCTGGAACCAATCCAAGCGCTTTCAGATCAAGGGAATCTGCGCCGTGCTGCCCAGCCCGTCCAGGCGCACGGCTCCGAAAACCTCGAGTGGCACGATGTACGAGTGGATTCCCGCTTGCAGATCCGAAACCCGAATGAGTTCGAATCCACCCTGGGGTTGGCGGAGTTGGCTCCCCGGGAACGCGGTTTCCAATATCCTCTCCGCCTCTAACGTGTTGATTATGAAAGGACTCGTTTAACTGACGGCCAGCTTGACCGGCTTGCCGGCGCGGCTGAGCATTTCCACGAGTGAATCGATGGTGAACTTGGAGGTCTTCTTGTTCACCACGTCGGACACACGCGGGCGCGAGACCATCAGAATCTCGGCGGCGTCGGCCTGCCGAAGGTGATGCTGCGCAATCCAGACAGACAGTTCTTCCATCAGTTGTTGCTTCAACAGCCGCGTGGCATTGATCTGCTTGCGGGACGCAGCCTGTAGGCGTTTGGCCTCCTCTGGCGGGAAACCCAGTTCAAGGAACAGATTCGCACCCGGCTTTGTCACATGGCGGATTTCGGTGTCGATCTTCATTGCCTTTCCTTCCTCGCGTTGACCACGGCGCGATAGCGCGCCACGGCGATGGCCTTGTCCCGCTTGTTGGTCACCTGGGTCTTCTTCTGGAAGCAATGCAGGACGTAGATGGCCTCCTCAAACTTGGCGACATACATCACACGGTAAGTACCGCTTGCCTCCTGATCCGAATCTCCCTCGTGCCCGCGCCTACGTCGTCGAACGGCTTCCAGTCGGCCGGCTCAACCCCGGCTTGGACCTTCCCCAACTCGAAGCCTGCTTCCTTCCGGGCGTCCGATGGGAATGCCAGTAGATCGTCGTAAGCGGAGCCTACCCAGCGGATCTGTTTTTGATCGTCCATAGCGCCGGTATGTATAAAATGTTATACGCGCCTGGGAATGCCAGTCAAAGGTCCTCGCTGAACGATAATCAGCGAGGCGTAGGCGGCGGTGTCAACAGAGAAGGCCGGCGTTGGAAAGCGCATTCCCGGGGTAGAGCAAGCTCCAAAATGCCTCTGGAAGATTGATCGGCGTCCGCATCGAGCGCGCTACCCTGGTAACCTGCGTGGCTGAATCTGCCTGACATGCACCTGAGCCGGAAAAAACGTATAATGGAAAGACTGCGTAAGCCTCACCCGCCATCGCATTACCACCCCGGCCATGTTTGAGAACCTATCCGAGAAGCTCCAGCGGGTCTTCAAAAACCTGCGTGGCGAAGGAAAACTCACGGCGGAAAACATGGAGGCGGCGCTCAAGGAGATCCGCGTCGCGCTCCTGGAAGCCGACGTGCATTTTCGCGTCGTCAAGCAACTCATGGAGAGCGTCAAGCAGAAAGCGCTCGGCCAGGAAGTACTGGGGTCGCTCTCGCCCGCTCAACAGGTCGTCAAAATCGTCCGCGACGAACTGCTGCAGATTCTCGGCAATCACACCTCGCGGCTTCGCCTTGCCAATGAGCCGCCCAGCACGATCCTCATTGTCGGCTTGCAGGGCTCGGGTAAGACGACGTCGACAGGTAAACTTGCGAAGTTTCTGGTCAAACAGGGCAACCGTCCGCTGCTCGTTTCGGTGGACGTCTACCGGCCCGCCGCGCGGCAGCAACTGGCGGTGATCTCGCGGGATATCCGCATTCCGATCTACGAGGGCGCTCCCGAGGACGCCAACAAGCCGATCGAGCTGGCGCGGTCGGCGAGGCGCGAAGCCACTCAGTCGAATCGGGACGTGCTGCTGGTGGACACTGCCGGACGCCTGCACATCGACGATGATCTGATGACCGAGTTGCAGCAGCTCAAGGAGTTGCTGAACCCGGCGGAGATTCTGTTCGTTGCCGACGCCATGACCGGACAGGACGCAGTGAAGTCAGCCGATGAGTTTCACAAGCGGCTCGGCATCACGGGCGTCATCCTGACAAAGATGGATGGCGACGCGCGTGGTGGCGCGGCGCTGTCGATTCGCACGGTGACCGGGCAGCCGCTGAAGTTCGTGGGACTTGGCGAAAAGCCGGACGCGTTTGAACCGTTCCATCCCGACCGCGCGGTGTCGCGCATCCTCGGCATGGGAGACGTCCTTTCGCTGATCGAGAAGGTCGAGGAGACCATCGATCAGAAGAAGGCCGAGGAGATGCAGCGGAAGCTGCTCGACAACGAGTTCACGCTTGAGGATTTCCGCGATCAGTTGAAGCAGTTGCGCAAATTAGGCCCGCTCGAATCGTTACTGGGGATGATCCCCCAACTCGGGCCGATGGCCAAGGAATTGAAAAAGATCAAGGGGCAGGATCAGGAGAAAGAGATGACGAAGATCGTCGCCATCATTGACTCCATGACCCCCAAGGAACGCAACAATCACATGATCATCAACGGCTCGCGCCGGCGCCGGATCGCCATTGGCAGCGGTACCAGCGTGCAGGATGTGAACAATCTGCTGAAGCAGTACACGCAGGCCCGCATGATGATGAAGCAGATCTCCGGCGGCATGTTGAGCAAGAAATTCGGTGGCAAGATGAAGATGCCGTCGCTTGACGCGTTCAAGTTTCGATAAGCTGAGTATTACTTACAGGTTTAGGAGTAAAACAGAGAAGCATGTTGGCAATCCGACTGGCTCGTTACGGAGCAAAGAAGAAACCGTCCTACCGTGTGGTGGTGATTGAGAGAGAACGTGCGCGCGACAGCAAGGCGCTGGAAGTGGTTGGCTTGTACAATCCGCTGACCACCCCCGCCACGGTTCAGTTTAAGCATGAGCGCGTCTCGTATTGGATGAAGTGTGGAGCCCAGCCGTCGGATACCGTGGCCCGGCTGCTGAAGGCGAATCCCGCCCCCGCCGCACAGTAATACCATCGTCCTTTCCGCGCCGCCCGGTAATTGGGTGGGTGCTATCATCTAGGCAGCAGGAGACTTCTGATGGGGATGAAAGAACTCGTTGAAGAAATAGCCAAAGCGCTTGTAGACATCCCGGAAGAAGTGGTGGTTCGCGAAGTGGCCGGCGAGCAGGTGACTGTTCTGGAGTTAAAGGTCGCCGCAAGCGACCTCGGAAAAGTGATCGGCAAGCAGGGCCGTACCGCGCGTGCCATGCGCACTTTGTTGGGCGCTACTGGCATGAAATTGAACCGCCGGTTCACGCTGGAAATCCTGGAGTGAACGCGCCCGATCCGCTGCGGGATTGGATTCTGGCGGCCCGCATTGTGCGGCCTCGCGGCGTTCGCGGAGAGGTGGTTGCGGAAGCCGGTTCCATCAACGCCGAGCGATTCCTGCGCTATCCAACAATTGAACTCCGGATCCAGAGTGCGCAGCCGGTTCCAGTCAGGATTGAGGCTGCCTGGGCGCATCAGGACCGCCTTGTTTTCAAGTTTTCTGGCGTGGATTCGGTGGAGCAGGCCGAAAAACTGCGCGATGGAGAGTTGTGGATCCCGCGGGCCGACCGTCCACCAGCTCCCGAGGGCGAGTATTACTTCGATGAGCTCATCGGATGTGAAGTGGTGGAACGCCCGGCTGGTGACGTGTTGGGCACAGTGACCGATTGCCTGGAGTATGGCGGCCCCATGCTGCTGCAAGTAATGAAAGACGGGCGCGAAATCCTGATTCCGTTCGTCCCGGAGATTTGCGTGGAGAAGAACGTGGCGGCGAAGCGAATTGTCGTGGTGCTGCCGGAAGGTCTGAGGGACTTGTGATCTTCCATCTGGTGACCATCTTCCCGGAGTTCTTCCGTGGGCCGTTTGATCACGGCGTGGTCGGCAAGGCGATCCAGGCAGGTAAGTTGGAAGTGCGAATCCACAACCTGCGCGACTGGACATTTGACCGCCACAAAACGGTGGATGACCGGCCGTTCGGCGGCGGCGAAGGCATGGTGATGAAGGCCGAGCCTCTGTTCCTGGCTGCTGAGTCGATTTGGCCGGAGCGAAAGCCGGATCAGCGCCTCCTGCTGACGTCTGCGCAAGGCCGATTGTTCGAGCAGTCGATGGCGAGAGAATTGTCCGGGCTGGATGAGGTGATGATCCTCTGCGGCCGGTATGAAGGTGTGGATGAGCGTGTGGCCGAGCATCTGGCGGATGAAGAGGTCAGCATCGGCGATTTTGTGATGTCGGGTGGCGAGCTCGCCGCGGCCGTGATTGTGGATTGCGTCGCGCGCTTGCTGCCAGGGGTTCTCGGCAATGAGGCGTCATCCGTGCAGGAGTCGTTCACGGAAGGGATCCTCGATTGCCCGCATTGGACCAGGCCGGCGGAGTTTCGCGGATGGAAGGCTCCGGAGATCCTGCTGAACGGCCATCACGAGCAGATCCGCAAATGGCGGAGGCAGGCAGCGATGGAGAAGACCGCGCGGCTTCGCCCGGATCTGCTGGAGAGACAAAGGAATTTAAGCAGCGGCTGATGAAACCGCGCTAAACTAGGATATTTGTGCACAGTGAAGGAAGTACTGAGGTAGCCCAAGATGACGAATTCGATTCTGACCAAGCTCTACAATAAACACAAACGATCGGATCTCCCTGAGTTCCGGATCGGCGATACGATCCGCGTTCAGGTGAAGATCAAGGAAGGCGACAAAGAGCGCCTGCAGGCGTTTGAAGGAACGGTGATCGCCCGCAAGAACACGGGCATGGGCGAGACAGTGACCGTCCGCAAGGTCAGTTTTGGTCACGGCGTGGAACGTATCTTCCCGATCAATGCGCCCGTCATCGACAGCATCGCCATCGTCCGCACCGGTCGCGTGCGCCGTTCGAAGCTCTACTACCTGCGCGGACTCAAGGGCAAGGCCGCCCGTCTGCGCGAGCGCGAATCCTAAGCGCGAAAGGCATCATCCGGGCGTGGGCGCTTCAGCACAAACGAAGACCTCCAAAACCATCCGCAGCACGTTTGAGCGAAGCGCCAGAGAACAAGGGTTTCAACTCATCGCTGGCGCCGACGAAGCCGGACGTGGTTCTCTCTTCGGACCAGTGTACGCAGCGGCGGTGATTCTTGATCCCGAGAGACCCATTCGCGGACTTCGCGACAGCAAGCAATTGGCTCCGCAGCGCCGTGAGATTCTCGCCGGGCGCATCCGCGAACGCGCGGTCGCCTGGGCTGTCGCCGTTGCGGAAGCAGACGAGATCGATCGAGTGAACATCTATCAGGCGTCGAGAATTGCCATGGAACGGGCGATCACCCGCCTTTCTCCAGCTCCGGACTATCTGTTGCTGGATGCCATGAAGGTGCAGCTTCCCTTACCGCAGGAGGGGATCATTCGAGGGGACGCGCTCTGCCCGACCATTGCCGCCGCCTCGATCCTCGCCAAGGTGGATCGCGATGCCTGCATGCGCCGCTGGGACGAGGTCTACCCGCAGTACGGATTTGCGCGTCACAAGGGCTACCCGACGCCGGATCATCTGCACGCCTTGGAGCGCTATGGGCCTACCCCGCACCACCGGATGAGCTACGCGCCCGTGCGGCAACAATCGCTGTTTGCGGGGATGATGGAAGGAGGCGCCTGCCAGTGACGCCGCTTCCCGCAGAACACGAATCCCACGAATCTCCCGACTACCGCTGGTACCACAAACTCGGCGCGGTGCTTTTCGCAATCTTCTGCTTTGAACTGGGAGTGTTCCTGCTCGTCTTTCCCTGGCTCGATTTCTGGGAACTCAACTTCTTTGCCACCTGGCGGCCGGAACTGCAGCAGGTCTGGATGAACCCCTATTTCCGCGGCACGATCAGCGGGCTTGGGTTGGTGAACATTTTCGTGGCGTTCCTCGAAATCGTTCAGCTGCGACGCTTTGCCACACCCTAGCGGCAGTACTTTCACTTTGCTTTCTTGCGCCGTGCGCCCGACGGTAGCGCACGCACTTGCCTGCCGCTTCCCCTCTCAAGCGCCAGGTTTGCCACTTCCAAAGTTCGTTGAGGCAGGAGTGATCCATTGTTCACCCTCGGAATCAGGCCAAGAGTATTGACCCTGCCGCTGGCCGCGCTAGTAGATTCAAGACCGCCGAATCTGACGATTGGCTCGCCCCGGCGCGATGATGTCTACCCTCGCACGCCAACCCCTCAAACACCAATCTTGATGCCCCCCGTTTCACACACCCACTTCGGCTTGCCCTACTCTCAGGGGTTGGAGATGTCTGCGCTAACAGCAGCTTCGCAAGCGATTGGCCGGTAAAAAGCTGAGGGCCGCCAAAACTACACAGCCACTAATTCCGGCATGAAGCTCACAAAGCTGCGCGGCTCCCGATAGCGCTGAAACCGGTAGCCGACCCCGAAAATCGTCTCGATGTAGGTGTCGCCATAGGGGAACAGCTTTTTGCGGAGACGGCGGATATGCACGTCGAGGGTGCGTGTCCGGATGTCTTTCCCGTAGCCCCAAATGCGCTCCAGCAGGATCTCGCGCGGAACGATCTCTCCGGCATTCTCCACCAACAAGCCCAGCAGTTCATGCTCCTTGCGGGTGAGGATGATCTCGCGCAGGTCGACGTAGGCTGATGTGCTGCCGAAGTCGAAAGCGAGATGCTGGTCCTTGTATTCTTTGTCGATCGCGCTTGGCCGTACTTGAAACATGTCGTCCACCCCCTGTGAATTGCTTACCTTGAATACTACGGGGAAGACGAAGAAAGGTCGTTCAGAGTTTGTAAAAGATTTGTAAAAGGTGTAAATCCAGCAACTTCCG
>JAEUQE010000129.1 GCA_016789785.1 Bryobacterales bacterium
CTGGCCATCCGTTGCCGGCTCCATCGTCCATACCACCCCGTCCTTCGGTCTCCCAACCACCTCGTGCGAAGTTCCTGAAGGCCCTGGCAACCGGATCCCCAAACACCGGCCCGTTCTGGTAGACTGGGAAGGTTGCGCTTGTTGGGATCGGCGCGCCCATGCGTCCCCGCCTCCTGACTTCCCTCCGGAGCCAGGTCCGGCGTCCCGTTCAAGCGAGTAGTTGCTCCGCAGGCAGCAAACCTCCGGCAATTGACACTCCTGGATCGCGCAGGCGCAATCATGTTTGGACGTACGCACACCGCCCGGTCCGTTGCTGGTGCCCGGCAGGTTGGAAGGAGTCAATCGGACTATGCGCAAAGACATTACTGTTACCGCCGAGCCCCGCGACACGCGCGGCAAGAACGAAGCCCGCCGCCTCCGTGTCCGCGGCTTGAGCCCGGCCGTGGTCTATGGCGCGGAGAAGAACCCCGTGGCCGTTGCCGTCAGCCCGAAGGAGATCAACAAGATCCTCCACAGCGCCTCGGGTCACAACACCATCTTCAACCTCGACATCCAGGGCATGGAGAACACCCCGGTGATGGTCGTTGACACGCAGCAGGACCCCGTCACCGACGCGCTGTTGCATGCCGATCTGCTGCGCATCGATCTCAACAAGCGCATCGCCGTGAAGATCGCCGTCCACCTCCAGGGTGAGCCGAAGGGCGTCAAGACCCAGTCCGGCACGCTGGAAGTGGTCAACCGCGAGATCGAGGTTGAGTGCCTCCCCGACGAGATTCCGGACGCGTTCAATATCAACATTGTCGAGATGATGGTGGGCAGCTACCTGCGCTTCAGCGACGTGCCGCTGACGGGTTCGATGAAGCTCGTTTCCAGTCCCAACCTCGTGCTCGCTCACGTGGTGGGTCCGAAGACGGAAGCCGCCACCACCGAAGAGGGTGCTGCTCCGGCCGAGCCCGAAGTGATCAAGAAGGGCAAGAAGGAAGAAGCAGGCGCCGACGCCAAGGCCGATGCCAAGGGCGGCGCGAAGAAGAAGTAGTTGTTAGGTACGGCGCGTGTCCACTCATGAGGTCGCCTGGCTCATTGTCGGTCTCGGGAATCCAGGCCCCGAATATGAGCACTCGCCGCACAATATGGGTTTTTTGGTGGTGGACCGGCTCGCGGAACGGAATTCCATCCGCGTCACCCGGCCGGATTCCCAGGCTCTTACAGGCGTGGGAACGGTGGCGGGTCAACCGGTCCTCCTCGCCAAGCCGCAGACTTACATGAATCTAAGTGGCGGTCCGGTGAGGCTGCTGATGGCGAAATATGAGATCGCGATCAGCCGTACGTTGGTGGTTTACGATGAACTGGATCTGCCTTGGGCGTCCATGCGCATCCGGCCGAAAGGTTCGGCGGCGGGACACAATGGCGTCAAGTCGCTGATCTCCAGTTTGGGCTCGATGGAGTTTCCCAGGGTGCGCGTCGGCGTGCATCCGGGGCACAAACTGTCGAGCGGTAAGGATTTCCTACTGGCGTCCATGAAAAAGACCCAGCGGGAGGAGTTGGGCCGGTTGCTGGACGAAGTAAGTCAGGCGGTCGAGTCCATCATTGCTGACGGCGTCGAGAAGGCCATGGCGAAATACAATCGTCGCGCCGAAGGCTTAAAAGAAGAGGAAGCATGAGAGTCTACGAAGAGATGTTCGTTCTCAAGCCGGACGTCACGGAAGAGGATATGGAAGCCGTGATCGAACTGGTCCGGTCCACTATTACTGCAAGCGGCGGTACGGTCGACAAGGTTGATAAGTGGGGCAAGCGGCGTCTCGCTTACAAAGTGCGCAAGTACAGCGAGGGCATTTACATACTGTTTGTGTTTTCCGCCAAGGCGGAAACGGTGAAGGAAGTGGAACGCCGTCTTCGCGTGAGCGATCCGGTGATCAAGTTCCTCACCGTGCGCATTGACGAGAAGCTGAAGTGGCTTGAAAAGCGCAAGAAGATTCGCGAGAAGCGTGCGGCCCGTAAGCCGGTGATCGCGCCTGCCGCAGCCAACCCAACACCCGCGGCTCCTCTTCCCGGAGCGCCTCCCGCTCCGGCACCCGGTGCGCCGGTTCCGGCAGCGCCCGCGACCCCGGCCCCTGCAACCGTCGCTCCCGAAGCCCCTGCCGAAAGCGCTCCCGAAGCGCCGGCGCAATAACAGGATAGGAAGGAGATACCAAACATGGCTGAATCCAGAGGTGGACGCCCTATCAGTTCTTCGCAACGGCCAACGGGTGGCGACAAGGCTTTCGCCGCCGGCGGCAAGAAACAGTATTTTCGCCGCAAGCGTGTGGACCGTTTGTGTCTCGACAAGATTGACGACATCGATTACAAAGACATTCGCCTGCTTTCCAGCTTCATTACGGAGCGCGGCAAGATCGTTCCCCGCCGCATTTCCGGACTGGGCGCGCGTCACCAGCGCCAGATCAGCGAAGCCATCAAGCGTGCGCGCGCCATTGCGCTGTTGCCCTACGCCGGCAACAAAGTGAAGGAGGACTAACTCATGGAAGTCATTCTCCGCGAAGATATCGAAAAGCTCGGAACCCGCGGGCAGGTTGTGAAGGTGGCCCCGGGCTACGCGCGCAACTTCCTGTTGCCGCGCAAACTGGCCGTGCTCGCCACCGCCTCCAATAAGAAGATCGTCGACCAGGAGCGCGACGCTCACCTCCGCAAGGAAGCCAAACTCGCCGGGGAGGCCTCCGATCTGGCCAAACTGGTGGCGGCGGTGTCGCTTACGATCCGGCAGAAGGCCGGCGAACAGGATCAGTTGTTTGGTGCGGTGACGGCGCAGGATATCGCCGATGCCCTCGCGCAACAGGGCTTCACCATCGACCGTAAGAAGATCCAGCTCGAACACCCCATCAAGCAACTCGGCGAGTATAAGGTGCCGGTAAAGCTGCACCGCGAAGTGACCGCCGAGGTCGCCGTGACGGTCGCGCGCGAGGAGTAGCTCGCCATGGGCTACTTCGACCTTACAGGCCAAGTGGCAGTGGTTACCGGCGCAGCCGCCGGCATTGGCGAAACGATCGCCCGGCGGCTGGCTGCTTCCGGTGCAAGTGTGGGCATTGCTGATATTGATTCCGCGGGAGCGAAGGCTGTCGCGGAATCGATTCCGAATGCATTCCCGGTTTCGATTGACATTACCAACCCGGATTCCGTCTCTCAAGCTGTGGCCGGTGTCGCGGCCGGCAAGGGGCGGGTCGACATCTGGGTGAACAACGCGGGAATCGGCGGAAAGGCGGCTCCCATCTGGGAGCAGTCGGACGACGATTGGACCCGCATTCTCGCCATTAACCTCTCCGGCGTCTTTTACTGTTGCCGTGCTGTAATTCCCGTGATGCGCCAGCACCAGTATGGACGAATCGTGAATATCGCCTCGATTGCCGGCAAGGAAGGCAACCCGAACATGTCGGGCTATTCCGCAACCAAGGCCGGTGTGATTGGACTTACGAAGTCCGTTGCAAAAGAAGTGGCCAAGGAAGGCATCTGCGTGAATGCCGTGGCGCCGGCGGTGGTCCGCACCAAGATCCTCGACCAGCTTACCCCGGAGCAGGTTGCCTACATGACCGCGCGCATCCCCATGGGCCGTACCGGGACCACCGAGGAAATCGCCGCCGTGGTCCATTTCCTATCCAGCCGCGACTGTTCGTTCGTCACCGGCCAGTGTTACGACGCCAGCGGCGGACGTGCCACTTACTAACTCACCTCGCTTCGAAAAGAGAAATTGCCATGGTCATCACCGCCGCCAAATACCGCGACACGTCCGTTTACGATCTGCTGGTGGAAGCCTCGCAGGGCCGGGTCGGGATCGACCAGCGGCTGCTCCGCGCCATTACGGACCGGGGTGAGGAAGCGGTGGAGGATATCGTCCGCTTCGGCCTGGGCAACCGGGGCTCCGACCGCATCCACCTGGATGAGGATCTGATCGCGATCGTGCAGTACATTGGATCGCCCAAGGCCCTTCCGTTCCTGATTGAGTATCTTCGCCACGAACCTCTTGATCCGACCGAAGATCTGGTGCATGCCTTCCAGCGCATTGGCGATGCCGCGGTCGGCCCGCTGCTTGACCTGTACCGCGAACTTGGCCTCGAAGACGGCGGCGACGTGGCGTTCATCCTAGCCACCCTCCGCAACCGCGACCCGCGCATTCTCCAACTCATCATCGACCGGGTTCCGCACGACGCCGGAGACGCCGCGTTTCTCATGAACGTTTTTGGCGACCCAGCCGCGAAACCCGCCCTCCAGGAGTTGATCGAACGCGCCGCCAGCGATCCGGCGCTGGCCCGCAGTCTCGGCAATGAAGCCGCGGAAGCGCTCACATCGCTTGATGAGGAAGTGGTGGAGGACTCCGCCGAGCCCGTAAATATCTTCGATGTTTATCCGGAATATATCGAGCCGGTCTTCGATGTCCTGTCATTGGACGAGAGAATCGAGTTTCTGAAATCGGATTCCGCCGAATTGCGCGCCGATTGTGCCACCAGTTTCATCGACCGGGAAGTGCCGGTGGAAGTGGCGCCCCTTCTGATCCGCATGGCCGAGAGCGATCCCAACGTCGGCGTCCGTGCGGTTGCCTGTGCCGCGCTCGCCGCCCAGGCCGACGACGAGAAGGTTTTCGCACTGTTGCGCGGAAAGATCATGGACAAATCCGTACCCGCTCCTGAGCGATGCGGTGCGCTCATCGGAATCTCGTCACGGCTAAAGGATGCGCCCGAACTCAAGGCCTACCTGGATGAGTTCTACGCCAATCCCGGGACCAAGGCGCGCGCCGTTGAGGCAATGTGGCGGAGTATGGACCGGTCATACGCGCCCATCTACCGCCAGCACCTGAGCGACGCCGATATCGACGTCCGCCGCCAGGCGATCAAGGGCGTTGGTTTTGCGGAAGTGTCGAGTGAGGCTCCACAACTCATCGAGTTGTTCATGGACGAGGAGTTCCGCCTGGATGCGCTCTTCAGCTATGCGCTATGTGTGCCCGTGAAGAAGCTGGAACGGGGCAACATGCCGGCGCTCTTGCGGCGGATTGAGGAGATTGCTGGTGGTTTGTCCGAGCATGAGGGCGAGGTGGTGGAGACCGCTCTGGACACGCGGCTGATGCTGCATGGCCTGGAACCGGTCTTCCTGCCAGTCGACGACGAGGATGACGAAGAGTAGCGCGGGTCGCGCATCGTAATTTTTGCCCGTACGGATTCGGTACGAAGGTAAGCCTCGGCACAAATTACCTAGTTCCAAATTGGTACTTCCCCGGAGTTGAGTACTAAGAATCAAGCACTTGCGGTTTGGCAGCCGGGTTGCTCTAACACGGGCGTATGAACAAAGGGAAGGCTCAAGGAACGCAAGGTTGTTCCTCCTCTGCAAACCCGCTTTCGTAACGCCCAACCTCTCAACCCGCCGGTTTCACCATCTGATTCTGCCCTGTCCAACCAAGTTCCCTTGAGCCTAAAACCTTCCCCCCGTTCCGGGAAGGTTTGATCTGCCAGGGGCGCCAAGTTTCCGTCGGCAACGTGTTGATTTCCCGTCGTTGGCGGCAAGGATTCGGCGATTGGCCGCGAATGCGGATCGGGATGCCATAAGAAGAAAAGGATCCAGATGCGCCGGAGGATCCGGGCGTACTTCCGGCTTGCCGTACCAACATTCGGTTCGGGGCTCGGAGTGTTGGCTTCGCGGGCATTCTCCATCGCGGAGGAATCGGCTGTGGGCTTTCCGCAATAGAAATGTAGCAGTCACATTCCTGACCAAGCCGGCAGATCAACTCAGGCTTTTCTGTCGGGCTGATGCAGTGCATCCCAGAGCTTGTGGTATTCGTCGCTGACCTTCGGATCGATCCCGAAATCTCTCGGCAGGCGATTGATCTTCACCAGTTGGACAACATCGGCATAATCCTGGCTGCGATCAATGCCCCGCCCAATGTAGGTCGACAGCTTAGCGGCAATCAGAGTCTCCAAGGGCAGTATTTGAGGCTTGTCTGAAACTTGTGTTGGGACGGGCAGTGCCAAGGGGCTGGGATAAAATCGTTTTCCGCCGGGCAGAAGGTCGACTTCTACTTTTGTCTCACGGTCTGTGACAGTCATTCGGGAGCCTTGGTTCTGCTTGAACCCGTTGATCGAGAGCTTCTCAATCGCAGACTCCACGTCCGGCACGATGATGTCCACGTCCACCGTAAACCTTGGGTAGCCGCGTTCTTGCACCGCGAAACCACTGCAGACATAGTGAGGGATGCTGAACAACTTCAAGACTTTGAGCGCCTTGAGAAGTGTCTTTTCGATTTTCGTGGAACCACTGGATTCTCTCAAGAATGCCGCCTGTTGCCGGAACTGGGCAGAAGTCTTCATGTTATCTAAGCCGGATGTTTGCGCGCTGGGGACAGTGTCTTCCTCGGCGTTCCTGCCGCGTTCGGCGCCTTGCTGAATGAACCAGCATGCTTCCGATAGGGGAAGGAATGTGGGCCTGACCACCATCGCGGGCATCCGGTTGCCGGATTTCGTCGCGCAGCACAACTCCTGTTTGCACGCTGCTGATTATACTTATCAGACGCACCAGCTTCAAGCGATATGTTCTGGTCGAAGAGGAGCTTCACGCAGGAACGCCGGCAAGCCGCCGCTCACGGTCCGCAGCGAAGGCAAGGCAAGCGCCGATGTCCTCCTGGGTGAGGTCCGGAAGGTCGCGCAGGATCTCCTCTTCAGTCATCCCCGACGCCAGATAGTCGAGCACATCGTAGACGGTGATGCGGGTAACAATCTTGCCGTAGTCCATGTGCATCCACCTTGGTCCAGTCTATCAATCTCAATGGCTGCTCGCCGCCGCTTCGCCGGAACTTCTTGAAGCCGCGGCACTGGGGGGCGAGGACCTGCAATCCGGTGATTCTTTTGGATGCGGGTGTTGAGCGGCGCGGCGCCTTGGCATCCATCGATCGTGAAGCTCCGGGCCTGAGACCGCGAATGGCCGGGCGCGCGGATGCAAGCAACCGCCCGGCCAAATTCGGAAGGGACTATGTGCGTGCCTGGCCGCGCGACGTGATGATCCGGTCGATCATGCGCAGTCGCCGTCTCCCTTGCCGCTCAATGGAAGTAGCCGTTCACATCCAGAACAAGGTGCACCGATCCCGCCGGGTTCGTCAGCGAGGAGTACGCAGTGGCCAAACCCGACCAGTCTACTCCCAGAATCGCAGCGTTCGCGACAATCCGGCCGTCGAGCGAGTTCAGCGTCGATGCCAATGGACGGGGCGCCGGGTTGCCAGTGGGGCCCTGCCAGAGGGTGAGGTAGTTTACGCCCGTGTTTACCGGAATTGCGGTTGCGTTGACGGACAGCGCTCGGACGAATGGGTCTCGGGAGTGACTGACAGCGAACACCCGGGTCTGATCATAAGCCCAGGCCAGGTGGGGACTGGCGCGCGTATCCAGCGTGCGGAATGGCTGAACCGGATAGAACAACAGCCCACTCGGCGACCGGGGCCCGAAGTAACCGCTGATATCGGCGATCACGTCCACCTCGGCATTGCCTGCGAGTGCGGCGAAGATACTGATGGCGCCATTCACGCCTGCGGGAACGATGGCCGCGTTGGCCAGGACACGCCCCTCAAACGAATTCAGCGTCGAAACCAGTGGTGCCGGCCCTCCTGATGGCCACGCGGTCAGGTAGATCAGTGGGCCCCGCGGCACGACCGTGAAGTTCACGGCATAAGCCCTCGCATCCGCCGGCAGTGGGCAGCCACTGGCGCGTACGGGCAACTCCAACGAAGGAGCACCGCTTCGAAGCGGCGTGCCCGACAGCCGCGTATCCAGCACGCGGCAAGGCGAAAGAAGTGGATAGAACTGCGATGCCGCCGGCGACACCACGGATGTGAAATAGCCATTGATATCCAGGACAAGGTCCGTCGCACCGGCGGCGAACACGCTGACCGCGCCTCCTGCCCCGGCGGGTACGATCGCTGCGTTCGCGACCACATTGCCTTCAAAAGCGTTCAAGGTCGACACGGTGGGCTGCGGCTGGCCAGTGGGCCACAACGAGACATACGGCAGCGGTCCGCGTGGCACCGCGGTTACGTTCAGCGAATATGCCTGCGCCCCGGCCGGGATCCCGCATCCGCTTGCGAGGACCGGAAAGCTGCGTGTCGATCCCGCCGCCAGAAAGGGCATTCCGAGCGCTCCGTTCCCGATACGAGTATCCACCACCCGGCACGGCGCTACCGGCACGAAGTATTGGCCTGCCGGGCTGGCCCCCATCTGCACCACGGAGACGGGGAATCCTGCGATGGTCAGGTTCGCGGTTCGGGGTTCCGGGTTCGGGTTCTGTGAGAACTCTGCTATGGTGTAGGCCCCGGCGCTGGCATAGTTGACGCCGCGTTGAAGCCGTACCCACGGCGCATCGGTGGATGCCTCATGCATGCAGCCCCGCGGAGCGCTGCCGGCAAAAGTGAGGAAACCTGGCCGCGAACTCACCAACCCTCCTTGGGGACTAAGCCAGTACGTGCAATTCCCAGCACCTTCCTGGGTGACTGTGAACCATTGCGCCCCCGCGGCCACTCCGCAACTGCTGGAAAGCTGAATCAGCCCGGTGCGGCGGCCGCTGGTATTCGGACTCGCCGTGTAAGTGACTGATCCGGGTCCGCTCAGCGTGGCACTGGAAAGCCGCAGCCAGTCCGAATGCGAGGCGGCATTCCAGATACAAGGTGCACCGGGTGAGCTCACACCAACTCTGCCCGCCGCTCCGCCTGCCGGTATCTCCGCGGAAAGTGTCTGGAAAGCGGCTGTTTGAGGTGAGGCGGGGAAATGTTCAAATTTCCGAATAATGATTTCGGAATCCTCCAGGCGCACCGGAAGCCGTCCTTCCATCAGATAGTAATTGATGTGAAATTGCGCATCGCCCGCGTCCGGGATCGCCTGCGGCTGTGCGAAGGTGTACTCGCGGATCGGCGGCTGTGCCGCCTCCGTCGAGAATGCACTCTCGAAGTGAACCGATGCCGGCAGCCAGAGTATCGTGTGGACGCTACTGGGAGTGAAGGGCATTGCGAACCGCACTAAATGATCTGGTAGCGTGTAGGGCTGAATCACGTACTGCGCGTTCAGCCCCGTGGCGTTCCCCCACCGGGTGAACTCGATGTCCAACTCCCGGTTGGATTTGGCGCCATCCTCACTCCAGGTGAACAAACCCAGCACGGCGTGGGGGTCGAGATCGTCCACCGGGGAGTCCAGAGTGACCCGGTAGGTTCCGTGACCCAGTGCGTCGCGCGTGAAGACCTCCGCCGTACAAAACCGGGCGGGATCAAGAGCGCAGCGGGCAATTCGCAAGTGCAACCTGCCTTGGCTATCCACGAAGGCGTGATCCCGCGAGAAGCGGCTGGGCCCTGGAGAAGCCAACGCCCAGGCGCCCTTCACCACCCAATCGTAGTTGGAGAATCGGAGCAACTTGGGGCGTGGATTCGCGCGCAGGACGGCCCGGCTGCCAATCGCGAGCGATTCGTAAGATGCAGGGATCTGTGCGGGACCCGTCGCACATTGCGGAAATACTTCGGGAGGCAGTAAGTAGACAGCAAACCGGGTAGCCTGAACCTCGACATCCACGATTTGGAAGGCGGCGGTCGCGATTCCCGATTGCGTAAATAGGGTGCCCCCGCAATCCACGCTGTACCAGCCTGCGTCGGGGACGAACGCAAAGAAATGGGCTCTTGTGCCGGGAGCAGGCGGAGGGTGCACCTCCACCCGGATGTGGGTTTCATTCCACTCCGGCGCTATCAGGGAAATCTGGGGAGGAGATTGAGGAAAAATTGGAATACAGGAGATCACAAACCACGCAATTGCGCGAGTCATGAAATGACTCTATCGAGACTTGGGGTGAGGGTGCCGGATGTGCGGGAAGCGTAAGGAAGGGAAGGCCGGGCGTGCCGATGCAGCAAACCGCCCGGCCCAATTCGGAAGGGACTATGTGCGTGCCTGGTCGCGCGAGCTGATGATCCGGTCGATCATGCCGTAGTCGAGCGCCTGGTTCGGCTCCATGATGTAATCGCGGTCCACGTCGCGGGCAATCCGGTCCACCGGCTGGTTACAAGCCGTGGCCAGAATTTCGTTGAGTTTCTCGCGCATGCGTAGAATCTCTTTCGCGTAGATGTCGATATCCGCCGCCTGCCCGGCAAGCCCGCTCATCGAAGGCTGATGAATCAGGATGCGCGAGTGCGGAAGGCTGAAGCGCTTGCCCTTGGACCCGCAGGCCAGCAAGACCGCCGCCATCGACGCCGCCTGGCCGACACAGTAAGTGGTAATGTCAGGCTCAATCAGCCGCATGGTGTCCAGAATCGCCAGCCCGGCCGTGATCGAACCGCCCGGCGAATTAATGTAAAGTGAGATATCCTTTTCAGGATCTTCCGCAGCCAGAAATAGCATCTGGGCGATAATCAGGTTGGCGACCTGGTCGTCAATCGGGGTCCCCAAGAAGATGATATTCTCCTTGAGCAGCCTGGAATAGATGTCGTAGGCCCGCTCTCCCCGGGAGGTCTGTTCCACCACCATCGGGACCAACACGGAATTCTGCATTCGCGTAAACTCCTTCGCGGCTGCCACCGAAGAGTGCCTCGCTGTCCAGCCTTCCTGGCCATGCAGCCCCAGCCCCACCGTGTGCGCCATCGTCAAGTCAGCGCACCAGTAACGGTACGCAAGCATTTCCGTCCGCTGTGTACGGCGAACCGAAATCGATTGGGCGTGCTAGCTTTGGCTCCCGGATTCCCGGACCGTGACCGGCCTCGGCGAGATGTCCGCCAGCGTTGTACGCTCCAAATACTCTACTATACGCGAATGGATGGCCTCCCAGCCAATGTGCATTCCGCAGCCTGGCGCCTCGCAAGGCGATTGCCCCAGCGGGCAGTGCCTTTCGAGCCCTTCCGGGTCCAAGCCGAAGAGAACGTCCGCTAGACGGATCTCCCGTGCCGGCCTCGTTAGTCCGAAGCCCCCGTGCGGGCCTTTCACTGACCGCAGCAGCCCGCCTTTGGCAAGCAACTGAAGTAACTTCGCAAGAAACTGCGCCGGCATGTTCGCTTCAGCAGCGATCCGGTTCGCCATGATGAGTGTTCCAGGCGGATGAAGTGCCAGCAGCGCGGTAGCGCGGAGTGCATATTCCGCCGATCGTGAAAAGAGCATGATCGTTGTTTCTATTAAGCGCCACGCTCTTGTCTATGACCATGCCCCATGGGTTACGGTACTTGCGTTTTTTCTCGGCCGGAAGTTCCGTCCCTCAGGAGAATCCGGGTTACTCTCCTACTAAGAATTTGTGGTATCTTCCCATCCAATAGGGCAGGAGATAGAAGGCGCCATCGTCTTCCGAGCCGCCGTTTCCCCCGCCGTCCACACGGAAGGGATTCCCGTTCCACTTCATCACGGGACGCTCGTCCGCCGGCAGTAAGGTCCGGGTTTGCCGGCGCCCGAAGCGATCGGCGCCGCCCTCGAATTCCAGATCCGGACGCCCGGAATTTTCCACGGCCCAGTGCCGCAGATCCATCGGGATCCGCTGTAGCGTCCACACGGCATCGGTAATACTGGCGGGCTTTCCCGGCTTCGATGCCAGATAGATGAAGTTCCACAGAGGATTCTTTTCCCGCTCGATATTCTCCCACCACTGATCGAGTCCGGCCAAATATAGCGTCCGTAACTTTGGATCCGTTTCATATTGCAGCAGTGGATAGAACGAAAGCATCGCCAGTTCCTCATCCGAGTAGTTGATCGTCTCGCGTAGTTCCTTGTATTGCGCGGTGATCTTCGCGTAACCCTCCTGATGCGCCAGCCGCAGATACTCGGCCTGATAGCGCGGATCACCAGTAATATGATGCGCTGTTTTCAGGAAACTGAGAATCTCCACGGCGTTCAGCGGACTGTCCGGCTTGCCGCGCTCGCTTTCGAAGTACTCTCTGTCCCAGCGGCCCCAATAAGTGGGCTGCCCGTGAAAGTCAATCAGGGTCACGTTGTTGTTGAGAATATGATCCGTGATCCGGCGCGTGACGGCGGCGACCTGCTTGCGTAATTCGGGACTCTTCAGCGTGTCCCATGCGATGGCGAACAGATAATAATGCCCGACGATTTCGTCGGAACTCGTATCCGCCTTCCAGATGAGCGACCCATCCGCCGCCGGGTTCCAGATCCCGTCCCGCGGGCGCGGTTCATCGGGCAGCAGGTAGGACCGCGCCGGCAGCCCGGGAATTCGCGTGATTTCCTCCAGTTTCAGCAGCACGCGCACGGACCGTTCGGCCCGCTGCTCAGCCTCGCGCGACTTGGTCACCGCATAGCGGTAGCATTCGGCGGCGCCGTACATCGCCGTCCAAAGGCCATCGTTGTCGGAGGACCGGGTCCGGTTGGTGGAAAGATCCCCCGGCGTTAGCAGAACGGAATCGGCGACCATGCCATGGCGGTTGTGACGCGTTTCTACGCGCGTTTCGAACTCGGCGGCCTTCGCGGCAAGCGTCATCCGCCGGAACTCGATGTGCGAGACGCCGCCCTGGGTTCGCACCCACATGCTGCCTTCCGCGCCCGGCGCGAGACTCAGTACCGGGCCATCGGCAATCCAGCGCCGCGACGAAAAGTAGCGTTTGCGATCCGCAGGCGCCGCCGCCGGATCCTCGCGCCAAACGCCTTTGCCCGAGGCCGTCCAGGTCGCGCCATCCGAGCCCTTTGCCGTGCCTATCTCCCGCGCAAGCGCGGCCGGAATCTTCGCATCGCCCCGTGTGTAGAACGTCGCCACTGCTTGCGGGTAGGGCGTCAGGCGGACCGGTTGCGGCGCTGTCTGCACCGCTTTCTGGGCCGGCGCCATCGGCGGAGCGAGGAGCCCGCCCGAGGCGAGCAACACAAGGAAGGTTGCGGTCATTCGTTCACCATACAATCGTTCACAATGTCACAGAACGAGCCAAAGATGCCAGCAGCGGCGGCCGCCGCACGCCGGGTGACCGCGCGGGGCGCCGGATGAAAGGCCGGCGGATGCACCAGTTCCGGGCTGCCGCAGTGGGCATCCTCCTCGATCCAGCGGGCGATCATCGTGGGAGTAACTTCGGGGTGAAACTGGACACCCCACACGCGGTCGCCATAGCGGTAGGCCTGATGTTCGCACGCCTCCGAGCGCGCGAGATGCAATGCCCCGCGGGGCAGGTCGAACGTTTCGGCATGCCAGTGAAAGAACGTTTCGGACCGCAGCTTCCCAAAGAGTGGATCGGATCTGGCCGCCTCGATAAAATGCACCGGGAACCATCCGATCTCCGGTTGGGATGCGCGACGCACGGCCGCCCCGAGGGCGCGGGCAATCATTTGCGCCCCCAGGCAAATGCCCAGCACGGGTACGTTCCGGCGCAGTGCCTCTTCGATGAGAAGATACTCCCAGCGGAGCGGTGGCCAATCGTCGTTGGCCGATTGCGCGCCACCAAGAATGATCACTGCCTGGAAGTCTAACTCGGCAGGGTAAACCTCAGATAACTCTGGGGGGGTAGAGTACGCACAAAAATACTGGTAGTCTAAGGAGAAGTCGGGGAAGGTGGTTTTCAGCCGGCCCATGTGTTCGGAGGGCGAATGGCGGCAAACGATGACAGTCATGCCTGCTTGTCAAAGTTATACCACTTGGGCGAGTTGGTTAACGATCCAACCATGCTCGCCGATGAGCGGGATGTGGAGCGAAAGACCCAGCGACGGAGCGACATGAGAATCCTCATTGCGGAAGACAGCGGCCCGTCGCGGCTGGTGTTGGAGCGGAGCCTCGCCAACTGGGGATACGACGTGGTTTCCTGCAAGGATGGAGAGTGCGCGTGGGAACAGTTGCAAAGTGAGGGTGCCCCACGGCTGGCGATTCTGGACTGGATGATGCCGGGTTACAGCGGGCCGGAGATTTGCCGCATGCTTCGGCAAAAGGCCCCCGAACCTTACACCTACATTCTCCTTCTCACTTCGAAGTCTCAGAAGGAAGACCTCATCGAAGGAATGGAAGCGGGCGCGGATGACTACCTCACCAAACCCTTTGACACGCACGAACTCCGGGCGCGGTTGCGGGCGGGCATCCGTATACTGAACCTGCAGGCGGAGTTACTGGCAGCGCGGGAAGAGATCCGCCAACAGGCGATGCGCGACTCATTGACTGGGCTGTGGAACCGGCGCTCGATCATGGAAATCCTCATGCGGGAACTGGTGCGGGGCTTTCGAGAGCGCACGCCGGTAGCCGTCATGATGATGGATCTGGATCATTTCAAACAGATCAACGATCTTCACGGGCATATTGCGGGTGACGCCGTTCTGCAGGAGGCATCGCGGCGTCTGCTGAGTTCGGTGCGGCCTTATGATGGCGTCGGCCGCTTTGGGGGGGAAGAGTTTCTCATCGTTCTCCCGGGCTGCGATGAGGCCAGTGTGTTTCATCGTGCCGAGGCGATGCGGCTGGCCATCTCGGAATTGCCGGTACTTTCCGGCAACGCCTCCATCCATGTCACGGCCAGTTTCGGCGCGACCGTTTGTCCCGCCGGTTGTGACTTGGAAGGCCTGCCGCTGATCGGCCTCGCCGACGAGGCGCTTTACGATGCCAAACGGGCTGGGCGGAACAGGGTCTGTTTCCGGGACGGCCGGGCACTCGGTACCGCGCCGAAGCCTGCCGCCGTCGACGAAGGCAATCTCGCCCCTGCCGCGGCAGGTCCATCGACTCTCGCCGTCTGAGCCAGTTATTGCAAGGAAGGTTGGCGCGGATCGCGCTTCAGTAGTTCGAAGGATTTGTCCGCTGAATCTCAGCAGGGAGACGCTCGTAGCATACCCAGAAGCCGGGCGAGGAGCGATGGCTCACAATTCCCTGGAACGGCCCGCGCGATCATCGGCGAGGGCCTGCTCGACGAGCCGACGCAGCCTGCAGGTCTTCGAATCGCTTCCAATCTGCTAATCCCAGACCTCGGCATCGTAGCGTGCGAACCAAGCCCTCAGTTCGCTCCGAGATCTCCGGGAAGCGCCTCGGCCGGTCCAAACCAACTCCAGGCGGAGGTCACAGCGTAACTTCCGCGCCTCACCGTAAACTCACCTCTCCTCACTCGGGCGAGCCGGCCCCGATGCCGCATTCTGATCTCAGAATGAAACGCACAACAATCCCTGTCCTTGCACTGCTGCTGACCGGCGCGGGCTGCGCGAGGAAGACGATCCATGCCGGCGCGCCGGAGAAGGCGCCACTACCCGTCGTACGAGTGGACGAAGTGGCGGTGGTGGACCGGACTTTGGAGATCCGGTCAAGCGGCATCGTGGAAGCAGCCTACACGGCACAGGTGAGCTTCGAGGCGGCAGGCAGAGTCGCCTCTGTTTCCGTGAGTGAGGGCGACGCCGTGAGTGCGGGCCGGGCGCTGGCTCAGCTCGTGGCGGCCGATTACCGCGAGGCGGTGAACGCGGCGCAGGGTCAGACGAAACAGGCGCAGGCGAATCTGGCCAAGGCGCAGGCAGGTGCTCGCCGGCAGGAGCGGCAGCAAGTGCTCGCCGCCACCCGCCAGGCCGAGGATGAGTACCGCCGGATGAAGTTCCTGTTTGATCGCGGCAGCCTTCCGGCGCTCGACTTCCGCAAGGTGGAAGCGGCATGGACTGCGGCGCGCGAACGGCTGGATGAAGTGGAGGAAGGTGTGCGGCGCGAGGATCGGGAGATAGCGCGCGCGGCGCTGCAACAGGCGCAGGCGCAGGAGCAGATCGCCCGTAAGCGGCTTTCCGACACCGTGCTGCACGCGCCGATTTCGGGCTACATCAGCCGGCGGTCCGTGGAGCCGGGGGAGATGGTGTCGCCGGGTCTGCCGGTATTCGCGATCGCAAACATTGCGACTGTGAAGGTTCGCGCGGGCGTGCCCGAGGCCGAAGTGGGACGGGTAATGCGAGGGCAGCCAGTGCAGGTCCGTATCCCGGCGATGCCCGATTTGGAATGGACAGGAACGGTGGAGAGCGCGGGAATCGCGGCGGATGCGGAGTCGCGCACTTACATCGTGAAGATTCTGGTGACGAACCGCGATGAGCGATTGCGACCCGGCATGGTGGCTGAGATCGTGATTGCGACGAGTGATCGCATCTCGGCAGTCACCGTGCCTGGCGAAGCGATTGTTGCGGACGCATCGGGGGCGCCGCAGGTGTTCGTCTACGAGCCATCGTCGCGCATTGCGCACGTGCGGCGCGTGCGGACGGGACGGCCGGTCGGACAGCGCGTCGAGATCCAGAGCGGATTGAAGGCGGGTGAGAAGGTGGTGGTCGCGGGACAGCACAAACTGTTCGATGGCGCTGCGGTGGAAAGCAGGGAGGCCCAGCAATGAACATCGTCAAGACATCGCTGCGGCATTCGCAAGTCACGTTGATTCTCACCTCCATGCTCTTCGCCGCGGGCGTATGGGCGCTGATGGTGATGCCACGCCGTGAAGATCCGAAGATCACGATCCGGATTGGGCAAGTTGCGGCGCTGCTGCCAGGCGCAAGCGCGGAGGAAGTGGAGAATCAGTTGACGCGCCGGGTGGAAGAGCGGTTGTTCCGGTTCGCGGAAGTGCGCAAGGCGAAGACGTTCTCCACGTCGCGCCCGGGCATCATGATCATCAACGTGGAGTTGGAGAAGTGGGTGGAGCGGCCGGATGAGTTCTGGTCGAAGCTGCGGCACGACCTCAACGAGACCCGTATCCAGGGCCTTCCGGAACACACGTTGGGCCCGATTGTGGACGCGGAGTTCGGCGATACAGTGGCAGTGCTGCTCGCGATTCGGGGCAAGGCGCCGGACTATCGCGGACTGAAGGACGCGTCGGAACGGGTTGAAGCGCGGTTGCGGTCCATCCCGGCGGTTTCGCGCGTGAAGCGGTATGGCGAACAGCGTGAGCAGATTCAAGTGAGCAGTTCGCCGGAACGTTTTGCCGGTTACCGCGTACCGATTCCACAACTGATCGGCGCACTGCGCGGGCGCAACGCGACGCTCCAGTCCGGCAAGCTGGATACGCACGACACCGCAGTGCGGCTGGATGCGTCGGATCCGGTGCGCCGCGGCGACAATGTGCTCGATACGATCGTGGGGACGTCGCGCGACGGGCGCACGGTGACGCTTGCGCAGATCGCGACCGCGGAGCATCGCTACCACGATCCTGACTTTCTCATTGCGATGAACGGCGATCCCTGCATCATTCTCTCGGTGGAGATGCAGGAGGGCAACAACATTGTTGACTTCGGCCGTGAGGTGCGCGGGAGGCTGGATGAGGCGCGGCAGGCGTTACCGGCCAGCATCACACTGGATGCGATTGCGGATCAGCCGAAGGTGGTGGAAGAGCGCATCGGGCACTTCCTGCGGGAGTTTGCGATCTCGATCGGATCGGTGATTCTGGTGACGATGTTCTTGCTGCCGTTGCGTGTGGCGACCATTGCGGCGGTGGCGATTCCGGTGACGGTGGCATTCACATTCGCGCTGCTGCGGGCGATTGGCATTGAACTTCATCAGGTGTCGATTGCGGGACTGATCGTGGTGCTCGGCATGGTGGTGGATGATGCGATCGTGATCGCGGACAACTACGTGGATCTTCTCGATCGCGGGTTGAGCCGGGCAGAGGCCGCATGGCGCTGCGCGAGCGATCTGGCGGTGCCGGTGCTGGCGGCGACTTTGACGATTGTTGCATCGTTTCTTCCGCTGGTTCTGGTCAGCGGCTCCGTGGGCGAATTCATTCTTGCTTTGCCGGTGGCGGTGGCAGTGGCGCTGGCGGTTTCCTATGTGGTGGCCATGCTGCTGACACCGCTGCTGTGCCGCTACTTCATACACAAGGGTCTGCATCACAACGGGGAATCGCGGCGCGGATTGCTTGATGTGATGCAGTCACTTTATGGCGTGGCGATTCGTCAGGCGATGCGGCACAAGTACGCAAGCATCGGGCTCGGCGTGGCGACGTTCGTGATTGGCGTGTGGATGGTGACAAGGTTGCCCGAGCGGTTCTTTCCAACGGCGGAGCGCGATCAGTTCGTGATCGATATCTGGCAGCCGGAGGGGACCCGGATAGAAGCCACGCGCGTCACGGCGCGGCGTATTGAGAAGCACCTTGCGGCGATTCCGGAGATTCGCGACTACACGACATTTCTCGGGGCCAGCGCGCCGCGGTTCTACTACAACGTGGATCCGCAGCAGCCATCGCCGAGCTATGCGCAGATCCTGGTCAACACGCGATCGGCGGAGAGAACGCCCGGTCTGGTTTACAGGCTGCGGGGCGAACTGGATGCGCTTTGTCCCGAGGCGCGGGTGCTGGTGAAAGAACTCGAACAGGGCGATGTGATTTCGGCGCCCATTGAAGTTCGCATCACAGGGGACGACGTTGCGCGGTTGCGCACGGCAGCACGCGAGGTGGAGAAGATCCTGGCGGCGGACCGGCGGCTGGAGTATGTGCATCATGACTACCGCGAGAATGTTTGGACCACGCGCGTGGTGGTGGAGCAGCAGCTCGCCAACAGGCTTGGGGTGACCAACGCCGACATCGCACGGCAGCTTCAGGGCGGATTCGATGGCATGCCGGTGAGCACGGTGTGGGATGGCAAGGATCCCGTGGATCTGGTGTTGCGGCTGGATGCGGGGAAGCGGTCGGTATTCGAGGATGTCGGCGACAGCTACGTGGAGTCGCCGGTGACAGGTGTGCGCGTGCCGCTGCGGTCAGTGGCGCGGTTGGAACCGAAGTGGGAGGAGGCGAGAATTGTGCGGCGCAACGGAGTCCGCACGATCACGGTGAGGGCGCATCCGAAGCACGGGGAGTTGGCGTCGACGGCGTTGATGGACGCCAAGCACAAGATCGGAGCGCTGCCACTGCCCGCGGGCTATGCGATCCACTACGGCGGCGAGGAAGAGACGCAGAACGAAACCTTCGATGAGATGAAAGCCGCGATGGTGGTGAGCCTGGCGGGGATCTTCGTGATCCTGCTTATTCAATTTCGCAATGGAGTGGATCCGCTGGTGGTGATGATGTCGATTCCGCTGTCGCTGCCGGGTGCGGCGGCAGGCTTGATGCTGACGGGCAATCCGTTCGGCTTCACGGCGTTTCTCGGGCTGGTGAGTCTGACAGGTGTGGTGGTTCGCAATGCGATCATCCTGGTCGATTACATACGCGAAAAGACGGCGGAGGGCATGCCGCTGGAAGAAGCGGCGCGGGAGGCCGGAGCGCGGAGACTGAGGCCGGTGTTTCTGACAAGCGCGGCGGCGGCGGTGGGCGTGACGCCGATGATTCTTTCGGGGTCGGCGTTGTGGTCGCCGCTGGCAAGCGTGCTCGCTGTCGGATTGATGTCGTCTATGGTGTTCACGCTGGTTCTGATTCCTGTTGTGTATGTCGTCGTGGGAGGACGTCATGCGTAGTTTCCTTTTGATTTCGCTGGCCGCGGCAACCCTCTGCCATGCGGCCGGCCCGCGCGCACTTACGTTGGACGAAGCGATCGTCACGGCACAGAAGAGCAATCGCGGACTGCGTCTGGCTCGTCTGCGGGTGAAAGAGATGGAGTATCGTTCCCGGGGAGTGCGCGCGGATCTTTATCCGAAGCTGAGCACCAGTGGATACGCGATGGGTCTGCTGAACCGGCAGCGTGTGGCGATTCCGGCAGGTTCGCTTGGAACATATCCGTCGACCGGTGCGCTGCCAGGCGAGGAGATCCTGATTGATCAAGGCTCGCGCGGACTGCTGTTCACACAGACGACGCTGGCACAACCGCTCACACAGTTGTGGAAGGTGCGGGAGGCAGCGCGGATCGCTGCGTTGGACGGGCAGATCGCACAGGTGGAGCAGCAACGAGGAGAGAATGACGTGCGGCTTGCGGTGACGCAGATCTACTTCGGCATTCTGATGGCGGAGGAGCAGGTGCGGGCGGCGGAAGCAGCGAGGGTTGCGGCGGAATCGGCCGTGAAGGAAGCGTCTGTTGCGGTGGAGGCATCGGCGGTGTTGCCTGGCGTGCGCATGCAGGCCGAGGCGCTGCTTGAATCGGCACGGCATGCGAAGCGTCAAGCCGAGTTGCAGGGAGCGGATCTGCGCATGGAGTTGAACGAGATGCTGGCTGCGCCTCTCGATACGGAGTGGACGCTCGAGCGGCCTGCGGCGCCCGCGAGTCTGCCTGTTTATGAGCAACTGCTCGCGTCGGCGTATGAGTCGAGTGAGGAGCTACGGTCGGCGAAGGCGAGCATTGACAAGGCGCGTGCGGCGGTGCGGTTGGCACGGCTCGACTATGTGCCGGATGTGTCGGCATTCGTGCAGCATGCCTATCAGGCGGGCGTGCCGCTGCTTGCGCGCAACAATGGCGCGGCGGGCTTCAAAGTGGATTGGACGATCTTCGACGGGGGCAAGCGCCGTTCGGCAATGCAGGAGCGCGAGACCGCAGTGGAGCAGGCTGAGGAGAATCTGCGGCGTGTGCGTGACCGGATTGCCGTGGATCTGCGAAAGGCGATGCACAAGCAGGAGCGGCTGAAGGCGCAGGCGAGCGCGGCGGAGCAGGCATTGCGAGCGAAGACGGAAGCGGATCGCGTGGCGGGCGATCAGTTGGAGGCTCAGGTGAGCACAGCGGCGAAACGCGCGGAGGCGGCGGCAGAGCTTGCACGAGTACGGGCGGAGTTGCTGGTGGTTCAGATGGGCGAGCATCTGAATTCGGCCGAAGTGAGCCGGATTGCGGGGTTGAAACAATGAGACGCGCTCTTCCACTGCCGGGATTTCGCGATCGTTGGAAGCTTCCTTCGAGCGAAGTGTTCGGGTCCGGGTCGTTGAATGCCGCGGGTTGGACGCTGATCGCGTTCGGCGTCGTGTCCCTGGTGATGCGGCTTCCCGGAGAGGATGGGCTGCGTGCACCGGGGCAGATGCTGTTTGAGTTCGGGGCACAGGCGGGGCTTGGGCTACTTGCGTTGATCGCGCAGCGGGTTCCCGCGCTGCAACAGCGTCCGAAGCTGGTATGGGCAGGGCTGGTGCTGGCGGCGAGTGTGGCGGTGCTTGTCTCGACGTTTGGATTCGCATCGCCGGCGGATGTGTACCACTACGGTCCTGGAGAGCTGGCGCTGGTGATTGTGGCAGCCGCCGCGCTGAGTCCTTTCGAGCCCAAGCACGTGGGCGCGATCGGCGTTGTGGTGACACTGATGCAGTACGCGACGGCGCGGTGGATGCGCGATGCAGAGAGGCTCGCCACGAGTGACTACGATCTGTTCCAAGCTTCGTCATTATTGATGAACGTGTGTCTTGCGGTGGTGATTTCGGAAGTCTTGCGGAGGGGCCGGGCTTCCGAACGCATGTTGCTGGAGAATGTGATGGAGGGGCGCATGCGTTCGCTCCTTTCCGAGGGGAGCGCGTCGTTCAGCCGGTTTGCCGCGGCAATGAGTCACGAGTTGAACTCGCCGCTGGGGGTGATCCGCAGTTCGGCGGACACGTTGGCTTGTCTGGACGGGCGTGGCGAACGCGGAGAGATGAGAGAGGAGTTGCTGAGCGCGATCCGGAAGTCGTGCGGCCGGATGCATGAAGCGATTGTGTTGATGCAGCGATACACGCAGCTCGACCGGGCGGAGGTGGGCTGGGTGGATATGGCTGAAGTGGTTGCCGACGTGCTTGCGTTGCAGCGGGGCACTCATCCTGGCATTCGCATTGCAGTGGAGGGCGAGTCCCATTGGGGTCTGATGGGGCGCCGTGGACACCTCTCGACGATGCTGCATGCGGTGCTTGGCAAGGCGGTGGAATCGTCGATTGGCTCGGTGCTGGTGTGTGTGTCGGAACGGGGCGTGGTGGTGCAGACCGATGGAGCGATGGTGCAGGAGGCGTCGCGGGTGGAGATTGATCCTGCGTTCGCGGAGCGCGGCTCCCGGATTTCCACGGCGAACTGGGATTTGTTCGCAGCGCGGCAGATCGCGCGGCAGCACGGGGGCGAGTTGACCGTGTTCGCGACCAGGCAAGGGGCGTTTACTCAGGCGCAGATTGAGTTGCGGCTGGAGCCGAAGGCGGAGCCGTGTTCCGCGGGCGATTGAAATGATTGGAGGCCTTTTCGCTGGCGCGCACGGTAGACTCAGGCTTGTGGTTGCGGCTCGACAGAGTTGGAGGAGGGGCGAAGTGAGCGAGGCATGGGTCAGATTCCGGAAGAGCATGGCGGCTGGCTTTGAGCAATGGCACGACGGAGTAGGCTACGACCTGGACGCGCTACCTGGAATGACTGCGGAGGAGCGCAATTCTGTCTCGCGGGAGATTCGCATGCGACTGGCCAACGCGGGCCGCGCGCCGGACTGGCGCGATATGGAGGCTGCTGACGCATTGGGGTTGACCGACTGTCTTGAGGCGCTGCGGGAGCACGGCGACGCGGAAGTGCGGCTGCGCGCGGCACGGTACTTGGGTGAGGCGGACGAAGTGGAGAGCGCTTTGTGCGAGGCGCTTCGGGGGGAAGACGCCTCTGCGGCTTCGCAGGCGCTCGATTCAGTCTCCGAGTATCCTTCCGGGCGCGTGCGGCAGGCAGTGATTGCATTGCTGAAGCGAGTGGATGAGAACTTTGTCAACGCCGGCTTCGTGGCACTGGAGGTTTTCGGAGGCGTGGCGGATGCAATGACAGAACGGCCGTTTCTCTTCGAGGTACAAGAGCAGGGGCCGGACGGACCGCTGATGGATCGGCTGATCGCTCGGGTGAGTGGCAGCGGAAAGTCGCGGGATTGAAGGATCCTCATCGTGACAAAACGCCACCGAATCGCGCGGGAGACTCGGACCTTGTTGTTGCGCCGGTGGTTTCGAAAGGACTGGAGGTTGCAGTTACGCCCAGCCCTTCGAGGTAGACTGCAAGGACGCTGAATCCCGAAGAAATTGGTGCAGGCAAACCGCCGTATCGCCTCGATCGCAAGCCCCCGGAAGGCGCGAGCCCGTTGCAATTCCCAAGCATGGAACCAAGTTCGAATCCTTCTCGATCGCCCAGGTAAAAACGAATTGATGCTCAAGGATGGATAGGTTACACTTGCCGGTGATGCCGCTGGCAAGCCTCTCCGATCCGGCGAAAGCCGCCGAAATCCGCGGCCGCATCGTGCGTCTGCGCCCCGATTCGCCGCGCCAATGGGGCCGGATGACTCCACAGCAGATGATGTGTCATCTCACCGACAGCTATCTCAGCGTGATGGGACTCCGCGGCACTCCGCCAGTAAGCCGGCAGAGTAAGATCATCAAGTGGCTGGCTCTGTATCTTCCTCTACCCTGGATGAAGGGAGTTCCCACTCGCGACGAAGTCGACCAGGAGAAAGGCGGAACGGCCCCATCCACCGATTTCGAGGCCGACCGCCGTAAACTCCTGGCCGTCCTCGACCGCTACACCGCCAGCACCCGAGACTTCTCGTTTCGCGAGCATCCCATCTTCGGCGCCATGTCGGACTGGGAGTGGATGCGCTGGGGATACCTCCATCCCGACCATCATCTGCGGCAATTCGGATTGTGAGTTGAAACAAAACCGCCCCTTCGTGGTACCTACACCGTGAGCGATCAGGGCAAACCAGCGACCTTCCATGGCATCTACGAAAAGTACGCTCGCGATCTGTACGGCTATCTGTACTATCTGTGTGGCAGCCGCGACCTCGCCGAGGACCTGACGTCGGAGACCTTTCTCCGCGTATGGGCTTCGCCGATTCCGGTCGAGATGCCCACCGTCAAGGCATACCTGTTTACCATCGGCCGGAGGCTCTTCCTTACCGAAGCCAAGCGCCGCGGCAGGGTGTCGGAATTGACCGATGGGCTGGCCGTGGAAGAAGCGGGCGCCGAACACCGGGTGCAACTCGAGCAGGTACGGAGATCCCTTGCCGAACTCCCGGAACTCGAGCGTTCGGCGCTCCTGATGCGCGCCGAGCAAGGGCTCTCCTACGACGAGATCGGCGCCGCGCTGGCCATCCCTGCGGCGACGGCGCGGGTGAAAGTACATCGCGCGCGATT
>JAEUQE010000012.1 GCA_016789785.1 Bryobacterales bacterium
TTCCGTGCTGTCATTCCAGCGGTCTACCCAAACTGGCTGAATTCTTTTCTGATCCAGATATAATTTTGTGTTTCCGTGCTGTCATTCCAGCGGTCTACCCAAACTCGGAAAATCGCCCAGACCTGCAAGACTTTGTTTCCGTGCTGTCATTCCAGCGGTCTACCCAAACAAATTATCGGCGTCGAGTACTTCGCAAAGAAAAAGTTTCCGTGCTGTCATTCCAGCGGTCTACCCAAACTTCGATCTACCCATAGTTTTGTGGGCATGGTCTTACAGTTTCCGTGCTGTCATTCCAGCGGTCTACCCAAACCCTACACGAACAAGTGACGCCTTGTCAATCCCTTAGCGAGGCCCCCTCTTCCGAAATCTGCACAGTACACATTTTTCGCCGGTGCGTGCTGCCTGGCGCGGCATGCCAACGCGGTGCGTCTGGTTCTCGCACCCCAGTGTCAGGGAAAGACCAAACGGAAGAGGAGCCGGAGCAGTCGAAATGGCAGAAGGAAGAGGAACTTGGCGACATCATAGAGCAGGCGGCCCAAGACCTCGGAGCGGACGCGGCGCGGCAGGATCGCCGCCACCAGCGCGAGCAAAACAAACGGCATCCACGCGAGCACGAGAATCTGGTCCCACAAAGGCAGGGCGCGGAACGAGACCCATAGGGCACTCAACAGCGGAGGAGCCACCACTTGTGAGAACACGAGGAGCGCAAACAGCCAGAAGAGCGCCTTTCCCGGGTTTCGAATCACCTGGAACATCACTCCAAACCCGATCATGACGACCGCCAGTGCGACGAACTCCGATGGCATCGATTCCAACCCCCGATTGCGGTTAGCGCCGAACTTGCCGCGAATCTTACAGCAACTTGCCGTTTCCGGGGGCGAACTCCTCAGCCGAAGAAACAGTAAGAACCTCTTGCGGGACACCGGTGGGATCGCGTATACTAATTTGTGGCGAAGCTCGGGTTTGCTTCGCCAAGCTCCTTCCGGAGCATCACCTGTCAATCGGCCAGATTTGGCCATCCCAACGAGAGGTGTATGCTCATGTTCCACTCCGATCCCTTCTCCAATTTCTACTCCGGCATTCGCCGCCAACTCGAAGTTCGTGTGCGCCGGGCGGTGCCGGCACAGGACTCCGAGGACGTGTTGCAGGCGATCTGGGGTTCCTTCTGGGTGTGGCTGAACCGGCAGCCGGACCGCACTCCGGAGCGCCACGCTGGCATGCTGATGGAGTTTGCCGAGTGGCGGATCCGCACTTACTTCCGCCATGTGCGGCGGGCTCCCCAAAGGGTCGAACTTCCGGTCCACGCACGGGCGGCGGATGATTCTCCGTTTGTGCGCGCGGCCGCCAGTCTGGAGGGAAGGCGCGCGGAGGCGTTCTTCGCGCGGCTGGCCGCGTGCCCAGGTGGGAGAGTGCTGCCGTTGCTGCGGTCGGAATCGCGGCGTTTGGGCACGGAGAGCGCGCTCGAAGAGTACGGCTTCGTACGTGCGTACCTCGAGAAGACGCTGCCGGCGTGGGAACGGGAGCAGGTGTCCGGGAGCCTGCTGGCCCAGATTTCCAGCCGGTCGGCCTTGGACGTTTCTGTGAGCCGGCTCCGTGCGTCCTGGAGCATGATTGCTCCGGAGTTCCAGATTCCGATGCTGCAACTGGCGCGGCCGGCTCCGCGCCGCAAGGTTGGGCGCGGCGTGGAGGATGGTGTCGGGTTTCACGAACGGAATCACAATGTACTGCGATGCAGATTCACCGATCGGGCGGCGCGATGTTCTCGCGCGCCTAGAATTCTTTCCTCGTATACACAACGCTCGCCGCAACCAGCATCACAGCGGCGCCGGCGGCGGTCGCGTACAACGGCATGGCTTGCGCGGTGACGCCGCTATACACGAACACCGATGTCCAATGGGCGATTTCGCCGCTCCTCGGCAGCAGACTCCCAATCATCGTGAACAATGACGCGACGGCCGGCGATCCCGTCACCTCGCGCACGCGCTCCGGATACTGCGCGCCGACACTGACCACCGCCGTCGCGACCAGCAACACTGTGCCCACCGCCACGGAATTCGCCATCACCTGAATCAACGCCAGCAACGCCAGCGTCGCACCCGCTGCGAGCCACGCCGTTCCAATCGACCCAAGAAAGCGCCAGTGCCACACCTCGTATTGCAGGCCACAGGCGGCGAACACAGTGCCGAACGTCAGCGTAATGCCAACCAGCGTCAGAAAGAGGCAGCCCAGAAAGCGGCCCGGAAGAATCAGGCCCCGAGGCACGGCACTGGCGGCGATCATCGCGTTGCGTTCCGGCGCAAGCAGCATCGCCATGGCTCCCGCCATCAGCATGATCGTGAAACCGACCTGCGTCCAGAACCCCATGGATGCCGTGGCCGCGAGAATGTCGCGCAGCGCGAATGCGTTGTCGAGATAACGCGGGTCCTGCTCCGCCAGAATCGTGAGGGCTGCGTGTGGCGCGCGGCTCGACAGCGTCCGCATGTACCACAGCAACAAACCCGACGAGAGCGCGGAACTCAGCACGGTAGCCAGAATCAGCTTGCGCGACCAGGCGTCACGCAGCGTGTCGAGAAACAAAGCGTGCAGTTGGCGGATCCACATGCGATTACTCCTGAGTGGCGGACAGATACACAGCTTCCAGCGAAGTGGTGGACCGCGCCAGCGTCTCCATTCGCGCCGACGATCCGCGCACGCGCTCCAGCGTCCAATCGAGTTGCTCGCGCGTCGGCAGATGCAGCCGCACGGTCCCTGATTCGCGAAGCGGCGTGAGGCCGTTGGCTGACAGCAGGTGGATCAGATCGTCAGGCGCTTCGGCCAGCGTCAGGCAATAGCCACTCGCCGCGGCAAGGGAAGAAAGCGGCGCCGTATGGGCGAGCCGTCCATGATTGAGCATCGCCACCTCCGTGCACAGATCCTCCACTTCATTCAGCAAGTGCGAGTTGATCAGCAGCGTGATGCCGCGATCCCGGTTCAGCCCGCGCAGGATCTCGATCACGTGACGCCGCCCGGCGGGATCGAGACCATCGGTCGGCTCGTCGAGGATCAGCAGTTGCGGATCGTGCAGCAGAGCCGCGGCGATCATGACGCGCTGCCGCATGCCACGGGAATAACGGCCGATCGGGACCCTGCTCCAGTCCGCCATGCCCACCTGTTCCAGCAACTCGGCCGCGCGCCGTCTTCGCAGCGGCTTGTCCATTCCCTGCAGCGAGCCTTGCAGATCGAGCAGTTGGTTCGCGGTCAGGTGTCCGGGTGCGCTGGAACTCTCCGGCACGTAGCCGAGCATGCGGCGAGCGGCGGCGGAACCGGCAGGTTTTCCGAACACCGTGGCGCAACCCGAAGTCGCTCTCACCGCCCCGGTGAGAATCTTGACGAACGTGGTCTTACCCGCGCCGTTCGGTCCCAGCAGGGCGAATGCGGCGCCTTGTGGGATGCGCAGCGTCACCTGGTCGAGCGCACGGGTGGTTCTTCGCCACGACTTCCAGGTCTTGCCGAGATTGCCGGCGAACACAGCGTCCTGATGGCTCATCGGAGCACTCCTTCGCTGGACGCCGACCGGCGGCGGGTGCCCCAAAGCATGATCGCGCCAATGCCTACGAGAGCCAGTGAGGAAGGCTCGGGCACATCCGCGGTCTGAATGGAGGAGATGGTTGCCTCGTTGCCGTCGGTGAGAAGCAACACCGGATTCTCGAGGCTGATGGACGGGGCGCCATCCTGCGTGGCGGTGAAGCTGATCTGGACCAGCGCGTCCGGGCCGGGGAGGAAGTCGCCGCCGGGGAGTGAGTCGAGGATGAAGGTGATGGAGTCGGGGCCCGTGATGCCTGCGAAGAAGAACACGCCGTTGGCTGCGAAGTAGCCGAGTTCGGTGACCGGTCCCGGCGTGAGCCAGGGTGAGAAGAACACGTCGAATTGGAAGCTGGCGATCTCTTCACCCGATTCGGGTGTGACCGATACGGTGAAGTCGAAGGATTGCCCGTTGGAGACGGAGGTGGGCACGGGGGAGGTGACCAGAATTGCGGCTCGGGAAGAGCCGGCGCCGGCAACCAGCAGGGCGGCGATGAAAAGCAGTTTGGCGTAGAGATGCATGTGATCCTCAATATCGGAAGTGTGTTGGGGCGGCAAAAACAGGAAGCCGCCCCTACGTTTTTTTCTGCCGGGTTGCCCTTAGAAGCCCGTGCAGCGCACGCCCACCGGGAACCGTGACGTGACCACCATGATGTCTCTCACGTCGATCACGCCATCCTGGTTGATGTCGGCATTGTAGTCATAGCCCGGCAGACCGCGCCGCCGGCCGATCAGATTGTTGATGAACGTGACGTCGGCGCAGGTCAATGCAAAATCTCCGTTGACGTCGCCATACCCGGTGAACACGAGCGTGAGGTCCTGCACGTCGGTGGCAAGGCCGGCGTTCTGCGCATAGACCTTCACTGTCATCGTGCCTCCTTGTTGCGGGTTTCCGGTGAGCAGCGCGCGGCCGTACAGAATACTGCCGGTATTCGCGTCCGCCGTGCTGAACAGGATCGAGTTGGCACGAAGGGAGGTCATGCCCGCGGTGTCGGTCCAGATGTTCATGGGGGCGGGAACCCACTTGCTGGCCTCGGCCAAAGGCGCTACCGGATAGCCAGTGGCCGTGATTTCGAAGCTGTTGTTGCGGCCGATGTAGAAGTTCACGCGCGAGGGCGAGTTGATTCTGGCGGGCCTGGTGCCGGCAATCCGCACGGGGATGCTGGAAGTGCCGAACGCGTTGGTCGCGTTGATGGTGGTGGTCATGTCGAAGGCGTTCTGCGGAATCCCCCGGATGGCGAAGTTGCCGAATGCCGAGGTCTCAAAGCGCAAGCCGTCGGGCAGTTGGCCGGCGATGCTGACGTTCACGGTCCCCGTCCCTTCAAAGGCCCTGCCCCCAAAACCTGCTTCGGTGCTGGCCGTGGTATCGAAGCGGAGGAAGGACGAACCATTCGTCCACTCGATCATTGGCTTCCGGACAACGTTTACGGTGATGGGGGGCGTATCGGTATTGCCGGAGGAGCCGGTCACGCGATACCACAAGGGCAGCGTGACCGAGTTGGGAGCATCAGCGGGCGGCTGCATTCGCAGAACCGCGTTTCCACCGCCCAGGTCCTGCAGAGTGATCCAGGAAGGGATCAGGGGATTGCCACTGGAATCCGTTTTGACGCTGATGGTGACGGGCTTGGTGGAGCCCACCGCGCGGATCAGGTGAGTGCGGAACACGCCCATTGGGGTTTCGATGCGAGAGGTATCGAGGAAGGGCTGCCCGGTGGGTTCGATCGGCCGGATGGTGATGGTGAGCGGATCCCGGAGCAGGCCGGCTTGGCCCTGTGTCTCGGCGTTGAAGACGAGTTTGCAGTCGTTGAAGAACGTTTCGGGGGGCAGAATGTGGCCAAACACGCGCACCGTCGCCGTGTTGCCATTGAAGTCGCTCACTGTGCTGAGCCCGCAGGAGCCACCGAAGGGAAGAAGTCTGATGGTTGGCCGCGGTACCGCCGTGGCGGCTACTGTGAAATCCACGTAAGTTCCGATCTCGTAGGTGTAGTCCGTCGGTTGCGGCGAGATCCATTTCAGCGTCTGGCCCACCTCGACGTTGATGGTCGCGGTCTTCTGCTCCACGCCGTTGGAGGCGCGGACATTGATGGCGTAGTTGCCTGTGGCACCGGTGCCGCTCCAGTTGAGGGTGGCGAGGCCGGCAAGGCTGCCGGGTGTCAACGAGAAGCCGGCGGGAAGTGTGCCGTCAACGCTGATGGACGCTTCCGGCAGTCCGGTTGTGGTGACGGGCAGAGAGGCGGCGGCACCGAGGACCACCTTGTAGGAGAGCCCGGATGTGAATGCAAGAGGCTGGACCATGGAAACCAGCCTTCGTCCCGAGCCCTCCAGATCCATGTCGAGGTTGCGGGTGACGAAGGTGGCGCAGTTGGAGTAATCAGCCAGGGTGGTGACGCCTGTGGATGGATCGGGAAGACAATCGATGTCGTTGTCATCGGGCCGGGCTTTCCGGACGGCAAAGAAGCTACCCATGCGATCGGCTTCGTACTTCACGCCATTGCGGAGATAACGGAAGCGGGTATTGATGCTGTCGGGGTCGACGTTGGGCACTCTCACCAGCGCCTCCTGGAGGATCCAGCCGCCCCAGAGCCGGATGCGGGTCCGTTCGCCATCCCAGCCGGGAAACGTGATGGAGGGTGTGGATGTGGCGGTGGCGGCGCCAGGAATTCGCACCGCGAAGACGGGGTCGGCGCCACTTGCGGCGGGCAAACTCCAAGGGGTTACGTAGGCGCTGGTGGGGACCACCATCTGCAGGAATGCGGCGTACACGCGCTGGGCGGATCGCGGTTCCTGAAGCATCTGCGCCAGTTGGGCGCGCGTTGGGCTGGGTGTGCCGGTGGCGCTTGCCAGTTGCGTATCCAATTGCCCGTATTCGTTCTCCACCCGCTGGTTCTCGGTGAAGAAGAAGATGGTGACGGCGATGAGGAAGAGCACCAGTGCGATCTCGATCCCCAGCGTCACCCAGAGCCAGGGACCAGGCATCCTGGCGACGTTGCTCAACTTCTTGGCGGCTTGAACGTGAGGGAAGATCATGAACACGATCCTCTTCACGGTGCCCACTGAGGCTGCGATCGCGCCAAGGGAGACGGCCACCACGGCGCCGATCGAAAGGATCAGCGTGCCGCCAAAAGTAATGTGCCCCATGGAACGCAAGCCGCCGGGGCGCGAACTGACCGCCTCGATCAGCGCCTTTTTCTGGCCGAAGGCTTCGAAGTAGGCTTTGGGCGGAGAGAAAGGCTGCGCTGCGCCGAAGCTGCCTTCCAGGGCGTAGGGCGATTTCGGGCAATAGAACGCGCCGTCGTAGGTGTAGCTGGCCGACCGCGCGAGGTCAGGATCGGGTTTCCAGGTACAGCGATTGGAGAGGAACCGGTTCTTCTCGTTGACGGCGATCTGCAGATGCTGGAGGGAGAGATTCTTCACCAGTGGGGCCAACTTGCCGATCAGGCGCTGTTCCTCCGGCGTGGGCTCGGCGGTGTCGAGCAGCGACGCCTGGAGCTGCGCCCATGCGAAGCCTTTGAGCGCGTCGTAGAGATCCTGGCGCGCCATGGTTTGCACATTGGCGTTCTCGCTGATGGGCATTTGGTGGAGAAGCAGGAAGTCGTCCACACGCTCCTGGCCCCATCGCAGGATTTCGGGGTCCGTCTCGTTGGGAAAGATCAGGTGGCCATAGTTCGGCTTGGGGAGGATGACGCTTTGCGCGTACGCGGCGCTTACCCAGAGAAGCCCGGCGATGGCAAGGCGGCTGATTCGAAGTTGCCTCATACCTGGAGCAGTGAGAGCAGGGGCGCCAAACCGGAAATGATTTTCTGAAAATCTGTTTCTTCCGGCTTCGATTCGGATCGCCCCACGGTGTCTTCCCGCCCTTGCCCCGCGATACACTGTTCTCCAGATGCAGGGTGCCGACCAAAGTGTCGGGGCGCTTCTATCCGGCTTTCAAAGCGGAAGAAAGGGCGCCGCCGACGAACTCTTTCAGTGGCTCTATCCCGAGTTGCGGCGGATCGCGGCACGGCAAATGAGCCGCGAAGGCGCAGGGCATTCCTGGCAACCCACCCTTCTGGTGAATGAACTCTATCTGGAGCTGCTGCGCAACAAGGCTCTGGATTCGGGAAAATTCGATGAGAGCCAGAAAGCGGCGTTTCTGGCACTAGCCGGATTCCTCATGCGCCGCCTGTTGATCCTCCATAGCCGTCCCCTCCGCCAGCGCGTGGAAGAAGCCGGTCCCGCGGTGCTGGATGCGATCCCCTCCGCCCTGCCCGGACCTGAGAATCTGCACTTTGTCGAGGGCCTGCTCGATCGCCTGGGCGCCGTCGACCCGCGCTTGCGAACCGTTGTGGAGATGCGCGTGTTTGAAGGCAAGAGTCACGAAGAGATCGCCGCCCACCTGAATTGCACCGTGCGCACCGTTGGGACGCACTGGTCTTATGCCCGCCGCTGGCTGGAGCAGAATCTCGCGCCCGCCCCGTGATGCCGAACGCATGACCGATCAAGAGTGGGCTGAGGTTTGGCGGATTTACTCCGAGGCGCGGGAACTGCCGGCTTCGGCGCGGTCCGATTTTCTGGACCGGTGCGGTGGATCCGCGGAGATTCGCGCCGAAGTGCAAGCCATGCTGGAGTGCGAGGACGGCACCGCTCCCGATCCTCCCGCACCCGGCCGCCAGTATGGCCGCTACACTCTCGCCGAGCGGTTGGGAGCAGGCGGGATGGGCGAAGTGTTCTCCGCGCGGGATGCCGAACTCGGGCGCATGGTGGCGGTGAAGTTCGTCGGAGCCAAAGCGAGAATGCTGCCGTCCGCCATTGACCGCCTGATCCGCGAAGCTCAGGCCGCCTCCGCGCTCAACCACCCGAGTCTGGTAACGGTCCACGATGTGTTGCGTTTCGAGGGCGGGGCCGCGCTGGTCACCGAACTGATCCACGGCCAGTCCCTGCGTGTGTTTTGCGGAGTGGCACGGCCGGTCTCGCAAGTCGCTCTGTGGGGTGCGCAGATCGCGCGGGCACTCGCTGCGGCACACGCGGAGTCCATCGTCCATAGCGACATCAAGCCCGAGAACATCATGCTGCGTTCCGACGGCTACGTGAAGATCCTCGACTTCGGGCTCGCGCAGCATCAGGACCTTGTCGACGGGCTCGCCAGTCTGCCTCTCGGAACCATTGGCTACATGTCGCCGGAACAGACTCGCGGAGCAAAGCTCACCGGAGCAAGCGATGTTTTCTCGCTGGGCGTGACGCTGCTGGAACTCGCCTGCGGCAAGCACCCGTTTCTGGAAGACGAGGCTGCCCGCACCACGCGGGCGATTAACCATAAGCCGGTCGAATTCGCGCCGCCTCCCGTGCCTGGCGGAACTCAGTTTGCGCGGCTGATCCAGGCGATGCTGGCCAAGCAGCCGGAGAGCCGCCCGTCGGCAATCGAGGTGGCCGGTCGATTGGAGCGCATCGCTGCCCTGGGCCACCGGACATCGTGGAAGTGGTGGGGCGGGGGAGCCGCCGCCGCGGTCCTGGCCGCCACTGCTTGGATCCAATGGGGCACTCCCTCCGTACCTTCTCTGCAACTTTCAACGCCCGTCGCGATCACGCGCTACAACGGAATTGAGCAGCAACCGTCGCTGTCGCCCGATGGCAGCCATGTCCTCTTCATCTGGTCCGGCAGTGAGGGTCTGCAGGACGATGTCTACATGCGACCGGTGGCCGCAACGGACGATCCGCCACAGCGCATCACCAACGACACCAATCGCGAGTATTCACCCGTCTGGTCTCACGACGGCAAGAGCATCGCCTGGCAGCGCCGCGCCCTGGATGGAAGCGATACCGAAATCTGGGTCGCCGCGGTGGAGAACTTCCACGCAGGTCCCGCGCGCCTGATCGGCAAGGTGCTCGATCACGAAGGCTTCTACGGGCTTGCCTGGTGGCCGGACTCGGGTTCTCTGGTCACCCGCGACCGCAGCGGCGCCGGGTTTCCGCTGGTTCGCGTCTCGCTCGCCGATGGCAGCAAGACCCCGCTGACCGGCGGCGCCGACGTCACCGACGCGCGGCCTTATCTCTCGCCGGACCGGTCCCGGTTTCTGTTCCGGCGGACGCGCCGGGATCTTTCGCAGGCATGCTGGATCGAGATCGCCGCACCCGCACAACCGGCCCATTGCGTCGACACCGCGGCGTCCGTCAAGGCGCTTGCCTGGGCGCCCGATTCGCGCTCCATCCTGCTCGGAGATACCAGCGGATTGTGGCTGCTTCAGACTCCGGAGCGCGGGACGCCAAAGCCGCAACGGTTGATGGAAGGCGACTTCATGGGCATTTCACCCGACGGCGCCGCCCGCCGATACGTGTTCAATCGCACGATTACGGATTCCAATATCTGGCGCATGGACCTCGCTTCGCAGAAGGTCACTCAGTGGATCGCTTCGAGCGGCGAAGATAGCGAACCGCAGTTCTCCTCCGATGGTTCCCTGATTCTCTTCCGGTCCAACCGTTCCGGGTCTCACGAATTGTATGTCTGCGGAGTGAATGGTTCGCAGGTGCGGAAACTGACGTCGCTCGGCGGACATCTCGGGAGTGCCCGCTGGTCTCCCGATGGGCGCTGGATTGCCTTCGATGGCGAACAGCAGTCGCCGGGGACGGAAGGCCGCACCCGGTTCGACAACGTGTACGTGATGCCGGCGGCGGGAGGTGCGCCCCGCCGTTTGACGGATGACACGGCGGATGCGATTGTGCCCGGCTGGTCGGCCGACAGCCGTTGGATCTACTTCACTCGCGGTGCGAGCCGTCAGGCGTGGAAGGTGCACATTGATGGCGGCGAGCCTGTGAAGGTGAGCGACAGCGAGTTGTGGGACGCCGAGGAGAGCGCGGACGGCAAGTGGGTCTACCATGAGCGCCCGCTCACGGAGAAGGGAATCTGGCGGCGCGCCGTTTCTGGCGGCTTCGGGACGCGGATCGCCGGCACCGAAGATCTCGCCTACCGCACGTGGAGCGTATCGGGAAACGACTTGTATTTCCTGCGTTCGGGACCCGGTGCGAGCTTCGTCCAACTCAGCCTGGAGAAAGGCGGTCCCCCGCGAGTGGTTGGTCCGGGTCCGAAGCGGCTGCTGCGCGGCCCCCGGACGATGGCTGTGTCGCCGGACGGAAAGACCATCCTTTACACGTCGGAGGACCTGAGTGTCGGCGATGTGTTCTTGATGGAGGTTCGCTCCCCGGCGCCATAGATGCTTCGTTGTGTCACCGGGGCGATGGAACAGAATCAAACGCGCTCGCATCGCCTCCACGTGTCCGCATCCCTCCTCCAGATTGGCCGCGATGGAACTCGTCCTCGAACTCACGATGCGAAAAACTCTCAGGACTACGGCAACGCGAAGGTGAAGATCGCCGACTGCGATGCGATTGCGACGTACTGCTTCCCATTCACGGCATACGCCATGGGTGAGGCGATGATGCTTGCACCGGTGTAGTAGTGCCAGAGATACTTGCCGGTCCTGCTGTCGAGCGCAATCAGATTGCCGTCGGCCGAAGATGCGAACGCAACGTTGCCCGCGGTTGCCAAAACACCCGTCGCCGACGAGCCGGTCTGCAATGGAAAATCCCACTTCCGTGCGCCGGTCAGTGCATCGAGTGCGCGCACGGAACCGGGCGTGCCGATCTTCGGATCCAGTTCCTGACCTCCGCCTGTATATCCTTCGCCGGGCACCGGGCTCTTCGTCACGCTCTTGTAAGTGGCGCATGCTTCACGCACCGACACCAGCAGGAACCCGGTCGCCGGGTCAAACGATGGCGATCCCCAGTTGGCCGCGCCCGCGGCATCGGGACACACGTAGTTGCCTTCGGGAGTCGGCGACGTGTTGGGCAGCACAATCGGACGGCCTTTATCATCGAGTCCCTTCGCCCACGTCTGCCGCGCGAACGCCTGGCCTTGCAGGAACTCGCCCGTCACGCGATCGAGCACGTAGTAGAACGCGTTGCGCTGCGCGGTCACGAGCAGCTTGCGCTTCACACCGCGCACCACGCCATCGATCAGCACGGGCGTCTGATTACCATCCCAGTCATGAACGTCGTGCGGAGTGAATTGAAACCACCACTTCATGCGGCCCGTAGCCGGATCGAGCGCGAGCACCGAACACGAATACAGATTGTCACCCTTCCTCACGCGGCCGTCATAGTCAGGCCCCGGATTGCCGGTCATCCAGAACAACGTGTTCGTATCGACATCGAAAGTGCCTGTGGTCCATGTAGGCGATCCACCATAATCGGCGGAACTCTCGGGCTCCCAGGTCTTGCGATTCGGATCACCCGGTTGCGGAATGGTGTGCGTGCGCCACAGACGCTTGCCGGTGGCAGCGTCGTATGCATCCACGAAGCCCGTGAGTGCGCATTCGCCGCTCGTTACGCCGACAATGATCTTGCCGTCAATCGCGAGCGGCGCGTGAGTGATGGAGAAGCCTTTCTTGTAATCGTCCACTTCGATATCGAAGATCACGTTGCCGCTCTTGGCGTCGAAAGCGATGAGGCGCATGTCGAGCGTCGCCAGATACAGCCGGTCGCCCAGCGCAGCCAAACCGCGATTCGTCATCACTGTGCAATGGCTTGCCACTTGCGGAAGCTTGCGTGTGTATCGCCACAACGTTTGTCCTGTGCGTGCATCAAGCGCGGCAACGTTGTTCAACGGGCCCGTGACGAACATGAGTCCATCGATCACCAGCGGCGTGGTCTCTACCGTGTTGCCGCCGGTTTGGAACGTCCACGCGCTCTTCAGCGAGGCAGCGTTCGCGGGCGTGATCTGCTTCAACCCGGAGTAGTGTGTGCCCTTGAGATCGCCCCAATAGGTGAGCCAGTTGTGAGGCTCGGCGCCCGCATTCCTGAGGCGTTCGAACGTCACATTGAAGGATGCATCGGGTGTCCACCGTTCTGGCCCCAACTTCGGCAGAGGCGCCTTCATCAGAAACGCGATCACGTTGTTCCGGTCGGTTGTACTCAGCGAAGGGTGTGGCGCCGGCGTGTCGCGCAACGTCACACTACGCTTATCCAGCAGATGCCACTTGCGGCTCGCATCGAACAACTGCACCGTGAACGTGTCTTCACCCTTCTTGATGCCGCGCACACCGGGGCCAGCAGTGACGAACGGCACTGGCTCACGGAGAGCTTTCGCAATGCCCGCCGCTTTCTGCCGTGTGCGAAGCGATGTCAGATCATGACCAAGAGTGCCACCTTCGCCGCCGAACATGTGGCAACTCGAGCATTGGCGTTGGAACACGATGCGTCCGGCATTCATATCGCCAGTGACCTCTTCCTCTCCACCGGTTGACAGCGAGCGCAGGAACGAGATGATCGCGCGCGCATCCGCTTCGGGCATGGGAAACGCGGGCATCTGCGTGCCTGCGATTCCTTTGGTGATGTTGCGAAGCAGATCGTCATCCGTGCCGCCGTGTTTCCAGTTTCCGGTTGTGAGGTCCGAGGCTCGCCCGCCTTTCGCCGTGTCGCCATGACACGCCGAGCAGTTGCGCACGAAGAGATCGCGGCCTCGGGATTGAGACTCCGGGTGCTGCGCGAGTGCACTGCCCGCGCACAGGGTCAGCAGTGGGAAGAGAGTTACCAGTCGCATGAATGCTCTGGCTATTCTACAGTGCGACAGGTGATTCGCGGCATGACATAATCGACGAATCATGTTGCTTGTGTGGATCGCATTGCTTGCTCTGCCCGTGGCGGCGCTCGAACGTCCGGGCGTCACGTTCAAGGTGTACCAGTTCGCGCAGAACGAGATTCCGCGCATCGACGGCAAGTTCGACGACTGGGCCATGGTGCCGGATTCCTACGCCATCGGGACCGATCAGCTTGCCGAGACCGTGCGTGGCATCGGTACGAAACATGACCGCAAGAACCTTGATGTGAAGGTGAAGGTGGGATGGGTGAAGGGGCTGAATCGACTCTACTTTCTCTATGAGGCCTACGACAACTACTGGGACTTCGCGAAGACCGATCTGCATAACGACATCTTCGAGATCGTGGTGGATGGTGATCTCTCCGGAGGGCCGCTGATCGGACCGATGCATCCTCATAAGGACATCAACAAGTGGGACGCGTGGTTTTCCATGCACGGAGTGCACGCGCAGAACTATCACATCTTCACGCCGGCACTCGGCAAGGATTGGGCCATGGCATGGGGTTGCCAGCCCTACATCAAGGACTTTCCCTACGCGAATGCGGCTTATCAATACAACTTCAAGCCGGGCGAAGCCGGCAAGTTGATGCTTGAGTTTTACGTCACGCCGTTCGATCACGCGCCCTGTGAAGGGCCTGAGCGAGCTGTGGAGTCGAAACTCGTTGAGAACAAGATCATCGGCCTTTCGTGGGCTGTGCTCGACTACGATGACGTCAACGCAAAGTCATACGCGGGCTTCTGGAATCTCTCGCACAAGACCACGATGTATGGCAACGCTTCCGATCTTGTGGCGTTCCGGCTGATGCCGCGTGAGGGCACAGCGAAGCTCGATGCGCAGTGGTCATTCCGGGTGGTCGATGTGGAGCGCCGCATCGTGGAGTTTCATGACGATTCGGCGGGCGAAGTGCGCTCCTGGAAGTGGGACTTCGGCGATGGCACGGTTTCCTCGGAGCGGCATCCGCGGCACACCTACCCGAGCGACGGACACTACGTGGTGACGCTGGATATCGAGGGAACTGGTGGAACGTCGCGACGCTCGAAGGTATGGGATGTGACGCTGCGGTGATGCCGGTTCAGGTCTTCGCGATCTTATCGACCACGCGCCCCGCCACGTCCGTCAACCGGAAGTCGCGGCCCTGGAACCGATAGGTGAGCTTCCGGTGGTCAAAGCCAAACAGATGCAGGATGGTGGCGTGAAGATCGTGTACGTCCACAGGATCCGCCACGGTCTGGAATCCGAGTTCATCCGTTTCGCCAACGGCCACGCCGCCGCGGCCGCCGCCTCCCGCCATCCACACCGTGTAGCCGTCGATGAGATGATTGCGGCCCGCATTGCGTGCGGATCCTTCGGCCATGGGGGTGCGGCCGAACTCGCCGCCCCACACGACTAACGTTTGATCCAGCAAGCCTCGCTGCTTCAGATCGGTGAGCAGCGCCGCACTGGCCCGATCCACTTCCGGGCAGATCTTGTTGAGTCCCGCTTCGATGCCCGCATGATGATCCCAATCCGTGTGATAGACCTGCACGCATCGCACGCCTTTCTCCACCAGCCTGCGCGCCAACAGACAATTCGCCGCGAATCCCGGCTTGCCTGGTGTCACTCCATAGAGATCAAGTGTTGCTTGCGATTCTTTCCCAAGATCCATCAAATCAGGCGCGCTCGATTGCATGCGAAACGCCATCTCATAGGATGCGATGCGAGTCTCGATCTCGCGGTCTCCGGTGATCGCGAGCCGCTCCTGATTCAGATCGCGAATCGCCTCAATCGCGCGCTGCTGGCGCTCTGCCGGGACACCGGGCGGGTTCGCAAGATGATAGATGGGCGACTTTGCATTGAGGAACGGCACGCCCTGGTAGTGCGTGGGAAGAAAGCCGCTCCCCCAGATGTCGTTCCCGTTGCGAGGTCCGCGCGGGCCGCTGGTCATCGCGACGAAAGCGGGCAGATCCTTGGCCTCCGCTCCAAGCCCGTAGACAAGCCAGGCACCCATCGACGGACGTCCGGAAACCATTCCCCCTGTATGCGCCGCGATCATTGCGGGAGAGTGGTTTACGTTCGTGGTCTTCATCGAATGCACGAAGGCCATCGAGTCTGCGTGTGACGCCAGCTTCGGCAGAAGGTCAGAGAACGAATGCCCGCTCTGTCCGTGTTGCGCAAAGGCGCGCTTCGAGCCATACAACTTCGGAGCGGACATGCGTTCCATGAAGGCGAACTTCTTGCCGGCCAGTAAAGACGCTGGTGTCGGCTGGCCATCCATCGCTTTCAGTTTCGGCTTGTGCTGAAAGAGATCCAGTTGCGAGGGTCCGCCCTCCATGAAGAGATAGATGATGTTCTTCGCCTTCGCGGGGAAATGGGGTTGGCGGGGAGAGAGCAAGTCTGCAAGCGCGATGCGCGCTACACCCATCGAACAGAATTGCAGGAAGTGCCGTCGTGCGAGATGCATTGCTATTCCCTCGTGATGAACTCGTCGGTGTTGAGATGCGGCATCGCCGCCGGCGCTGATCCGCCGGGCAAACTGCGGTGGATTGTGAGGGGTTGGTCTGTGGCTCGTGTAGCGCTTCGTGCGAGATGCATTGCTACTTCCCTGGTGATGAACCCGGTGGCGTTGAGATGCGGCATTGCGGCGGGCGCTGATCCGCCGGGCAAACTGCGGTGGATTGTGAGGGGTTGGTCTGTGGCTCGTGTAGCGCGTCGCGCAAAGTGCATTGCTATTCCCTCGTGATGAACTCATCGGTGTTGAGCAGCACGCGGGCTACCGCCGTCCATGCGGCAAGCGCCGAAGTTGCATCTTTGCCTGCGATTGCCGCCACTTCTTCAGGCTTCGTTTGAAACGCATCGGACTCGACGCGATAGAGCCGCATCAACCGTTCGCGTTCTGTTGGCGAAGGCGCGCGGCCCACGGTCAGCCGCATCGCTTCTCCGATCGGATCCTGTAACCGGCTGATGCGTCGCGCCAGTGCCTGCGCCATCTCATGGAAGTTCGGATCGTTGAGCAGCGTCAGCGACTGGAGCGGGGTGTTCGTGCGAGCACGCCGCGTGCAGGGCGCGAGTCCATTGGCTGCATCGAACACCTTCATGGAAGGATTCGGCGTGATGCGGTAGTGAAACACGTAGAGCCCGCGGCGATAGCGATCCTCGCCCTGGCTGGTGCGCCAAACCTGTTTCACCTGGCCCGTCTCCATGACGCCTTCAGGCTGTGGCGGATACACGCTCGGGCCCCCGATCTTCGTGCTGAGCAAGCCACTCGCCGACAGCCCCGCATCGCGCACGATCTCGGCATCCATCCGCAGCCGGGATTGCCGGGCGAGCAGTTGATTGCGCGGGTCGCGCGATTCGAGTTCCTTGCGTGCATGCGAGGACTGACGGTACACGGCCGATGTCACGATGAGGCGATGCATCACTTTCTGGCTCCAGTTGCTGCGCACGAACTCCGTTGCCAGCCAGTCGAGCAACTCGGGATGAGTGGGCGCGGAGCCCTGTGTGCCGAAGTCGTTCTCGGTCTCCACAAGGCCGATGCCGAAGTATTGTTGCCAGATGCGATTCACGGCCACGCGCGCGAATAGCGGATTGCGATCCGTGGCGATCCAACGTGCCAAGTCGAGCCTGGTTGGCGTCTTCGTGGACAGCGGATTTCCAAACGCGGCGGGTACGCCGGCGGAGACGCGAATGCCCTTGCGCAGATAGTCGCCACCAAGCAGCACATGCGTTTCGCGCGGTTCCGGGCGCTCGCGCATCACCATGGCAAGCGTCATCTTCGGAATCTGTTTCTTCAGCGCGTTGATGGTTTCGGTGCGTGCCTTCTCGCCAGCGTCGTCCTTGGGTAGCTCATTGGCCTCGCCGCCGCGATAGGCGAAGCGCTCTTTGTAGAGCGCCAGGAGCTGCGCGCGCAATGCCTCATACCTTGCGGCATCCTCTTTCGGTCCAAGGGCGAGCAACGGCATGTGGGTCACTTCGAGATCGTTGGTCGCTGAGAACGGTGGAAGATCGGGACCGTACTCTTCAATGTTGTTGAAGAACGCGAAGAGCTGGTAGTATTCGCGCTGCGAGATCGGATCGTACTTGTGATCATGGCAGCGCGCGCAGCTGGTGGAGAGCCCCAGAAACACGGTGCCAAGCGCATCCACGCGATCGGCGACAGCTTCCACGCGATACTGTTCCCGATCGGTGCCCGCCTCAATCTGCAGCAGAGAATTGCGTTGAAAGCCGGTGGCGATGATCTGCTGCGGTGTGGCGTTGGGCAGCAGGTCGCCGGCGATTTGTTCGATGACGAACTGATCGAAGGGGAGGTCGCGATTGAGCGCCTCAATCACATACTCGCGGTACTTCCAGATCTGCCTCGGCTCGTCGCGCGAACCGCCGTCGGAATCGGCATAGCGCGCCTGGTCGAGCCAGTGGCGGCCCCATCGTTCCCCGTATTGGGGCGACGCAAGCAGCCGGTCCACGAGCTTCTCGTAGGCATCGGGTGCGGCGTCGTTGACAAAGCGATCGATCTCGGAGGGTGACGGCGGAAGGCCCGTCAAATCGAGGTGCAAGCGGCGGATCAGCGTCGCGCGGTTGGCTTCGGGTGAGGGTGGAAGGCCCTCCCGTTCGAGGCGCGCCAAAACAAATTGGTCGATTTGCGTGCGGGGCCACTTTGCGTCTTTCGTTGCCGGTGCGGGAGCGCGTTGAGGCAAGCGGAACGCCCAATGACCGGCAGCCGGTTTCTTCGCAGCCGTGCTGGCAGGGGCTTCGGGCCACACGGCGCCGTTCGCCACCCATTGCGAGAGCTTCTCGATTTCAAGCGGCGTCAGCTTGCGGTCGGGGGGCATCTTGAGGTCGCCCTCCTGCTTCACGGCCTTCACGATCCAATCCGCGCCGGGGCCGCGATTTCCGCCTTCCTTAAATGCTTCGCGCGACGTGAGATCGAGACCGCTCGACCGGTTTTTCGCGTTGTGACAAGGCACGCAATTGCGCACCAGCAGAGGCCGCGCGTCGCGCTCGAAGTCCTGCGCGCAAGAAACACCGGCAAGCAGAAATGTTCCGGCGAAGACGGAGGTCGGGATGGTCCGCAGCATTGCGAAGATTGCCCGACATTGTATCAAGGTGTGTGCCTGTGCACCTCAGTCTCGTTCAGAGGGAAGGCGGACGGCTGCCATCTCCTCACCGTTGCGGACGTAGGCTGTATCGCCGACGATCACCGGATGGTTCCACGTCTTGCCCTGTAGCACGGGGAACTTCGAGATCTCTTTGAACTCGCCGGGCGTCGCGCTCACCAGCACGAGTTCGCCCTCTTCCGACAGCACGAGCAGCAGATCCTGATTGGCAAGCAGCACCATCTGGCCATGCCCGTATCGGCCGCCTTTCCACTTGCGCTTGCCGTCCTGCAAGTCGATGCAGGAAAGGATCGATCCATCGAACCCATAAGCATGGCCGTTGTGTACGACGAAATCGCTGAAGTAAGGCTTGAGCCCCTGGGAGGTCCAACGGTCTTCCACGGTCCACTTGCCGCCGGAGTGCTGGAGTGCAAGCCGGCGCGTGCCAGCCCCGCCAGACATTCCCGAAGTCGTGATGAGCACGGTGTCGTCGCCGAGGATTGCCGGTTGGAGCATCGGCGCTCCTTCCCAGTCGTGCTTCCACAAGAGCGAGCCGTCTGCTGGCGAGACGCTGATGGCACCCGCGCCTGTCAGAAGAAGGATCTGAGGAACTCCGCCGAGAGTTGCCAGTTGCGGCGACCCGTAGCTTCCGCGCAGGCTCGGACCCTGCCACTGCATCTCGCCAGTCTGAATGTCGTAGGCCGTGATGCGGCCACTGACGGCGACAAAGACGCGGTCGCCGTGGATCAGCGGAGAACCACTGATCCCCCACTCGGGCACCTTCACTCCGGTGTCCTTGGAAGTGTTTCGGGTCCACTTCACTGCGCCTGTGCGCGCATCGAGCGCGTTGAGGATGCCCGTGCCGCCGTGTGCGTAGACGATGCCATTGTGGATGGTGGGTGTGGCGCGCGGGCCTGCCCCGCCGTTCGATTCCCAGAAGCGGGCTGTATCGCGATGGGTCCAGATCCGCTGCCCGGTTGCGGCGGCGTAACAGGTGACGAGTTCGTGATCACCATTCTGCTCCTGCGTGTAGAGCATGCCGTCGCCGACCGCGAAAGAGGACCATCCGGGACCGATCTTGCCGCGCCATAGCTCGACGGGCGGCGTCGCAGACCAATCGGTCTTGATGGGCACGGCTTGTGCGCGGCTGTCGCGATTCGCTCCGCGGAAGCCAGGCCATGCGGGGGGCGGCGCGGGTTTCGCGGCAATGGTTTCCTTCACTGGCGGCACGACAACAGGCGCAGCTATGGCGGGCTTTTCGGCGGCAGGTGGCGGTGCGGCGGGAGTCTCTGCCGGAGTAGTGACAGACGGCGCCGTTTCGGGGATGGTTCTGGTCCGCAGCAGTGTCTGTTCGGCGGTTGGAGTCCAGCGCCAAGCCAACTGTGACCGTCCATCGCCACTTACTCCGTCGGTCCGCAACAACGCGAAACTCCCTCCGGCGGCGAGAATCGCTCCGGCGAGTACAGGCAGGCGCATGCCTGGTGTAAGACGGCCACTGATCCATGCCCAGGCGACCAGAGCCAGGCAGAACGCGGGAATCGAATACAGGATGAACATGTGGCCCCTGAATCCATTGGTGATGGAGGGATGCAGGATGCGCGGAGTAGTGAGGAAGGCGAGTCCGAGGAATGCCAAGCCTGCAAAGCGATGAGCCCACGGAATCCGGCTGAAGAACAGCCACCATGCGAGTACAAGCAACGAAAAGCCCATTCCGCCCATCACGGCGATCTCTGACGCGTTAGGCAACACGGCCGGCGTGCCGTAGCGCCATAGCCATTGCAGGAGGACCGCGACGACGCCGGGCCAGAGACGCACCCCTTGTTTCGAGCCGAGTTCCATTTGGGCGTTCCGCATAGGACTCCATACGGGATTCGGTCGGCACGTGTTCCCTCCACTTCAGAACGGGAATCGGGGCACTGTCCGGGCCCTGTTCTGTGAGTGCCTGCGCTCCTCCATGCAGTGATTAACTCTGGGGCGAGCGAGGGCATGAGGGTCGCTTCGAGATCGTGGGTTGCCATGGCGAACGGATCGAGGGGACGTTGCTGCGCGCAGCGAGGATAGCCCGGCACCTCAGTTTCGATCGGAGGGAAGGCGGACGGCTGCCATCTCCTCACCGTTGCGCACGAAGACCGTATCGCCGGCCACCACCGGATGATTCCACGTCTTGCCCTGTAGCACGGGGAACTTCGAGATCTCCTTGAACTCGCCTGGCGTCGCGCTCACCAGCACGAGGTCGCCCTCTTCCGATAACACGAGCAGCAGGTCCTGATTGGCAAGCAGCACCATCTGGCCATGCCCGTACCGGCCGCCTTTCCACTTGCGCTTGCCGTCCTGCAAGTCGATGCAGGAAAGGATCGATCCGTCGAATCCATAAGCGTGGCCGTTGTGTACCACGAGATCGCTGAAGTAAGGCTTGAGGCCCTGGGAGGTCCATCGCTCTTCCACGTTCCACTTTCCGGCGGAGTGCTGGAGTGCAAGCCGGCGCGTGCCAGCGCCGCCAGACATACCCGTTGTGGTGATGAGCAAGGTGTCGTCGCCAAGGATCGCTGGTTGGAGCATCGGTGCTCCTTCCCACTCGTGTTTCCACAAGAGCGCACCGTCCGTTGGAGCGACGCTGATCGCGCCAGCGCCTGTCAGCAGGAGGATCTGCGGAACGCCGCCAATGGTCGCGAGTTGCGGCGACCCATAGCTGCCGCGCAGGCTCGGGCCCTGCCACTGCATCTCGCCGGTCTGAATGTCGTAAGCGGTGATGCGGCCGCTGACGGCGACGATGACGCGGTCGGCATGAACCAGGGGAGAGCCACTGATACCCCACTCGGGCACTTTTACGCCGGTGTCCTTGGAAGTATTTCGGGTCCACTTCACTGCGCCGGTGCGCGCATCGAGCGCGTTGAGGATGCCCGTGCCGCCGTGTGCGTAGACGATGCCATTGTGGATGGTGGGTGTGGCGCGCGGCCCTGCCCCGGCATTCGATTCCCAGAAGCGGGCCGCATCGCGATGCGTCCAAAGCAGCTTGCCCGTTGCCGCGTTGTAGCAGGTGACGAGTTCGCTATCGCCATTCTGCTCTTGTGTGTAGAGCATGCCATCGGCTACCGCGAAGGACGACCAACCAGGACCCACCTTGCTGCGCCACAACTCGACGGGCGGCGTCGCAGACCAATCGGTCTTAATGGGCGCGGCTTGTACGCGGCTGTCGCGATTCGCTCCGCGGAAGCCCGGCCAGACGGGCGCAGACGCGGCTTTCGTGGCGACGGCCTCCTTCACTGGTGGAACGACAACCGGGGCAGCTACGGCGGGCTTTTCTGGCGCAGGTAGCGGCGGGGCGGGAGTCTCTGCCGGAGTGACAGGCGGCGCCGTTTCGGGGATGGTTCTGGTTTGCAACAGCGTCTGCTCCGCGGTTGGAGTCCAGCGCCAAGCCAACTGTGACCGTCCATCGCCACTGATTCCGTCCGTCCGCAACAACGCGAAACTCCCGCCCGCGGCAAGAATTGCTCCGGCCAGTGCTGGCATTCGCATGCCCGGTGCGAGGCGGCCACTGATCCATGCCCATGCGACCAGAGCCAGGCAGAAAGCGGGAATGGAATAGATGACGAACATGTAGCCCATCATTCCGCCAGTGATGGAGGGATGCAGGATACGTGGAGTGAGAAGGATGGAGATTGCGAGGAAGCCCGGCGCAGCGAAGCGTTCCATGCGAGGCACTCGGCTGAAGAAGAACCACCACCCAAGCACGAGCAGCGAACATCCGAGACCACCCAGAACGGCGATTTGCGCTTCGCCGGGCAGGATGGCGGGCGTTCCATAGCGAATCAACCATTGCAGTGTGACTGCGGCAACTCCGGGCCAAAGGCGTAACAGTTGTTTCGCGTCGTGTTCCACTTGGGCGTTCTGCATAGGAGTGCATACGCGATTTGATGTGGTTGTGTTCCTTCCATTCCGAATTCGGACATTCGCTTCATTCGCTCGCAACGCGGCGAAGATCGCCAAGGCAAATTGAGATCATGCGCGACTGGCCGGGAGTAGTGTGTTAGCGTTAGCGAGTGCGAAGGAGCGCTTTCAGCGCGTCGGTGGCAAGCACTGCAGCGTGCTTCGACTCGGGGATCAACTCCTCGACCAGCGCTTCGATGTCCGTCGCCTTGGCCGAAGCCAGTTGGGTTCTCGTCTTTCCCTCCATCCATTCGGCGAGAGCGCTTCCGACACCAATGGAGGCGGTGCATCCGCGCACCTTGTAGCGGACCTCGGCGGCACGGCTCGCGTCCCATCGCACGGAAAGGCGGAGAATGTCGCCACACGCAGGATTCATGACCTCGACCGTTTGCGCGGGAGGCGGCAGTTCGCCGACGTTGCGCGGGTTCTGAAAATGGTCCAGCAGCTTCGCGCTCAGCATCCTTCTGCATCATGCCATAGGGTGGGGTCCGGGGGCATTCCGTCATTTCGCATCGCCCGTTCTACAATGGTGGGTACAGCATGGCGGCATCCTACTTCCCGATCCTAAGGCAACGTGTCCGCGCGCGCAGTTTCCGCGCACTGTTCCTGTTTGTAACGTCGCGCTGCAACTCGCTTTGCCGGACTTGCTTTTACTTCGATAAGCTGAACAGCCGCGACGACCTGACCTTCGATCAGATCCGCACGATTTCGGAGACCGCGCCGAAGTTCGAGAAGCTGTGGCTCTCAGGCGGGGAGCCGTTCCTGCGGCCCGAACTGGCGGAGATCGTCGCCATGTTCGCGCGCAACAACGGCGTCCGCAACGTGAATCTGCCGACTAACGGTCTGCTGCCGGAGAAGATCTTCCCGGCTGTGGACAAGATGCTGGCGCACGCGCCGGACGTGGCGATTGATCTGAACTTCTCGCTGGATGGGCTGGCCAGCACACACGACGCGATCCGGGGTGTGCCGAAGAACTTCGAGCGTACGCTTGCCACGATCGCCGAGGCCGAGAAGCGCTACCGGGGGAATCACCGTCTGCGGCGAAACGTGCTTACCGTGATTACGCGGGATAACTACGATGAGATCGTGGCGCTCGGCCTGAAACTGGCGGGAGATGGCAAGATCGACGGGCAGTATTTCGAGACGGTGCGGGGCGTAGCGCCCGATCCCAGTCTGAAGCAACTTACACGGAAGAAAGTGGCTGAGTTACATCGCCGGTTGATGCCGTTTCACCGGCATTATGCCCAGAAGCTGTTCGCACGTCTTCCCGCGGGAGTGCGGCATCTAGCGACGATGTACTATCTGGGCAACCTTCGCATGCACTTCGACCTCCACGAGCGCTGTTTCGAGGGGCCGGAAAAGTGGCCGATGCCTTGCACGGCGGGGGAGACCACCATCGTGATCGATCACAATGGGAAGTACCGGGCGTGTGAGATGCGCGGGATCGTGGGGGATCTGAAGGATCACGGCTATGATATCCGGGCGGCGCTGGCATCGCCCGAAATGAAGCGCGAAGTTGCGGAAATTCCTGGGGCCAATTGCTGGTGTACGCATAGTTGCTTCATCCAGGAGAGTTCGAAATTTTCACCGCGCGTGCAGTTATTCTCGATTCCCTGGGCATGGATGCAACAGCGGTGGGAGCGTCTGCCGGAACTGCCTGTTGAGGAACTGGAGAAGTTCCGGACGCTGGAGATGGCCTGATGGCACGGCCCTACCGAATTCCCGTGGTCGCAGGAATCCTGGAGCAGGATGGGCGGATTTTGATTGCGCAGAGAAAAGACAGCGACCGTCATGCATTGAAGTGGGAGTTTCCGGGTGGGAAGGTGGAAAAAGGGGAATCGCCGCGGCAGGCGTTGACCCGGGAGTTACACGAGGAACTTGGAATTCAGGCAGTGGTGGGCCGGGAACTCAGCAGATATGAATTCGCCTATCCGCGCGGCGCAACCATCTTACTCATTTTTCTGGAAGTGAAACGTTACAGTGGCGAGTTGCGGAACGGGATCTTCCAGCAGATCCGGTGGGAGGAGCGGGCGAATCTTCCGGGCTATGACTTTCTGGATGGCGATAAGGATTTCGTGCAGCGCCTTGCGGCGGGCGAGTTCCCGCGGCCGGCGCGGATTACGACCTCCTACCGGCGGTGAGGCGGCTGGCAGCGGGCCGCCGGGCGTCAGAAGCGCCACTGCAGAGTAAACTGAAACGTACGCCCGTCGTTCAGCGTGTTGGTGATCTTTCCGAACGCGGGCGAAGTAAGATCGAAGTTCGGTTCCGCGAATTGCGGGGAATTGAAGAAGTTTACGCTTTCGGCGCGAAATGTCACGTTCTGCTCATTTGGCAGGGCGAACGTTCGCGAAAGCGATGCGTTTATGTTGCGGATGCCGCCACGGCGGAAGGTGCTCACACCGAGGTTGCCGCGGGATTCCCCAGGGCTCATGAAGCGGAATGCCGATCGGGGCAAGAGGGCGACGGAGGTGTCGGGATGCTTCAATGCCCGGCCCAGAACCGACGGGTCCACCAGATGCGGCCGGTCGCCATTGGTTCCATCGGTGTTGCCAAAACCTGGACCGTCGGACCCGCTGATGACGGTGAACGGCATGCCAGTCTTCGCGAGCCAGACAACGGATGCGGTCCACTTACTCCAGCGAGCGTTGCCGGGTGTGACATACCTCAGGCGGATCAGGGAAGCGTGCGACTGGTCGAATGCGCTCGGTCCCTTTAGATCCTGCTGCACGAGAAACTCGCTCTGGCTGTATCCCTGGCGTGCGTCGTCGCCGGCGGCGGTGTTCAGATAGCTCGCGCCGGTGTCGAGCGCCTTACTGAACCAATACGAGGCATCAATGGATAAGTTCTTGTACTCAGGCACGACCAGCGTGACGCGGGCGGCGTCGAAGTAGGCACGGGAGGCGTTCTCCACGGTTCGCAGCTCAAAAAAACGAGGGTCCGGCCGGCGGTCATTGATGGTTACAGTGGTCTGTGGAACTCCCGGCACGGGAATCGCGCGGTTGCGGTGCCACAGCATTAGTAATTTGTGAGTGCGGCTGCCAACCCAGCCTAACTGCACGCGCCAATTCGACCGGAGCGCCGCCTCCCAACTGAGGTTGTACTGGTGCGAGTAAGGTGTCTTGAGATCAGAAGGGACCACGAAGATCGTGCTGCGTCCATCGGGGCTAATGGATGCGTCCTTCAGGGGTTCAAGGAAGTCCGGCGCCATGGCCTCGATCTTCTGAAACCGCGGAGGGTTCCAGCGCAGTTGTTGAAACGTCACAGGGAACAACTCCCCATAGTGGAGGCCGTAGGCCGCGCGTAGCACTCCCCGCTGGCCGGGTAAGCGGTAGGCGAGTCCGGCGCGCGGTCCGAAGTTATTGCAGTCGCAACGGTAAGGGATGGTGGTGAGGCCATCGGCCTCGGAAGGAGCCAGGAAGGGCTGATAGCGGACACTGAGTGAGGCCGTGAGCCGCGAACTCATTTGCCAGGTGTCTCCCGCGTAGTAGTGCTGCTCCCAGTTGCGAAAACCGCGGTCGATTTCTCCCAGGCCGGTGGAGAATCGGCTGGCGAGACCGAGGCGGAAATTTGTGATCGCATCCCGTCCGAAATCGTTGCGGAAATAGAAATTGCCCCGGTTGCTGGATGCTTCCCGTCCGTTGAATCGCAACCTTGTAACCTCTCCGCCCGCAACAATGCGGTGCGATCCACGTTGAGTGCTCGCCATGGCGGCCGCGCGAAAACGGTTCTGGACGCGGTCGAGCGGCACATTGCTGTTCGGGCCGAGGGCTGTGAAGGCGGTGCCGATTTGCACTTGCGGGCCAACGGCATTGGGCTCAGGCATCAGAAGGCTGCGGACGCGGTCGAAACCGGCGGTCACATCGGTGACCGTTCTCGCGGACCATGCGCGCTGCCAGGTAAGTCTCGAGTTATGCGACTTTGTGGTCGTGTCGGGATTCTGGCCGGCGACCAACTGGAAGGCATCGACCTGCTGACTGGTAAGTGCGTGCCGCAGGATGAACTTGTCCCGGGAGGAGAGGATCTGGTCAATGCGGAATGCTGCGGTATCCGTGTTGATGCGCTGAGCGGCGTTCGTGTTGAGAGCCCGGCGATCGATATCGGGACGGTTGGGGAGAGCCGCCGGGTAAGCCGCGAAGAATCGCTCGATCAGGGCGCGTGCCGCGGGATCCGTAGTAAGTGCACTCCGCTCCTCCGTCAGTGGAACCAGAACGTTTCCATTCACATTTCCACGGGTTTTCTGCTGCGATCCGTCGATTGAGAGAAAGGCCTTTCGCCAGAGCGGGCTTGTCCACTGGAATCCGTACTGATTCTCGCGAGCGGGTTGGACGGAACCCACCTGGAAGAAGGAACGTGCGCTGAACACGCTGTTGTTGTGAGTGGCGAAGAGCATGCCGTGAATCGCCGCCGCCGGTTTCGAGGACGACAGGTGCAGCAGGGAAGGTGGGCTGTTGCCGAACTCGACTCCGTAATAATGGCGCTGGGGCTGCATTTCGGTGACGATGGTCGCCGTAGTACCCATGCGGATATTGAGCTCTTTGAGGCTATTGTTGTCGATCAGGTTGAAGCTGACGTTCTCATTGCGGCGGCTTTCGCCTCCCTGCGTGTTCGTGCTGCCGAGGAGATTCAGGTTGTCGGCCGCGGAAGATCTCGGCGCTTCGGTACTTTTGAGCGGATCGGGGGCGGATTTCGGCGCATCCTTGGGGGACTGTGCAAGGGCCACCGAAGCGATGAAGCACAACACGATGCGGGCATTCACGGAATTGTAACTTAACGCTAACAGTAACGTCACGAACTTGTCAACCTCCTGGCCCGGCGCCGCACGGGCCTGTCGCGGGGTTGATGGCGGGCCGCCCGCCAAGAGCTAAGGCGATCCAGGACTCGCTCCCCTCATCTTGGCGGCGCTATCCCCCCACGACCTCCGCGTAATAGTACTCTCCGCGAGTCCTGGTCTTGTAGTACTATCGATGAAAGGCGCAACGCTCCGTCCAGTGAGGGCACTGCGCCCAATCCTTGTGTCGACTCGGAGGGCATCCATTGCCACAGACAGACTATCTTGCGAGAGCGAAAAAGCTCATGCAGGGCGCCGCTCGAAAGGCCGCCCTGGTCATTGTTCCTCTCGCCGCTGCCGTGCAGTCGGAAGCAGCGGCTATTCTCCCTACCAGCAACCCCACATGCAGTGGGTCTGACGACGGTCTTTTCCGGGCGTGCGTCACCGTTGCGGAGCAACTTCCGGCGGGCTCCAACGGCATCACCGGCGTGAAGCTTTATTCGGGCGATTCGGGCAGTACTTTGGCGTTTTTATCAGGAGGACTGGCGGAGATCACGATGGGGACATCGGATTTCGTTTCGGGTTCCGTTGCATCGGGTCTGCTCATTCCGCTTGCATACAGTTTTTCGATCAGCGGGTCAGGAGCGGTGGCATTGAGTTCCTGGAACCTGACTTACACGTTGTCGGCGCCGAGCGGCGGAGGCATTTTTGCGACCACCACTGTGAGTAGTTCCGGAGGTGCGTTCGGGCCTTTCTCCGGAACGGCGAACATGGTCACGAGCGGGGCATTCACGGATGGCCTCATGTCGGTTCAGGCGATCCTGCAGGTGGACTGGTCGACGGAGGGTGGAGCGCTGTTCGTGACAATCCCGTCGAATTCGATTGATTTCAATGCGATCCCGGCCAATGATGTTCCGGAACCGGCATCGGCCGGACTGATGGTGGCGGGATTGGCAGTACTTGGCTGGAGGCTGGTGAGGCGCCGGCGCGACGGTCAGGATGTGTTTGAGCTGCACAAAGGGTAACTTTCCGCTTCGTTTTTGGTGAAGGCCGGAGTCCGCGAATGGATTGCGCATCCGTGCGGACTTCCGGCCTTCGGCGTATCCTTTCTTACCTTTCCGCAAGGCCCTTTCGCTGCGCTGCCCGGATGGGTGGTGACCCGTGGCCCTGTGGCGTGGGCCCGGGCTGCTGAAGATTGGCAACCATGAAACCTCGAATCCTGCTCAGCCTTCCGCAGATGCCGCAAGATCCGGCCAGCGGAGCGGCACGCAATGCGCAAACGGCGGTAGAGTTCGCACAGGAATCCGGGTTTGAAGTGCGAGCGATCGGGACTACGGCCACGGAGCGCGGGCAGAAGCAGGACGCGCTCAGCTATATCAAGTCGCTCGGGGTGGAGGTGGAAGTCACTCCCCCTGGTCCACGCAACCGGCGTGAGTACCGGTTCACGCAGCGCGGAATTCCCTACACGCTTCTCGACACGGGGCGGCTATCTCCGCTCCAGTGGGAACAGGCCCATGGCCGGCAGTTCGACTTACTGTTTGATCGTGAATTAGAGACCTTTCAACCGGACATCCTATTTACCTATGGCGGACTTCCGGGTGATATCCGGCGTCACCGCCGCGCCAAGTTATCCGGGGCGAAGATTGCGTTTTGCGTCTTCAACATGGGCTATCTGGTAGAAGGTTTTTTCGATCATATCGACGTGGTGACAACGCCCAGCGAGTTCATGGCCCAGCGATACAAGGAAGCGATCGGCATTGACAGCGTGGCACTCCCAACGCCTCTTGATCTGGACGATGTTCTCGCGCCGGAACACGATCCGATCTTCGTGACAATGGTCAATCCTTCGGTGGAGAAGGGGCTGTTCTTTTTCGTCCGTTTGGCTGAGGAAGCCGGCAAGCGGTGTCCGAACATCGCACTGCTGGCGATTGAGTCGCGCGGGACCGCCGGGATGGTGTTGAAGGCGGGTCTGATGGGCGGATTCGATCTTCGGCGGCACGAAAACATCATGATCGCGGGAGCCGTGCCGAAACCGCGCGACATTTTCGCCAATACGCGGATGCTTCTGGTTCCTTCCTGCTGGGAGGAGCCGTCCGGACGTGTGGTGGCCGAGGCGATGGTGAACGGGGTTCCGCCGCTGGTCAGCGACCGCGGGGGACTGGCGGAGAGCTGCAACGGAGCCGGCTATGTGCTGCCGCTGCCACCGGACTACACGATGCAGACCCGGCGGCCCGTGGCGGCGGAGGCCGTGGAACCCTGGCTGAATGTGGTTCAGAAGTTATGCTTCGATGAGGAACTGTACGAACAACAGGTGACCCTTTGCCGGGAAGCGGCGGCAATGTATTCGCGCAACTCACTCAAGCCGAGATATCTGGAGTTATTCGAAAAGGCGATACAAGGGACAGCGAGGTTACGTCCATGGAAAACCCAATTCACGCGATAACTCTGGCGGGCGCGGGTTCGCCGACGCTCTATCACTGGATCCGGCACTATCAGCAACTGGGTGTGGATGAAATTCACGTACACCTGCATATCCCGGACCCGAAAGATCCTTCGCGGGAGTTACTGGAAGCGGAGGCCCGGGATGCGGGCTGTCCGGTGGCGGGAGTACACCATGGAGACTGGATCCCGACGGCGAACCGGATCTATCATGACAGCCGGAAGGAGTTTCCAGACCATTGGTTCGTGCTGGCCGATGTGGATGAGTTGCAGGAGTACCCGGCTGGGCTGCGGCAAGTGGTGAGCGAGTGTGACCGTGCGGGGTTCGATGCGGTTCGCGGATGCTTCGTCGACCGGTTGGCGCGAGATGGCTCGCTCGCGCCGGTGCAACGCGGCAGGCAATTGAGCGAGCAGTATCCGATCGGGGCGTTTCTGACCACTCCCGTCTTGATGGGCGATCCGCGCAAGGTGCTGGCTGTCAAGGGAGGAAGGCCCGTCCGCTACGGGCAGCATCATGCGATTGGCGGGAATCCGTGCCCGCCCAAGTATTACTATCTCCCCGTGCATCACTATAAGTGGGTGGCGGGTTTGGAGGAGCGGCTGCTGCTGCGGATCGAGTATCTGAAGAAGCAGGGTTACATGCACTGGGGGGAAAGCAACCGTTTCCTTCAGTGGTTGAGGCAATGTGGCGGGCGCATCGACCTCAAGGAGCCAACTCTGATGGCCGCCGATGCAACCAATGGCTACCCACACTGGAAGCGCCTGATGCAGAGGGCTCTGGAACTGCCGATCCCCGAGATTACGTCATGAAACTCGTAGGAATGAGGCTCGTTTTGGGCATCCTGCTGGCGGGAGGGCGCGTGCAGGCAGCGGATTTCAGTCAGGAACAGGCGGGGCGGTTCGCGAAACTGGCGCTCGATTGCGTGCATCAGGAGTATCCGAACAAGATTGCGCATGCGATGGCGTCGGATTCCGACGCACGTCCCCCCAGGGAACTTACTCCTGCCTTTTACGGATGTTACGACTGGCATTCCTCCGTTCACGGGCACTGGCTGCTGGTCAGGCTGTCGCGGCTGTTCCCGAAGGCGCCTTTTGCGGAGGCGGCCCGGGCGGCGGTGGCGCGAAGCCTGACGCGAAGGAACATCGAGCGCGAAGTGAAGTATCTGTCGGCGCCGGGGCGGAATACCTTCGAGCGGCCCTACGGGCTGGCGTGGCTGCTTCAACTCGGGGCCGAACTGAGGGAGTGGACCGATCCGGGGGCGCGCGAGTGGGCGGCGGCGTTGCGGCCCCTGGAGGAACTTGCCGTGGCGAGGGTATCGGCGTGGCTGCCGAAGCTATCCTATCCGGTGCGCACGGGCGAACATAGTAACACGGCGTTCGCCATGGGGTTGATGCTCGACTATGCGCGGATTGCGGGGAATGGCGAATTCCGGAAGTTACTGGAGTCGCGCGCCAGAGACTACTATCTGAAGGATCGAAACTGTCCGGCGGCGTATGAGCCCTCCGGTGAGGATTTCCTGTCGCCTTGTCTTGCCGAAGCCGATGCGGTCCGGCGCATTCTTCCGCAGGCCGAGTATGTCCGCTGGCTGGATGCCTTTCTGCCGGAGTTGCCTTTTGAAGCTACGAGAGTGACCGACGTAACGGATGGAAAGCTGTATCATCTGGCGGGACTGAATCTAAGCCGTGCCTGGATGATGGAGGGGATTGTGTCGAAGTTGCCCGCGGCGTCGCCGAGGCGCGCGGGATTTGAGGCGCGGATTGCGAAACTGCGGGAGGCCGGGCTCGCCAGCATCACGGGAGACCACTATGAAGGCGGACACTGGCTGGGGAGTTTTGCGGTGTATCTGGTGAGCCGGCGGGGGATCGAGTAAGCTGTCTGGGTGTTACAGGCGGTCCCTTGTTCAAGGAACTTTAATCATTCCGTTCGAAACCACGCAGGCGTCTCAGCGTCTTTACGGGTGGAAGGGGAAACGAAACGAAATGAGAAGTTCGGTTGCCGTGAAACTCGCCGGAAGCCTGCTGCTTGCCGGATTGCTTGCTTCGGCGGAGCCCGTGCAGAGCGCTCCTGCCGCGCCCATACCTGCGAATGGGGCCGCATCCGCCGCGGGCGACGTACAGTCGTTCTTTCAGGCAGTTTCCGGGCTGTTCCAGGGGATCGAGCAGACGGCGAAGAATCTGGATGCGACGGACAATGCGGCTGCGGCCAAGCCGGAACTGGCGAAGTCCGGAGATGCGAAGCCGGGAGACGCGAAATCCGCGCCAGCCGAAGCGAAGACGTCCGATGATCAGAAAGCCGAGGCGAATCGCAACCGGAGTTGGAAAAACAGCATGATCCTCATCTCCGGCGGTGCGGCGTCGGGCGCGGCGATCGGGGCGGCAGTGACGAAGGATAAGAAGGGCGCGATTGTCGGGGCTGTGGCCGGCGGAGTCGCCGGGCTGATTTACGATCGAGTTACTCACAAGAATCCCGGCAAGATCTGAATTGTGGAGCTTTCTGCGCTCAGCTTTCAGCGCTCAGCCCGAACGGATTGGCGGCTCGGCGTTGATACGTGGCTGATTTCGAGTTGCCGGACTTGGAAACACCGTCTCACAAGTACGCTCTCGTGCTGCTTCGGTAGCGCGGGCACTCTTGCCTGCCGCGTCCCCTCTCCAGGGGAGGCCTGGTTTCGCCGCATCGAAGCCGGTTGCGGCAATAGTTTTCGATTGTTTGCTGTCCGGAAATGCTGGACCGAGCGCTGGAAGCGGGGTACTTAGTAAGTGAGTCCCGCAAGCCAGCGCCAGCAGGACTCATCCGGGATGTCACCCTCGCCACGGCATTGTGGCGAAGGCTGCGCTACCGCGAGTTGAATCTCTCTCTCCTCCGAGCGAGCACGCCGGACTGGAAGCCCTTTGCGGGGCCAAGGTCCGGCGATGTTTTTTTCGCCGGTGGCAATCAATACTCGTACCAGTCCGAGTGAGCCGACCAGCCGGCGCACGACAGACATTGGGTGGTCATCCACTGATGGAGGCACTCCGGGCACACCCCACCCGTGTCGAATGTGTGCCAATAGTAGCCGCAAACGCAGCGCCAGACGTCGTGCGGATCTGGCTGCCAGTCGCACAACGGGCAACGGATGCGCGGACCTCGGAGTCCGGTCTCCTGATCGGGGCTGCCGAGGACATCGGGATTCAAGATCGTTGGCTCAGTGGGCACGGATTTCCTCGCGATGGCTTACCAGCGCGGAAGCACGCGCCGCCATTCGGGATCCACGCGCTTGCGCATTTCCGCTTCGTCGTCGCGCTTGCGGTACGGGAGTTTCTCGTAGCGCTCGTTGAGGCGCGCAATCTGATCGTAGTCGAGCTCCACGCCGAGACCGCCTTTCTCCGGAATGCGGACCGCGCCATTGTGGAAGGCAATCCGGCCACCTAGCACGACTTCGTCCTGTTCGGTTTGCCAAGGATAGTGCGTGTCGCAGGCAAAGTGGAGATGCGGGCAGGCGGCAGCGGCATGCGTCATCGCCATCAGGCTGACGCCGAGGTGATTGTTGGAATGCATGGAGAGGCCCATTCCGAACACACTGCAGAAGTGATCGAGTTGCTGCTGCGCGCGGATGCCGCCCCAGTAGTGCGGATCGGAGAGCACGATCTGCACGGCATCGAGCTTCCAAGCCTGTGGGATGTGCGCGAACGAAGTGACAGCGACATTGCTGGCAAATGGCGTTTGAATGCCCTGAGCCATTAGCCGCTTGCGGACTTCGGCCATGCCTTCGAGCGAGGCGCAGGGGTCTTCGAGATAACCACCGTTGGACAGTTCTTCGACGAGGGCTTCGCCGACCTTGACGCTGGTATCGACACTCCAGGCGCAGTTCGGATCAATGCGCAGCGGCACTGTGGGGCCGAATTCGCGGCGCAGTGCGCGAATCGTTTCGATTTCGACATCGGGATCCAGCACGCCGCCCTTGAGTTTGATTTCGCGGAAGCCGTATTGCTCGATCATTTGGGCCGCCTGGCGGACCATCGCTTCGGGCGTGAGCCCTTCGCCGTACTCATCGTCGCGCGCATCATCGCCGAGACCGCCGCCGCCCGCATGCTTATAGAAGAGATAAGCGGAGAACGGGGTTTCATTGCGGGCGCGTCCACCCAGCAGATCGCAGACCGGCTTGTTCAACGCTTTGCCGATTGCGTCGAGACACGCGATTTCGATTGCGGCAAAGGTGCGCGTGTGGCGATCCATGGGATTCTCGCCGGGCACATGCCAGGTTTGAGAGCGATCACCGGTGAGCCCCGCCCGTTCCTGCTCCGCCTGAGCTTCGAAGTCCATCAGCAGGCTGGTGAGTTGGAAGACGTCGCGGCCAATCAGCTTCTCTCGCGCCGCGCTAAGCAATGCCAGGGGCTGTTCACCGCCGTAGGTCTCGGCGCAGCCTTTGATACCTTCATCGGTCTCGATCTCGACGATCGTACGAATCGCGTAGGGCGCGTGCAGGCCGTAGGAACTGCGCAGAGGCGGGTCGGCAATGGCGACGGGATGCAGATGGAGGGCTGTAATTCTCATGACCTTTCATGATGTCACGGAAGAGCGCCGCCGGTGGAGTTACCCGCGCCCTGAGAGCGGGTCTGCCAGAAAGAATTTCTTAATCCTGCATAATGGGCTGTAGCCCTATGCGATCCATTTTCCTCGCCAGTCTCCTGGTGTCCGCGCTTTCGGCCCAGGCTCCTTTCGATGTCAAACTTCTGGACGCGCTCCAATACCGCTACATCGGACCCGCGAACATGGGGGGACGAACCGCGGATGTGGAAGGCGTGCCCGGCAACCCGCGCATTGTTTACGCCGGTACGGGCGGGGGCGGCCTCTTCAAATCCGTGAATGCAGGGCTCACCTGGTCGCCGTTGTTCGACCGGGCGGGCGCCACCGTCTCCGTGGGCGACCTCGTGCTCGACCCGCGCAACCCCGAGACCATTTGGCTCGGCACGGGCGAGGCCAACATGCGGAACTCCGTATCGTTCGGCGATGGAGTGTACAAGTCCACCGATGGCGGGAAAACATGGTCGCATCTTGGTCTGAAAGAGACCGAACACATTGCCCGCGTGCTGGTCTCGCCGCTCGACTCCAACACGGCATGGGTCTGCGCCATCGGCCATCAGGCCGCGCCCAACGACGAGCGCGGTGTCTTCCTCACCACTGACGGGGGCAAGACCTGGCAGAAGACCCTCTTCGTCGACGACAAACACGGCTGCGCCGACCTGGACATCGACCGTCAGAACCCGAATGTCCTGCTGGCCGCGGTGTGGCGCTTTGAGCGCAAGCCCTGGAATCACACCTCGGGCAGCGAGCAGTCGGGCATATTCCGGTCGACCGATGGCGGGCGTACCTGGAAGAAGTCCACGCGGGGCTTGCCAAAGCTGATGGGCCGTGCGGGGGTAAAGCTGGCGCCTTCGAACGGCAACATCGCGTATGCCGCGTGCGAGTCGAAAGAGGGAACGTTTTACCGCTCGAACGACGCGGGGGAGAGCTGGACGGAGGTGACGCGGAACCGCGAGGTGGTGTCGCGCGGCTTTTATTACGCCGATCTCCGGGTGGATCCGAAAGACGAGAACCGCGTGTACGCCATCGCAACGAATCTGCTCGTTTCGATCGACGGCGGAAAGGCGTGGCGGAACATCGTCGGCAACACCCACATCGATTACCACTCGCTCTGGATCGATCCCGTGGACCCCAACCGCATGTGGCACGGGCAGGATGGAGGGGTCTCGGTTTCCTACGATCGCGGCGACACTTGGGAGGCGGTGACGAACCTTCCTCTCGGCCAGTTCTACCAGATCTACGCCGACAACGCGCTGCCCTTCTACAACATCACGGGTGGCTTGCAGGATAACGGCACGTGGCGCGGTCCGTCGCGCGTGCGCCAGCCCTCGGGGATTACGAACGCCGAATGGACGCTGGTGAGTTTCGGTGACGGGTTCTATGCGCTCGGGCACCCCGACAACCCCGACCTGCTACTGACGGAGAGCCAGGGCGGACGGATTCTCATCAACGATCTGAAGACAGGGTATCAGAAGTCCATTACGCCGCAGCCGCGCTCGGGCTGGATCAACCAGCTCAAGTACCGCTTCAACTGGAACTCTCCCATCGTGGGCTCGCCGCACGGCAAGACCACCGTCTACCTCGGCTCCAATGTGCTGTTCCAGTCGCGCGATTTCGGCTCGAGTTGGGAACCGATCAGCCCGGATCTCACCACCAATAACCCGGAGAAGTACAAGCCCGCAGGCGGTCCGGTGTGGCTCGACAATTCGACCGCGGAGAACAACGGGACCATCATCACGATTGGCGAATCGCCGGTGAAATCCGGGGTGATCTGGGTAGGGACTGACGACGGGAATCTTCAGGTGACGATGGACGGCGGCAAGGCGTGGACCAACGTGGCGGCCAACGTCGCCGGCGTGCCGGCCGAGTCTCCTGTTTCGCATGTGGAGCCTTCGCGCACGAATGCCATGACGGCATACGCGAGCTTCGACCGCCATCTGCTGGACGACTACCGCCCGCACCTGTTCAAAACCACCGACGGCGGAAAGAGCTGGACGCGTTTGGTGAACGGGCTTCCCGAAAAGGCTTACGTGCAGGTGGTGAAGGAGGATCCGAAGAATCCCAACCTTTTGTATGCCGGGACCGAGACCGGTTTATTCGCGAGTTGGAACGGCGGGCAGACCTGGCAGCCGCTGCTGCTGAAGAACCTCTCCAAGGTGGCCGTGCACGACATTCTCGTTCACCCGCGCGAGAACGATCTCATTCTCGGAACGCACGGCCGCTCGGTGGTGATACTCGACGACGTCACGCCGCTGCAACAGATGAGCGCGGAGATCGCCGCCAAGCCCGCCCATCTCTTTGCCGCGCGCCCTGCGCTGCGCCATGCCACTCCGATGCGCGCTTATGGGCTGGGCGGCAAAGCCTACGCCGCCGCCAATCCGCCCTACGGCGCCTTGCTCACCTACTACCTGAAGGACAAGGCGGAGAACGTCAAGCTCGAGATTCTGGATGAGAAAGGCGCCATCATCCGCACTCTCCGCGACGCGCCCAAGGAGCAGGGCTTCAACCGGATCAACTGGGATCTGCGCTACGACGGACCCGAGTTGCGCCGCGCTCCCGACCCGATGGAGGTCACCTTCGGCGGCGGTCCCCGTGGGCCCGAAGTCGTTCCGGGCGCCTATAAGGTGCGGTTGACGGCTGCCGGGCAGGCGCTGGAGCAGAAGATCGAGGTCAAGCTGGATCCCACGCTGAATAGCCCCCTGAGCGACCTCGTGTTGCAGCGGGACACCGCGTTGAAGCTGCGCGCGATGGCCAGCGAGTCGAACACGAGGTTGAAGAAGTTCGACGCCGAGATCGCGCGGCTGGCTGCGTTGGAGGAGTACCACCGGCGCACCCTGAGCGAGGCGGACGCCAAATCCGCGAATGAGAAGGTTGCCGCGGAGCGCAAGACGATCCAGGCGCAGATCGCCAAGTACGGCCAGCTTGCGGGCGCCGGCCGGCTGGATTCGCCGCCCACGATCGAACAGGAGATCAACGGGTTATACCAACAGATCGCGGGCAATATCGGAGCGCCAACGGCCGCCGAACTCGCCTACCTCGCCGATGTCGAGGCGCGCTACAAGGAAATCCGTCCGTGAAACTGCTCGTTTCGCCCTATGGATCTGCGCGGGGCGGGCGGTGATCCCCGCCGCGACGGCAGGATACCGGGCGATTTGTCGCGATATAGTGGTACGCAATTGCAAGGAATGCATTGTGCGCCACAGAAAAATGAGCTAGACTAATCGCACCGAAGCTCCGAAAAATGCGGGACGTCGCGCAAACCACCGCATCCGTCCATGGTTCCTGTTGGAGAGACAGCAGCGAGTTAAGTCTGGCTTTTGCAGGTATCAAATGCACGAGAAGAGTTCCATGCGGCTCCCAACCGGCGAACCCGCCCGGCCTTTCGGGGTCCCAGCGGGGAGTGCGGAGACTGGATGGCTGGGCATACCTGCCATGGAACTCACCGTAGCGGGACCTGCGCCAGGCAGCAGTTCCGACGGCAGCACTCACGAGCGGGTTTGGCGGCTGCTGGCGGAACGTTCCGCCCCCGGCGGGCTGATGTATATCGTGATTCTCGCAATCGTCGGGCTGGCGACGCCGATTTCAGAAAGGCATCCGGTCTTATACGGCTTTTCCATGGCGGGAACGGCGGTTTTCGGTCTGCTGCGCTTTTTCGCCGCGCGCCGGATCAGCCAGGGCGACCGCTCTGAGGTGTGGCGGCTGCGGTTACGATCTGGCCTCTATGGGAATTTTCTCGTCTACGGTGTTTTTGCGGCGCTCAGTGCGCGATGTTGCCTGACGGATTGGAGTGGCAGTCTCATTGTGGTGGCTGGCGCTGGGCTGGCCGCGGGCGCGATCTCCGCCCTCGCGCCGGATCCGCGCCTCGCCGTACGCGCGTTGGCGATCCTGGTTTGTCCGACGACAGTAGCCTCGCTTGTAAGGGGCGACGCTCCTGGTTTCGCGATTGCGGCATTGAGCATGGTGTTTCTTTCGCTCCTTCTGATTCAATTGCGCCTGTGTTCCCGTGACTTTTGGAACGCCGTGCATGTGGAGGAGATGGCAGCGGCGCGAAAGCAAGCCGAGTCGACGGCCGCGCACAAGACGGAACTGCTGGCAAGCATGAGCCACGAAATCCGCACGCCGATGTATGGGGTTGTGGGCGCGCTCCAGTTGATCCTGCAGACTCCGCTCGACCGGGAGCAGCAAGACTATGCCCGCATGTGTCTGACATCGGCCGAGAATCTCGTCTCGGTGCTGAATGCGATTCTCGAATACTCGAAGGGGGAAGCGGGCCGGATCACGGTTGTGAGCGCGCCGCTCGATCTGAGGCAGACCATCGAGACTGCGGTCGCGCCTTTCCGTCTCTGCGCGCAGCAGAAAGGACTAGGTTTTGAGACGGATATCGCGCTGGTGAAGACATGTTTTCTGGGCGATGCCGCGCGGATCGGGCAAGTGGTGACGAATCTCGTTTCGAACGCTGTGAAATTCACGAGATACGGCGCCGTAAGGGTGCGGGCGGACATTGAGGGCCAGCCGGGCGAACCCGGCCTCGTGGTGATCCGCGTGATTGATACGGGGATCGGCATCGGGACTGAGGCGCGGACGAAGCTATTCAAGCCCTTTGTGCAGGTACATCACGACGAGCCGGATGTGCTAGGGGGCACGGGGCTTGGCCTGGCCATCTCGCGGCAACTGGCGGAGGCGATGGGTGGGTCGCTGGTGCTGGAGCGGACCGGGGCATGGGGATCGACGTTCCGCTTCCAATTGGCGCTGGCCGAGACGCCGCGGAAGCCGGAGACCTCGCACGCCAAGCCTCCCAGGCTCCAGGGCAGGGTATTGCTGGCCGAAGACAATCTTCTGAATCAGCGAATCACGGCGAGACTGTTGGAGAAGGCAGGGGTGGATGTGCAGATCGCCTCCGACGGCGTGCAGGCGGTGGAAGCGTTGCAGGCAGGCGAATATGATCTGATTCTGATGGACAATCTGATGCCGCGTCTCAACGGAGTGGACGCGACGCGGCAGATTCGCGCGATGGAAAGAGACCGTCGAACGCCGATTGTGGCGGTATCGGCCAACGCGCTGGAGGATCAGACGCAGGAACTTCGCATGGCAGGCGCGGACGATTTCCTCCACAAGCCGTTTCATCCGAACGAGCTCTACATGGTGCTTGAGCGCTATTTGCCAAAGGGCAACGTACGCAGCGCCGCGGCGGGCGCGTGAACCGTCCTTACATTGAGCTGAGTTTCTGGCGGAGCTGGAGCGCGGTGTCCTCGTCGGGAGTGACGATGAGGATTGTGTCATCGCCGGCCACGGTCCCGACGATTTCGGGCCAACTGGCTTGATCGAGAGCCACGGCCAGGGGGCTCGCGCTGCCGGTACGCGTCTTGAGGACGATCAGATTTTTCGCCACGCGAATCTCGGTGAGAAACTCAGCCACGGCGTCTTCCACGCTGGGTCCCACAGGGGCGGCCGTGAGTTGGCGGTAACCTTCGGAGGTTTTCGCGAGGTTCAATTCCCGGATATCGCGAGAGAGAGTAACCTGTGTGGTGTCGATCCCGCGCTCCGCCAGTATGCCGGCGAGTTCCTCCTGCGTGTGCACGTGTTGACGGCGGATGATCTCGAGGATGGCCTGCTGGCGTTCGCGTTTGATCATGATGGATGTCTTCTAACCGCGCATCCGGCGCAGGCGTGCCTCGGCTTCGTTGAGGGCCGCGGCGACGCGCGCGGGACCTGTTCCACCGGCGATTTCCCGTGTCTTGATGCCTTCCCTTGGATCGAGCAGCACCGCCATTTCCGCCTGGAATTCCGGGGCGAACGCGGTGAGTTCGGCGGCACTCCAGTCCTTCGCGCCTCGGCCCTGCTTGACGCTTTCGAGCACGAGGCGTCCCACGATTTTGTGCGCCTGATGAAACGGGACGCCGTTGCGGGCGAGCGCGTCGGCAAGGTCCGTGGCGACGGCCCAACTCTGCTCGGCGGCCGCCATCGGCACTTCCGGTTTCAGCGTGGCGGTTTGGACGACGGCACACGCCATTTCCAGCGATTGCAGCAACTGCGAAGCAGCGTCGAACAGCGGCTCCTTGTCCTCCTGCATGTCGCGGTTGTAAGTCATGGGCAGACCCTTCATGGTGACTAACAATGCCATGTAAGTTCCGAAGACCCGGCCCGCCTTGCCGCGGATCAATTCGAGTGAGTCGGGATTGCGCTTTTGCGGCATCATGCTCGATCCGCTGGTGACGCCGTCGCCGAGATCCATCCAGCCGAACTCCTCGCCGGTGTAGAGGATCCAGTCCTCGGCGAGGCGGCTCAAATGGAGCATGATGAGATTGGCCGCATGCTCGAAATCGAGAATGAAATCGCGGTCGCCACTGACATCCATGCTATTGCGGGTGATGGAATCGAAGCCGAGTTCCCTCGCAATTGCCTCGCGATCCACGGGGAAGCCGCTTCCGGCAAGCGCGCCGGATCCAAGCGGCATTACGTTGACGCGGCGGCGGGCGTCGCCGAGGCGTTCCCAGTCGCGGGCGAACATCTCGAAATAGGCCAGCAGATAGTGCGGCCAAAGGACCGGTTGCGCACGGCGGGTGTGCGTGTAGCCGGGAATGATCGCATCGGGATACCGGCGCGCCAGCTTGAGTAACTCGTCGAGTAAGTCACCCAGTAGCCCTCGCGCCGCATCAATCTGACCGCGGAGCCAGAGGCGCACATCGAGCGAGACCTGGTCGTTACGGCTGCGGCCGGTGTGGATCTTGTCGGCGAGATCGGCGCCGACGCGTTCCTTCAACTTGCGGATGACGACGGTGTGCACGTCTTCTTCCGTGGAATTGTCGAAGAACGCGGGATCGGCGGCTTGCTGCCGCATGGTTTCGAGCGCTTCGACCAGCGCCGCGCATTCGGAGTGCGTCAGAATGCCGATGGTTCGCAGACCACGGGCATGCGCGATGGAACCCATCAGGTCGGCATCAATGAGCCGTTTGTCATAATGCAGACTGCGCCCGAAGCGGTCGAACACTTCGGAAGGTCCGCCTTCGAATCTTCCACCCCAAAGTTTCATTCCGTCTTTGATTGTCGGTGTTTGCGCCTTAGTTGAGCAACATCAACAGGAGCGCCTTCTGCGCGTGCAGCCTGTTCTCGGCCTGGTCGAACACCACCGAGTGCGGCAGTTCCATCACTTCGTCGGTGACTTCCTGGCCGCGCTTGGCGGGCAGACAGTGCATGAAGACTGCGTCTTCCCGGGCTGCCGCCATGAGGTTTTCGCATACCTGATGGCCGGCGAAGGTAGCCTTGCGCTGTTCGGCTTCGGCTTCCTGTCCCATGCTGGCCCAGACATCGGTATACACGGCGTGCGCGCCGCGAACCGCCTCGTAGGGATCGGTGCAAACGTGCACCTTCGCGCCGGTCTCCGCCGCGAAAGCGCGTGCCTTGGCAACAATGCCGGCGTCGGGCTCATGGCCCTTGGGCGTGGCAACGGCGATGTCCGCGCCGAGCCGGCTGGTCTGCAGCATGAGCGAGTGCGCCACGTTGTTGCCGTCGCCAACGAAGGCAAGCTTGACGCCACGGAAGCGGCCGAACTTCTCCTTCAACGTGGTCATGTCGGCGAGCGCCTGGCAGGGATGATAGAGGTCACTGAGCGCGTTGATCACGGGGACCGAGGACCAGTGCGCGAGTTCTTCAATGGTCTGCTGGGTGAAGGTGCGCGCGACGATTCCCTGCGTCCAGCGGTCGAGGTTTCGGGCGACATCCTTCAGAGGCTCGCGATCACCGATAGGCCCGTTGGAGAGGATGGCGTCGCCGCCGAGCTGCTTGATGGCGAGTTCGAACGTCATGCGCGTGCGCAGAGAGGGCTTCTCAAAAAGCAGAGTGAGATAGCGGCCCTTGAGGGCCGAGGCATAACGCACAGGGCTGCGCTTCACCTGTGCCGTGAGGTCGAGCAACGCCGTGAGTTCGTGCGTGGTCAGGTCGAAGTCCGACCGGAGATCGCCTTGCGCCACCCGCCATTCCGAGATGTCCGTCAACGCAGCCGCCATCTTCGTGTCCTCCCGAAAGCTAAAGGGGACCCTGTGGTCCCCGTGTGAATTTTTATTCACTACCATGAATAATTACACATTCTGGGTTGGATTGCAAGAGTGTTGTGCAGTGGGCTGGGGTTGAGCGGCGGCTGGCGAAACGGCCCGGCGTGGCCCGAAGGCTGACCCGCGACACTGCCGCCAAGCGGGGCGGGCGGGTGGTGTGCGCGTTGCCGGGTCGCCGGTGCAAGTCTGCGGACGGCGCCGGGAGCGCCGGAACTTGCCGCGATGTGCCGCCAAGCGGCGGAACTTGTTCTCTTGCGCGAGTTGGAGGATGCGGTGGTCCGCGTGATGCACCGCGACGAGACAATCGGCCGCGCCGTTTCCTCCGCGACCGCGTCTAACATGAGGTATGGGTATCGCTCTCCTTTTTCTACTCGCTGGCACGTCATTCGCGGCTGACTTTCCGCAGTGGCGCGGTGCGGCGCGAGACGGCGTGATTGAGGCGCGCACCGAGTGGCAGGCGAAGCTTCAGCAGAAGTGGAAGCTGACGGTCGGCGAGGGGCACTCAACGCCCGTCCTCGCCGGCGGCCGTCTATTCGTGTTTGCGCGCGACAAAGGTCAGGAGCATTTGCTCGCGCTCGACCCCGCGACAGGCAAGGTGATTTGGCGGCAGTCCTACGCGGCTCCTTACCGCATTAACCCGGCGGCGACGTCACACGGCGAGGGGCCGAAGTCGACGCCGCTCGTCCACAACGGCCGCATCTACACGCTCGGGATCAGCGGCATTCTCTCGGCGTGGGATGCGAGTTCGGGAAAACTGACTTGGCGCAAGGAATTCGCCGGACGCTTCAAGGAGACATCGCCGCTTTATGGCACAGCGATGTCGCCACTGGCCGATGGCAATGTCCTGATCGCACATGTGGGCGGGCACGACGACGGCGCGCTAATCGCGTTTGACACCGGCACCGGGGCAGAGAAGTGGCAATGGAAGGGCGATGGCCCGTCGTACGCATCCCCTGTCATGGCGACCTTCGAGGGTGTACGCCAGATCGTGACGCAGAGCCAGGACCATGTAATTGGGGTGGATCCAGCGTCGGGCGCGCTGCTGTGGAAGGTGGAGCACAAGACCGACTACTCGCAGGACATCGTGACACCGGTGATTCACGGCGGGCTGCTGGTCTACTCTGGCATCGGTAACAACGGCTCGGGACGCGGTGTGTTCGCGCTGAAGCCCGCGCGCAAGGGCGCTGTCTGGCAGGCGGAGCGGGTGTGGCAGAACACCGAAGTCGCCCTCTATATGAGCAACGCAGTGCGCAAGGGCGGCCTGTTGTTCGGTGTGGCGATGCAGAACAAAGGGCAGCCATTTTGTTTGGACCTCTCAAACGGCAAGACGTTGTGGAAGGGCAAGCCGCGGCAAGGCGACAACGCATCGCTGCTGCTTTCGGGCGACGCGCTGGTGATGCTGACCACGGAGGGCGATCTGGTGATCGCGAAAGCAGCCGCTGACGCGTATGCCGAGTTGCACCGGCACAAGGTCGCGCAATCGGCCACGTGGGCGTATCCCGTGCCGTTTGGCACTGGCTGGGTGATCAAGGATTTCGATTCGGTGTCGCTCTGGCAATAACGTCGCCGTTCACCAGTTGGTGTACGAACCGTCGGGCCGCTTCAGCAGCGGGGTCAACGTGTAGCGCTCCTTGTAATCGCCGATGAGTTGCAGCTTCGACGTATCCACTTCCACGCCGATGCCGGGACGTTCGTTCGGCCACAACTTGCCGTTCTTGAGATCGTAGCCCTGGTTCAGATACGGCCACGGACGTGTGCCGCCCATCACCAGTTCCATCAGCACGGGACCGGAGAACACGGTGGAGCAGTGCACCATGGCGGCCTCGGAAATCGGGCCGGTGAAATGCGGCACAAGGCCAACGTAGTGCGTCTCACACATGGCCGCGATCTTCTGGAAATCGGTGATGCCACCGACGTTGGGAATGGTCGCACGCGCGTAGTCAGTGAGGTGTTCCTCAATGAACATGTTCCATTCCCACTTGGGGCCGAATTGCTCGCCGACGGCGATGGGCACCTTCACTTGCTTGCGGAGCGTGCGATAGACGCCGGGATTTTCGCTGCGCACGAGATCTTCCACGAAGTAGGGGCGGAGCGGCTCTATCATGTTGGCGAGCGTCACCGCGTCGGGCATGTCGAGTTCCGTGTGGAAGTCGATACACCAGGCGCCATCCTTGCCTGCTCCCTGCCGCACCTGCTTGCAGAGTTCGAAGGTTCGATTGACCAATTCGAAACGGTCGAGCACGGCGTTACGGCCGTCGGTGGAGATGCGATAAGCGCGGAAGCCTGCTTCGATGCAAGCTTTTGCCACTTCGGTGGGAGTGCCCTTTGCAGGGAATCCGGTGGAGTAGCACTCTACGTGATCGCGCGATTGGCCGCCGAGCAACTGATACACGGGCACGCCGAGGGCTTTGCCTTTCAGGTCCCAGAGAGCGACATCCAGTGCGCCGAGGGCGTGCACTTTTTCGCGGCCCGCCGGATAGAAGTAGCCGCGATACATCATCTGCCACAGCCGGTCGGTGCGGAACGGGTCCTCGCCAATGAGCATGCTGGCGCATTGTTCCATCGTGTCGCCGGAGCCTCCCTCGCCAACGCCGGTGAGCCCTGCATCGGTCTCCACAAGCACAACGTTGGTGCTCTGGTTGAACAGTGGCTGACGGGTGTTGGGACGGCCGGCTGCATCCGTCGGCGTCTTGTAGTAACGGATGCGGGTGATCTTCGTTTTGGGCAACCCGGCCGCATCGGCACGATCGGCAAGGCTCGCCATACCCGCCGCGCCGGCGCATGCGCTCAGGAACTTTCTACGGTTCATGGGTTAAAGCATAGTACACTGGCGCCGGGCGGCGAGTGTCCGCGGCCATGACGAGATCGAACTTGCGCTTGCCGCAGTCGAGAAAACTGCATGCGCAGATTCACTGACATCTTAGCGGCCTCGCTCATGTGCCCGGACACCGGTTTCAGGACAACAACGAGACTCTACCGCCACCAGTAAGGTACGAAGAACGCACGGGAATGATGCGGGACATCGCAGAGTAGCGCGCTACAACGAGCGCTCGAAAAACGCGATCATCGCCTCCCGCATGTGCCGGCTCAGCGAACCCGTCACGCCGTGCGCTTTCTGCGGATACACCAGCAGATCATACTGCTTGCCCGCCTTCTGCAATTCCACCTGCATCTGCATGTTGTGCTGATAGAGCACGTTGTCATCGCCGAAGTTGTGGATCAACATCAGCTTGCCCTTCAAGTTCTTCGCATCGAATACGGGCGAACTGGCGCGATAGCCGCCGGCGTTCTCCGACGGTAAGCCCAAGTAGCGTTCCGTGTAGATCGTGTCGTAGTGCCGCCAATCCGTCACTGGCGCTCCGGAGATGCCGGCCTTGAACACATCGGGCGCGTGAAGCAGTGCATAGAGCGTCATGTAGCCGCCATAGCTCCAGCCTGTGATTCCGACGCGCTGCGGGTCGACAAAGCCCAGCGAGACCAGATGCTTCACACCTTCCTTTTGATCCTCGAGTTCCTGCTTGCCCATGCGGCGATGCAGCTTCGCTTCCCAAAGATGTCCGCGCCCGGCGGAGCCACGGTTGTCCATCTGCCAGATGACGAATCCGCGATGCGCCAGCACCTGCTCCCAACTCATCCCGGCCCACACATCGCGCACGGTCTGCGCGTGTGGTCCGCCGTAGATCATCACCACCGCGGGATACTTCTTCGCGGGATCGAAATTCACGGGCTTGATCAAGCGCGCATGAAACAGCGTGCCGTCCGCACCCTTGAAGTTCAGCAACGCGGTGGGCCGCACATCGTATTCATCGTAGGCCTTGCGGTCGGCTTCACGAATGGTTGCCACCACGTTGCCTGTTGCATCGCGCAGCACAGTGCGGGGCGCGTCGGTGAGGCTCGAGAACGAATCCACCCAGTACTCGCCCGTTGGGCTGATCGTCGTGGAGTGAGTTCCTTTCTCCTTCGTCAGACGTGTGCGCGCACCGCCACTCAGGCTCACGGAATACAGGTGCCGCTCCAGCGGGCTCACTTCGGTCGACTCGAAGAAGACGCGGCCGCCAGCTTCATCGACGAGTTCCAGGTTCGTGACTTCAAACTCGCCCTTGGTCAACTGCGAGACCATCTTGCCGTTGCGGTCATAGAGATAAAGATGACGGAATCCATCGCGCTCGGAGGCCCATAGAAACTGCTGGCGCTGGGCGAGCCATGCGAAATCGTTCTTGATGTTCAGCCAGTAGGGATCCTTTTCTTCGAGAATCACGCGCGATACACCGGTGGCCGCGTCGGCGGAGAGAAAGTGCAGATGATCCTGAACCCGGTTCAGACGGAAGACACCCAGCGCCTTGGAATCGGGCATCCAGTAGATGCGCGCGGCGAGACGATCGCGCATTTCGCCCAAATCCATCCACTTCGTATCCCCGCCTTTCGCGGGCACAACTCCCAGACGCACATCCGCGTTCGGTGTCCCCGCCTTCGGATAGCGCTGCGGTTCGGGTTTCGCGAAGAGGCCCAGCATGTCGACATGTGGATGAATCATCTGGCGGCTGATATCGAACTGCAGATAGGCGATGGACTGCGAATCGGGCGACCACCAGTAGGCGGTGCCGAGATCGAGTTCTTCCGGATACACCCAATCGAGTTCGCCGTTGAGCAGCGTGGAGGAGCCGTCCTGCGTGAGGCGCGTCACGCGCTTTGAAGCGAGTTCTATGACGTACAGATCATGCAGATTTCGATACGCCAGACGCTTGCCATCGGGCGAGAGCTTCGGATCGCGCTCGGCGATGGGCGTGGCCGTGAGTTGAATCCATCCCCCAGCATCGATCTTCACAAGAAACACATCGCCGCCCGCAAGCGCGAGCAGATCCTTGCCATCCGCGGTCCACTGCACCGTCTGGTCGGAGACGCGGCGGTTCTCCCATCCGAACGCTTCGGCGGGCGGCACCTTGGTGGCCGACTCTTCCAGCGACGACAACGACAGCAGCGCCTTCTGCGAACGTGAGGCGACGTCGTAGAGCATGAGGCGCGAGCCCTGACGGTAGACGAAGCGCTTGCCATCTGGTGACCACTGCACCGCGGGACCTCCGAACGATGGAGGTACCCGAGATAGCGCATCCAACGTTACGGGCTTCTTCTGTGCCGCCAGCAACGTGGCTGTGAGGAGGAGCGAGAGAATCATGCGGACCATTAGCATCAGTATAGCTGTGGGTCCGCTATTGACTGACAGCGAACTCCAACAGACGCCGCTCGCCTTGCAGTGCGCGAATCGCGGTCGCGTCCTGTGTGACTTCCAGCGTGCCGAGGTATTCACGCTCTTGACTTCGCACCGCGAAGTAGCGGATATGAACGAAACGGCCGTGGAAATTGATCCAGAACTCCGCCACATCCTGCGTGCCGTTGCGGAATGCTTCGACAATCTCATTGACGGTGCCCACACTGCGCGGCGGATGACAGTGCTGCACTTTGCGTCCCAGCACCGTGCGGCTGCGGGCAAAAACACGATCCGGGCCCTCGGAGAAAAACGCCACGCGGTCATCGGCGTCAATGAAGGTGAGATCCACAGGGAGCGTGGAGAAGACAGCGAGAAGCTGCTCCATCGACAGCGTGCCCGTCGGCATCGTGATTGACTCGGCGGTCGCCAGCGACAGTCCCTGTTTGCGGAAGGCTTGCGGAGGTTGATAGCCGGTGCGCGGTTCCACAAGGCACCATCCATAGCGCGGCGACGCCGCCCAGATCTCCGCCCAATCCTCATCCGTGAACACGTCCATGCACATTGGCAGAAGAATGCGATTCTCCTTGTGGACCATCTCCTGAACCGCTTGCATTGCAGCTTCACCGATGGTGCTGCCGGCCAGCGTCCAGATGCGCGGCGAAGCCTGCTGATCGAGTGCCGAGCCGAGTTCCTTCAACCGGACGCGCACTTCGTCGTCCTTCGCCCACATCACCTTCGATGGGCCAGTAATGCCATGCTTTTCGAGCTTCGGAAAAAAAGCATGCTCCTTGCGCTGATAGTGCTTCTCGATATCCATCAGTTGGTTGAAGGCGTTGCGAAGGGCGAGGACCGCTTGGCCGGCATCGGCATTCTCCTCCAATGCGGCAATCGAGGCGAAACGCTGCCGGATCTCTTCCACCAGTTTTGTGATCGAAACATTCTCACGCTCGAATGTTTCGGCGGGATGGCCAGGCACAAATTGAGGCGGTTGAGGTTTTGGAAACTGCACCAGGACGTCACGCGTGACTTGCGAATGCAGGTCGCACATGCTGCGGATCTCGTCCACAGGCATGCCCTCGGCAATGAGTTCCTGCTCCATGGCGACGATTTCGGAATAGTCGGTTTCCTTCACCAGCTTCGCCATCTGCTCGCGGACGGCGTCGGGAGAGGCACCGCGATGCAGGTGCCGGATGATGCTCTTCAAGGTGTCGAGACGGTGACGGCGGTTATTGATGACTTCGCTCATAGACAAGCCCAGAATAAGGCCGTGGGAACGAATCGTCTGTGATGCAAGTCACGGTGAGCCGGGCGAATCGCCGCAGTGATGGCGCCGCAGGCATTCGCCCACGTGTCCGTGCAGGCTCTCAATCCGCCACCGTCAACGGCGGATGGACACGGTCGCTGATGCGGTTTTCGCAGTGTCCGCGACCGACTGTGCGGTCACGGTTACTGGGTTCGTGGAAGGCACTTGCAGCGGTGACCGGTAGAGCCCCGTAGTCGAGATTGTGCCTACCGTCGCATTCCCTCCGGTGACGCCGTTCACTTTCCAGACAACCGCGGTATTCGTTGTGCCCTGCACCGTGGCGGTAAACTGCAGTGTGCGATTGCGGCGCAGACTTGCCGACGGCGGAGAGATGCTGATGGTAACGGCAGGCGCCACGACATTCACGGTGACTGTATTCGACACGAGGTTGTCCGGCGAGTACACGGTGACCGGCACGTTTGTTGCCGGAGCGCTTGCCGATCCGGTGGCACGCAGTTGATTCGAGGAAACAAAGGTCGTCGCGATCGGAGCGCCAGCGAAAGATACTTGCGACCCATTCAGAAAACCAACGCCATTGACGGTGAGTGTAAAACTCCCAACCGTGATTGGCGATGGACTCACCGAAGTGATGTTCGGCAACGGCAGCACAGTCACACTGGCGGCGCCGGATACGGTTGGCGCCGCAACTGAGGTCGCTTGCACGGTGACATTCGCGGGCGAAGGCGGATTCGTCGGCGCAACGTAGCGGCCCGTCGCGTCAATGAGGCCAACCACGGTATTGCCACCCGCCACGCCGCTGACGCTCCATGTCACGGCCGTGTTGGTGGCGCCCTGAACATTGGCGGCAAACTGCTGCGGCTTGCCAACATGAAGTGTCGCCGACGATGGGCTCACGGTCACTGTGACGCCATTCTGCCGGGCCTGCCCGGAGTTCGGATCAATCATCAGCACAGTCGCGTCCACGGCCTCAAAGTTCGATCCGGTGACGCGTCGCAGGGTCCGCAGATTGTCGTTGTTCCACCGGCTGTCGGGCTTGCCGGAGATGTACCAAGCAGACCCGTTGTCGGCAAGAATGATGCCGTACTTCTTCATCGCGCGCAGGATCACCTGAACCTCGGCGGGAAACGTGGAGATATCGAAACTCGCCTTCAACCGGAAGCGCTGGCCCATGGGTGGATACTGCGTGCCGGTAAGCGACGATGCGTAATGCCGTGCAGGCCATACGTAGGCGCGGCGTGTCTGCGGCACGGTGAAGCGAATGGCGTGGCGGATTTCACCGCTTGCCACTTCTTCCCAAGTGACCAGGCCCGGCATAATCGGCAGACCAGCCGCATCGGCGGAGGTCCATCCGGCGGGACGGAGCGCGTTCGAGCGAAGGTTGTAGATGGCTCCGGAGTCGCCACGCCAGCTTGCGGTCTGCGGAAACGCCCGGTACAGCTCGTAGAGGATGCAGTTGGTGGTGTCGATTGCGATCGCATGCCGGTCGCCATTGCTCTGGCTGCCGCCTTCTATGGGCGCGTCGAGCGGCACGGCATAGGGACCCGGGTCGCTCTCACTCGAGTAGAGGAACGTCGCCGGATACTTGGTCTGCGTACCGGGAACCGTGAGAAACGGGATGCCGATGGGGCCGCCGTTGTAAGTTCCGGAGCCGAAATCGGGATGGACGTACGCACTCGCGCCGATCGTAGTTACTAAGGTGCTGGAGTTACTCATCACCGGCAAATGGTCGATGGGCGTGTTCCAGATGTTGTCCGCCGGAAGGACGGGACAGCCGCCGATGGTGGGCTGCGCCGGAATTGGCAGAGACGAAAGTAACAGGATCGAAGTCCAGGCGAACGTGGCTCTTGGCAACATACTGGCAGGTTACTCGGTCTGGAACTCTCTATCAATTGGTACTACGCCCTATGGAGGGGATAGGTTCGTAGCCCGCGGCAAAAACCACACCCTAGCCCTTGGGGACCACTGCACCGGGGGGTCGCTGGCAGGGTGGCCGCCGGGACGGGCTGGCTTTTCGCAGGGGAGAGGAATAGGATGGTGGCGAGGTTTCGCATGAACACTCTCGACAGAATCGAACACGACCTGGAGCAAATGCCGGAGCATGAGTTGGAGAAGGTGTTGGCCTATGTGGAGTCGTTGATGGTCGCACACCGGCAGCGGCCGGCGGCGGAGGAGTTGACGCCGGAGGAGGATGAGGCTGTGGCGCATTGGAACTGCAGTTGAGGCGTGGCGCTGGTGCATCGTTGTTCCAACGGCATAATGATGCTACGTTGAAGTTGATTAGAACCACACTCGACCTGACTGGCTAGGCCTACCACACAGCGCTGGCGATTGCCCGCGAGCAGAGCATCGGACTCGGGTGCGCAATCAGCAGAATCATCGTCAGTTACGCCAACCCGGAACCGCAGGCGAAGCCGGAAGTGGAATTCGAGAATGGCTTCCCCGTCGTTCGAATTGGACGCGTGGTGACGAGGGAGGATGTCCGAAGCATCCTCGATGAGAGCCAGTAGCCCGGCGGTTCGTCGGGACGCCATTTCCGGGGCAACCGGACTCGGCTTGAGCATCTCCCGGCATCTGGTGGAACTGATGGGCGGAGAACTGATGTGCAAGAGCGAAGTCGGGGTGGGCGCCACGTTTTCGTTCGTGCTGGCATTGCCTCCCGCCCTGGCTGAGCCCGCGGAACCGCCGGTTGCGAATTCATCCGATCTTTGCAGCCGCAGTTTGCATATCCTGGTTGCCGCGGACAATTTGATCAATCAGAGAGTCCCTCGGCCTAAGCCAAGCCGGAGCCTCGCAAGCTGTTCCCATAGTGCCGGTAGGGCGAACACGCGACAGACACCGGTCCCGCATGCCACCCGGGACCGCCGGGCGTTCGGAGAAACGCCAATCCGCTGGCCGTCAGTGCCAGTCCCGGAATGGCCAAGCTGGGAATCGAGCAGAAGCCCGGGCGAAGAACAGGCGGAGTCCGGGGGGCGCGGCGCGATCCCTGCCGGCTCCTGGACGCCGTAACTCCAATCCGGAGACAGAGCGGATCCCGCCAAACATCAACAAGGAATTTCACATCTGCATGCAAGCTATTGTTTCATATGTCTTTACTTAAATCCTTGCCACCTTCAGAGACAGCGGATTTGCACCCGTGTGTAATACTGTGTTCAGGGAGCGTTCCCGCTAAAGCCATGACGCAGTTGAGCGAGGCCATTGCCCGCTACCACAAGATCCTGGAATCGGAACCGTTCAAGGACCTCGCCTGGACGGAGGCCCTCCGCAAGCGGATGGAGGAGTCCGGCCTGATCGTGTCCGCACGGCCGGTTTGCCCTGTTCTTCGCCCGCACTTCCTCACCGCGCGCCAGTACGCGAACCTGGTGAAGAACTCCGAGAGCCTGATGGCCTCCATCGACCGTGTGAAGCAGATGGCGCTGTCGACGCCTGCGCTTCAAGCCCGGATGGAACTGCTGCCCGCCGAGAAGATGCTTGCGTCCATCGACCCGGGCTACCGTTACCTCTCGGTCTCCTCGCTGCTCGAAACCAGCCTGTCCAACGGCCACATGCACTTTCTCGATTACGAGGCCGACACTCCCATGGGGCTGGCCTATTCCGAGGTGCTCACCAGCCTGTTTCTGGAAACCGGGCCGGTGAAGGAGTTCCGCAAACGCTACAATCTGACCAAACTGGCGGGCCCCAAAGTACTCCTGAATTCGTTGCTCAAGGCGTTCAAGGAGTTTGGAAACCGGAAGCAGCCGCGGATCGCCATCGTGGAATTGAAGCAGCCCTTCCAAACCACGGAATCGGCAGAGTATCTGCTGCTGGCCGAAGCGTTCCGCAGACTCGGCTATGAAGCGGAAGTAATCAATCTCGATCAGTTGGAATACAAGAACGGCATTCTGCGGAAGGGCGATTTCACGGTGGACCTGGTGTACCGCTGCGTGCGGGTATCCGATTTCCTGTTCCGCTACGATCTCACTCACCCACTGGTGCGCGCCTACAAGGATCGCGCCATCTGCATGGTGAACAGTTTCCGCGCCGAATTAGCCCGCAAGAAAGCGATTTTCGACTTACTCACGGACGATTCACTTACTCATGGCTTCCCGGCCGCCGAGAAGAAGGTAATCCGGGAGTCGATCCCCTGGACGCGGGTGGTGCAGCAGACAACGACGACTTATGGCGATCAGCGCGTGGACCTGATGGAATTCATCCAACGCAACCGCCAGACGCTGGTGCTGCGCCCGAACGATGACGCTTCCGATCTGCACGAGTATCGCGGCTGGGAAGTGGACGATACGGGCTGGGATCGCGCCATGAAGACGGCCTTGCGGCACCCCTACGTGGTGCAGCAGAAAACCGATCCGTCGACGGCGGTGTTCCCGGTCATGCAATGGGGCTCCGTGGAGATGAAGACGGTTCGGGTGGACGTGCTGCCGCATCACTTCCTGGGGCGGGTGCAAGGCGCATCGTCGTGGATTTCTTCGGTGGAATCGAACCGGTTCTCCACGCTGAATGGCATCACGCCGACCTTCGTGATCGATCCCAAGTAAGCCACCTCCCCATGTCCGGGAAAATCAGCCGCAGATACATCGCATTCTTGCGCGCCATTAACGTTGGCGGGCACAGGGTGAAGATGGACCGCCTGCGTGCCTTATTCGAGGAGCTGCGATTCCGCAACGTGGAGACGTTCATCGCTTCGGGCAATGTGATTTTCGAAACCGCGTCCACGGAACCGGACGCCCTGGAGCGGCGCATTGGGAAGCACCTGGAAAAGGCGCTCGGCTACGCGGTGGCGGTCTTTCTGCGCACACCCGACGAACTGGTGGCAATCGCGGCCTATGTACCGTTCCCGGATGAGGACATGAGCGCTGGCGGACTCCATGTCGTGTTTCTCGGGGCCACGCCGGACGCGGCATTCACGGCTGCCGTGAATGCCTTCCACACCCCGGCGGATCGCTTCCACGTGCATGGTCGCGAAATTTACTGGTATTGCCGGACAAAATTCAGTGAATCTCTCGGGTTTCCTGATGTGGCGAAGAAGACTCCAGCGACGGCACGGAATATCAACATGGTGCGCAAGTTGGCGGTTAAATACGTGTAGCACTCGCGCGAGAAGACCATCAACCCGGTTCCAGAGGGCGGACTGGATGTGGCCACCATTCCCCGCATTCCCCGAGGGCATGCGCTCGCTTCGGCATCCCGCACTGAATGTGGGCCGTGGCGTGCGACTCCCGGATGCCGCTGTCTATCTGTTTCCAACGGGGATCTCAAGCCGCACTGCGCCAAAGCAGGAAACCTGTCTGCTGACGAGCAGACGATCGTTCTCGATGACAAGTACGGCGTACTCGCCCGGTGGCAAAGCCTCGAATGCGAACGACCCGTCGGCTCCAACCGCCACTTCCTCGGTGTCGTGCTGGTTCAGTAACGCGGTGAGCCTCACCCAAAGACTGCCTCGACGGTCCCCACTGGTCCGTATCTTACCGTGAATCGACGGCTGAACTTGCAGGCCGGAAAGCCGGGAAACATTCAGTCCCAGCCGGAATCGTTTCGTGCCGCCGTCCAGGCGCAACACCGTGGATCGTTTCGCGAATCCTGGAGCGTGAACATGGACAGGTAGAGTGATGGCGCCAGTTTCACTGGGTGGCCCGACGGCCCTCGAATCGCCTTGCCGCCGCGCGACAGATCCACGAATTCAAGCTCCGCCTCGATCCTCTCGTTGAGAACGGTGACCGTATCAATGGTTGCCGCCAGGGCTTCGACCGATGCCTGCGGCGCTGCTTCCGCGGATGCGAAGGCGGCCGCCAATAGAACCCAATGCTTCATACACTATCTCCTTGGAGGGCGAAGTCCCATGGCCGGGAGAGCCGCGTTTCCCGGTTTTCCCGGTACACACGCAGGTTATCAAGAAGTGTTTCCTGGCGATCTTGGCGATTTAGTTGATCGGCGCCCATACTGTAGCCCTGACCAACTGGCGGGTGACATGGGGTACTTGGCGGGAATCCCCTACCCAATCGCTGTTCCGATTGCTATCCTGATATGCGCATGACCCTTCGACGTTCTCTTGCCGCCCTGATTCTTGCCGCCGGATTGGTGAGCGCCTCCGGCCGTGCGGATGCCCAGACACAGCCCGCCAGCATCGATTCGCCGGCCGTCTTCGACGTTCGCAATGGCGATCAGCAGGGCAAGTTGATGTTCAAGGAAACAGAACTCGCCTTCGAGTCCCTCACCGACGCACGCCAATCGCGCAACTGGAAGTATGCCGAGATCCGCGAGGTCTCCAAGCGCAAAAAGAATCTCCGCGTGCGGCCCTTCAAAGGCAGCACCTACGACTTCCAATTCAAGAAGTCTCAGGAACGAGACAAGATCTACGACATGATCGCATCGCGCGTGCTCGCGGCGCGGCAAGGCGCGAAGAAATAGACGCCCTCCGGGCCACCCGATTCGTCAGTGCACCTTGTGTTCAGAAGTCTTTCCCGCCGTCACGTCTTGCTGGCGGCGGCAGGCGCCACATCCGGATCAATGCCACGCAGCCGGTATTCGTAATCTGACTGGCACCGGTTCAAGACCGCCCGAATCTACTCCCCTTCTCGAAGCTTCTCAAATTTGCCTGGCCCACGAACCGGAACGCCATGGTCATCGGTTCCATCAGCCCATGGCGCCTCCCTCCATTGAGATGAGGGAGTAGTTTCGCCCCGCCGCCAACCTCCCGTACGGGACGTTTCAGCCGCATCCGCGGTTCCCCGTCACCAGTCCACTTCGCGGCGTGCGTCGGGATACTGCGCCGTCAAGTCAGCGGGCCCTGCCTTCGCAACGCGGTTCCGCTGCAGAAATCGAATCACTGCGACCGCGCCCAAACCCAAGGCGAACAAGGGCATCAGGCGCAGCCACACGGACGACTTGCCGCGCGGCTCCCGGAGTATCCGTTCGCCATAGCGGGCGACGTAGTGATTCACGATCTCGGTCTCACTTTTCCCTTCCGCCACCAGTCGGGCCACATCGGCTCGCAGCTCATCGGCCGTGGGCGAGCGGTGCACGGCCAGATTCTCTCGCCAGCAACACGGCGCCAGAAACCTCTCCTGAACGGAGCGCGCACGCCCAGAGGCGCCGGCCGCCTGCATCGCAAGAAGAATCAAGAAAGAAGACAACCATCGCATCGCAGGATTCCTTTCCGTCCGGGGAACGTAGTCAACCTTTCGCCCCGGCCACTACCCTTCACGATTCCACCTGCCGCGCGATGAAATCGAATGAGAACGATCGCCAGACGCCGCCGGTCACACTGCCCGATTGCGAACCGGAGACCCGGCTCTGCCTCGGGTACTCCTGCCGCCAGCGAGTCAGGCGACGGGGGAGCGACTGGTTTCGGGCGTCAACCTACATGGTTCCGGCTAAGCCGGGCTGGGGAGCCCTGCGAGCCGGTAAGGAGAGAAGGGCTTCCGGAGTGAGGGGGTGGACGTTGCCACATCGGTGCGTCTGTCTGGCTTGAGTAGACCGCCGAAGCCCGGCGCTCCGCCTTTCCGGCGTGGGCGCGGCTCCATGGCGCACTCCCGGGTTCGACGGTCCGGCCGGCCGACTGCGCCGCACTGGCCGGCGCGACCCGGCACCCTTCGCGGCAGACGGCCGCTTTCCAGGCGGCGGGTTCTGTGGATTGCTTCTTTTTGCAGCAGCAGTCGCGATTGCGGGAGCATTTCATCGCGCAGGCTTTGCCGGCACCCGGCCACGCCGCCGCCAACGGCGCGAACGTCGCACACAGAAAGTGGACCAGCAGCAACAGGCTTGTGCCCCGCCGTGTCACCCACTGCCGACTTGCACCTGTCCAATGCATCGCCGTCGTGTTGAAGATACCATGTTTTCCGGCGGGAACTGAATCCCGAATCGATGCAACATCGCGTTGCCAGCCCAATGGCACGCCCCGCGGAAACTTGCGAGCCGTTCAAGACCCAGCTCTTTGCTGCCATCGAAAGCGAAACCGCAACTCGTTCGTGATTTTGATTGACTGTTCTGTCACGAATTGAGGATGCGGATTCCACAGCCTTGCCCCGGCCTCGCGCCGGCACCTGTGCCCGCATCCGGACCCCGGCTCACGGCCGCCGGGACTACCGCGTGAAGCGCCCGCTGGTCTCCGGCAGACGCATCCGCTCGAACCGCGCGGGAGCGTCGGGATGCCAGAACACGGTCATCAGCGCCAGTGCGACGAACAGCAGCAGCGTGATGATCGGCCAGATCCACCGTGTCTCGCGGAAATCCTGTTGCGGCATCGGATCCACGGGTGCGGCCAGCAACCGGTAGGCCGGCGGCGCCTTGCCCCAGAAGGACTCCATGGCGGCCATCATTCGCTGGAAACGCGCATCACTTACCCGCGCGGCATTGCCCACCGCGTCCACCTTGCGATTGCAGGTCTCAAGTTGCCGTTCGAGCGCCCCGATCCGCTGCGTGAGCGCGGTCTCCAGCTCCCGCAGCGACTTCACGGGATCCACCACCAGAGGCTTGGATTCGCGCCGGTCGCGGAACAGCCGCCGCCCGCCCACGGTGCCATCCTGCATCGACGGCAGAGGCGCGCCTGCGCCATTTTCTCCCACCGCCTTGGCCAGCATGCGGATGTCGTTGGCGATGCGGATTGCGTCGCGCCGCGACAGACAGCGCCACTCGGCCGGCTCCTTCTCTTCATCGGTCTGGAAGATGCCAAAACCGATCAACTCATCTTCTCCGATCGCATCGGCGATTTGCGTAAACTGCGCGATCGTGGTCTGGCGGAGGGAGGTGGAGCCGTTGAACGCCTCTCCAAAGGCGCGGACCTGTTCGATGGAAACCGGCCGTGTGTACTCGGCGGTGAAGTTGAGAGATTCGCTGTCGAAGTCGGCGGCCATCCAATCCGCCGGCTCGGTGGCGATTTGCACGTCCTCGGCAAGTAAGTTGAGAAACTTTTGTGTTTCTTCGACAACACTTACCATTTTCGCCATGGGAACGCCGGATTCCCGCCGGTTTAATTCCACTCGTATGCGCAGGCGAGCCATTTACTTTCCCCCTGCCGCGGAAGGGTCCGCTGTTGGGCTTGCGGCGAACGGCGCGCCATTGAAACCGGCGCCGCGTATCCCCGCCAGCAACCGTTCGGTGGCCACGCTGAAGTTATGCTGCGCCTCCAACGAGCCGGGCGCAAGCACCATGATCTGATCGCAGTATCGTGCCAGCGACTGGAAGTCGCCGTGGTACAACGCCACGCTCGCCAGACCCTGCAACGCGGCGATCGAGTGTGGATCGAGCGCAAGGAGCCTCTGCGAATAATGAGTCAGAGCCTGTAAGTCGCCAGCGGCTGCGGCAAGCGCAATCAGATTCTGGATCACGTCCGGATGCGCGGGGTCGGATTCCAGTAAGTTTTCGTAAGCGGAACGCGCCTCTTCGAACCGGCTGAGTAAGTGGAGTGCCGTTGCCCTGCCCAAACAAGCCTGTGCCCACGGCGCCTTGCCCGCAATGCCATGGGTGCGGGACCGTTCAAACGCCGTCAGCGCTTCGGCGGGCATCTGCGATTCCAGCAGACAAACACCCAGCGCCGCCCAGGCATCGGGACGGTTCCGGTCAAGCCGGAGGGCTCGTTGCAAGGCGCTGGCCGCGCCTTCCCATTTCGCGGTGCGCAGAAGCGCCAGCCCGAGATTGTAGTGCCCATCGCCGCAGTCCGGCTCGGCGGTTACCAGGGCCGTGAAACTCAGCGCCGCCTCCTGAAATCGTCCCAAGGCAAATTCAATCTCTCCCCGTAAGGCATAGACCTGGGCGTCCACGGTCTCCGAGCCGGCCAGGGTGGCCAGTGCCTCCTCGGCGCGCCCGGAGTCCCAGAGCGTCTCCGCCAGGTCAACCCGTTCGGCAGGTGTGATTCTCCCGTTCATCAGCGTCACGTGGATGTCCCCGAACCGTCGCGATCCATCTTCGGCACCACCATCGCCCAGCGTGCGGGCTCCTCGGCGGGCTGCGCGTCCGGCCAATCCACCGTTGGCCAATCCGCCACTGGCACTGCGGAAGTTTCCGCCCGATTCACGCTGGCGGGAGCGGGCATCAGGCCTGTAATCAAGGAGTTCCAGGAGACGTGGATCCGGAACGGAATGGGCGCGGACGCACGGGTGCCAGCGGGGTCGGGGGAGAATGTGTCGGTCCTTGAAACTGCGCCAGCCATGGCTTCTCTGTTCCTTCTCCTTGCGTCATTCAGCGCACGAAAGTAGTACCGATGTATCGGCAGTCTGCTCGCTGAGCAGTAGGGGGTGCGAGCCCCGGCCGCCGCAAAGCCTTCAATCCATGAAGAATGGAGTGCTCGCACCGCAGTGTGGGCATCGAAAGACCCGCAGCAGGAACACCCTATCCACGGCCCCGGAGGCCAACAGTTCCGCGGCTGGCGACCCGCTGCCACAACGCACGCACACGTTCCGCCACGTCGCGGTGTTGATTGGCGCCGGAGCCGCGCCGAAGTACAGCGCCCAGCCATAGATGCTGAGCCGAGTCCCAAACCAGCGATCGAGGCTTCGTGACGCAAGGACGTACGACCAAAGGGTCCACTCCGCCCCTCCACCAAGGATCGCCAATCGGAGCGGCGTCCTGCCGTTTCGATGATTCTGGTTCAGATAAGACAACGACGAGCAGAGCGGCTTGGTCGCGACATGCCGGAGTCCGGAGGTCTTTTCGATCAACCTCGCGACCTCCGCCTCGGTCCGAAAAGCGTTTACGTGCCCGCCGCCGCGCGCCAACCACCGGTAGAGCCGGTCGGTAAACGTGGTGGCGTCGGGCACCGCGACATAAACCGCGCCATCGGGCCGGGTAACCCGGGCCAATTCGCCGAGCACCGCGCCGAGATTCACGAAATGCTCCATCGAATGATTGGAAATCACGGCGTGAAACGCGGCGTCGCGGAATGGCAGATGGGCGGCATCGGCGACCACCCGAGCCGCCCGCGTCTCCGCTACCTGCAGGCGTCCCGGCTGAATGTCCAGCCGGACCACCGTCGCCGCGGTCGCCTCAGGCGGAAAGCTTCCGGAGGCGCAACCCAGATCGAGGACGGCGGATTCCCGCGGAAGTTGCCGGAGAATTTCGTGCATCTCGCACCCCGTTGCGGACTGCTTTCGGACGGAATTTCGACCCAGGCGCTGATGGAAAGGATAGCACTTCGGGCCAGCACGCGCCTTCGCTCGCTTTCGGCTCTCGGCTCGGGCTCTCGGCTTTCAGGCCAGGGCCGAAAGCCCCGTAGTACTCATGCCGCCCGAGTTCTTGCCGATAAGCAGCGTCATGGATCGGAATCCGAACACGAACTCCCATTCGAGCGACCTGCTTTCGCAAGTCCTCCAGATGACCGACGCCAATCGCGTCGACTTCCTGATCGAGAGCCGCACCTATGAAGTGCTGCTGAAGGCGGTGCCGCCGTTCGCACCCAAGTGCACCTTGTTTGAAGACAGCGATCCGTGGAAAGTGTCGCTATGGACGGCGGACCGGCCCGAGGACATTCGCGCCACGCTTGTTACGATTCGCGAGTTACTGGTTCCCGCGGGTTACAAGGACATGGGCATGCCACGTTACATCGCGGCGCTCGCTGCCACGCAGATTAATGGCGAACCCGCATTCCCCGAGTTATCCACCGCGATTGAGACGATTCGCCGTGTCAGCGATCCCACTTACTGGAAAGCGGTGGCGGGGCAGATGGAAGGGCAACTGGTCGCCGTTTGACGCAAGGCTTCGGCGCAGACTCAGTTCTACGCGCCGGCAGCCGCGTGAACACACCCTGAAGCTTCACGGAACTCGCGTGGGGTTGCCTGCGACGGCACAGAATAAGTGCTTCCCGCAGATGGGCGGACCGTCCTTCGCCTCCTGGCCGGTGGTCCGCCGGACGGGAAATCTTGAGGAGTACCCCGGCCTGGAACCCTCTTGCCTGCGCGGGTGCTTGCGGCTTGCCGCCGCTCCTGCGAGGGAACGGGGGGCCGCTCCCCCGCTCCGCGAGAGGGCCGCGCCGTCTGCCCACCCCGCTCGTGACTCCGGAATGAGTAGTCTCTCCCTGCGCGGGTTGGATCGACAGAGTGAAATCGAAAGATCCGCACGCTGGCCCTGAGGACGCGAAGTCGCGGGGCAGTCCTCGCTTCCGCGACGGGGGACTGCCACGCCTAATTCCGCCTAATTCAGGCCCAATACTATTCACTTTCGCATGTTGGCGCCGCGCACCACACGGTAGCGCAGGGCTTCAGTCGCGCCGCCTCCGCTTCGATCGTCCGGCGACATGCCGCCGGACGCCGCGTTCGAGTGTGCCGCTTGACATACATAGCAGCTCAATGCATAATACCGCTAGGCATGGATTTGAACAAAGATCTCGTCGCCGCCTCCGCTACCCCGCTGGTGCTCGCTATCCTCTCCGAAGGCGACAGTTACGGCTACGCCATCATCAAGCGCGTCGCCGAGCTGTCAGGCGGACACCTCCAGTGGACCGACGGCATGCTCTACCCCGTTCTGCACCGGCTGGAGCGCCAAGGCTATGTCGCGGCGAAATGGGCCGAATCGGAAAACGGACGCAGACGGAAGTACTACCGGATCACGGATCAGGGCCGCGCGCATCTTGCCAGCCAGCGGCAGCAATGGAGGGTGGTGGACAGCGCGATGCGAGGGATCTGGATGGAGATGTGTACGGTATGACAGCCTTTGCCGATCAGTCGATTGAAGAACAAATCGCGCAATGGCGCGAGTACTTGCGGCGCCGCCAGGGGGTTCACCGGGCAGACGTGGAGGAACTCGAGGGGCATCTGCGCGACCAACTGGGGGCTCTGATCGAGTCGGGCCTGTCGGGAGACGAAGCGTTTCTGGTCGCTGTGAAACGCATGGGGAATCTCGGTACGCTGTCCCGCGAGTTTGCGCGCGCGCATTCCGAGCGGCTCTGGAAGCAGTTGGTGATCGCCTCGGGCGAGGAAGAGCCGGCGAAATCGAAATCTTCCAACCTCGAGATTCTTGTGGTTCTCGCATTGGCGGTCGCGGCGGGGTTGGCGATCAAAGCGCCTGCGCTGTTCGGCCATCACATGCAACCCGACCAGGAACTCCCGTCCTTCTATTTCCGGAACTTCAGCCTGTTCGTGTTCCCCCTGCTGACGGCCTACTTTGTGTGGAAGCGGGGTTCGGACATCTTCCAAAGCCTCTGGCTGGCGGCGCCCTTTGCGGCGGGCGCGGTGTTCGCGAACGTATACCCCTTCCGGGAGGGAGGTGACACGGCCGCGCTGGCCGCTCTGCATCTGCCGATTGCTCTCTGGTTCGCGGTCGGCGTGGCGTATGTGGGAGGCCGCTGGTTCACCAGCGCCGGGCGCATGGACTTCGTGCGCTTCTCCGGCGAGTGGGCGATCTACTTCGTGCTGATCGCGCTAGGCGGGGGCGTGCTGATGGCCTTTACAGGGTTGCTGTTCACCGCGATCGGCGTGAAACCGGATTGGTTTCTGTTTGGCTGGGTGCTTCCCTGCGGAGCGATGGGAGCGGTGATTGTCGCGTCATGGCTGGTGGAAGCGAAGCAAAGTGTGATTGAAAACATGGCGCCGGTGTTGACCAAGCTGTTTACTCCCCTGTTCACGCTGCTGCTGCTGGTGTTTCTGGCGACAATGGCTTGGACGGGCAGCCCCATAAACGTGAAGCGGGATGTGCTGATCGGCTTCGACGTGCTTCTGGCGCTGGTGGTTGCGTTGGTGCTGTATGCCGCGTCGGCGCGCGACCCGCAAGAGCCGCCGGGGTTGTTCGACGCTCTTCAATTGTTGCTGGTCGTCTGTGCGCTGGTTGTCGACGCGGTGGCGCTGGCCGCAATCGGGGCCCGCATCACCGAGTACGGGTTCACGCCGAATCGCGTGGCGGCGCTTGGCGAGAACCTGATTCTCATCCTCAACCTGACTTGGACGGCATGGCTCTACGTGCGCTTCCTGCGCAAGCGTGGCTCGTTTACGGATCTGGAGCGCTGGCAAATCTCGTATCTGCCGGTGTTCGCTTTGTGGGCGGCGGTGGTGGTGGCAATCTTCCCGCCGCTGTTCGGCTTCCGTTGAGGCGGGTTGTCAGGCGCCGGCGTGCGAAGAGGATTGGGGTCCAGAGCCGGGGATCCCGGTGGTGACTGCAACCAGCGCGCCTCACTTCCTCTTCAAGGAAGGGGCTTTCCGGTTGGCCTGCTGCCTGCTTCGCAGCGCGCGATCCCGAACCTGCGCGCTATCGCCGAAATTCGGAGCGAGTAACAGGTAAAGGTCAAACGCCTGCGCCGCGCGGGAATAGTCGCGCTGGGATTCGTAGTAAGTCCCAATCTCCAGATACGCGGGCGCATAGTTCGGATCCGCGGAGAGCAACTCCGCCGCGGTCCGCTCAAACTCCGGTCCGCGGCCCGCCGTACGGTAGGCTTTGAGCAGAGTCCACCGCGGAAGATTGGCTTTCGGATAAAGAGTAACTGCCTTTTCCAGAAACGGCAACGAATCCGCGGCCCGCGACGCATTCAGCAGCGCCTGACCGATCTGAAAGAAAGGCAGACCCCACTGCGGTGTCAATTCCGCCGCTTTGTCGAACGCCGCGCGCGCCTCCACGGGGCGTCCCTGCCGTGCCAGCGCGACGCCGAGCGCATTGTAAGCGCAAGCGAAATCCGTGTCCAACGCGATCGACTCCCGAAGGTTCTTCTCCGCCCCGCCGAAATCGCCTCCTGCGATCTGGGCGCGAGCCTCACAGAAGAGGATCTTCGGCCGGATCGACGGATCCTGCGGGCGCAACGTTTGCAGCGCCTTGTATCCCTCCACCGCCCGAAGCAAAAGCGGCCGCTTGAGTACAATCGAATCCGACTGCACATAGTCATTCACACACGCCTGCCCGAGGCTTTCGAGCGCGGCGGCGACGGCGGAAGTAGCTGCTGGAAGATGCTGCGGGTCCCAGTTGGTTCCGCGGAAGAAATCCCACGCCTCGCCCTTGCCCAGAATCCGGCCGGCGGAAATCATGGTCTGCATGCGGGCAAGCGCCATGCCAGGCAGGCGGCCCACGTCGATGGACGTATTCGCTCCCACAGCCAACTGCTGTTCAGTCGACTCACCGGTGGGAAGGTCCACTGACAACTTATGTGCGCCGACTGTCAATCCATCCACCAGTAACTCACCACCCGGACGGATGACTCCACGGAACGCATCGTTGATATACACCGCCGATCCTGGCACGCCCTTCACGGTCAGTAACGCGGCGGCGCGAGGCGCTGGAGCGGCGAGCTTGGTCAGGGCGAGGGCCATGCGCGGCTCGAAGTTGCCGGCGACACGTGGATTCTGCTTCGCTCCGGTCTGCTGTGGGACCTCTTTGGAAACGAAATCAATTAATTCAGAAATGCGGACATAACCATCCCGTTCGCGGTCCGCTTCCCCTTCCAGTCCCCGTAACAGCGAGTAAGTGAATACTCCGTGACCGCCGCCCCAGCGGGCATCCTCGAAGCTCTGCTCACTTGCAGCCGAGGCGAGAATCTTGACCAGTGTGCGGTCGGCGACCGTGAGCGATTCGAGCGCGGTCCCCGCCAGATTGCGATCCTCCGCCGAGGCCGCCCATCCGATGCCGCCCGAATGGCAGGCGTCGGCAATCAGCACGACGATCTTCGCCTTGAGGCGCGCGCTCAGCGTCTGGTTGATCTCGCGAAAGGACAGCCCAGTCGCATGCAGGTTCTGCGGGTCAGAGTCATGCGCGACGAAGTAGGCTTCGTTTCGCTCCCCCACGATACCGTGTCCGGCGAAGAAGAGATAGACTACGTCGCGCGGTCCGGCCGCCGCGGGCAGCCATTCATGGAGAGCGCTTCGCAAAGCCGAGACCGTTGCCTGCTGCTCGGTGAGCAGGCGGACCTGCGTGGCGCCGAGCGCGCCAGAACGCGGACTACGCAGAAACCGCGCGAACTCTTCGGCGTCTTTGTGCGCATAGCGAAGTTGCGCGCGGGGAGGAATGTTTTTGTAGGTGGAGACGCCGACAATCAATGCGAGACGTTTCGAGGTTGCCGTCGTCTGCGGCTCGATGCGCTCGATTTCGAGCTTCAAATCGCGCGCCGTTTGCATGCCCGCGACACCCCCGGCACACGCGCAGACCCAGGCCAGGACGGCCAGACGCCGGGAAAAAGTCCAGGAAAGGGCGGGCAAATCAGATCCTCTTGGTTGCACAATAGCAGGACCGGCCCTGGACAGCAAGAGAAATCGGCCACCTCGTAACCCCTATCCGGACTTCGCTCATGGATCGTGGGCCAGGCCTTGGCAGGACTATGCGAGGGCAAAAGGGGCAGGCGCCTGGCAATGGCTGGGCAGCTACGCCGCAACTTACTCCTCGCGGAATGCACGACGGTGCTGCCCCTGGCGATTGTGCACGCGCTGTGCAGGCATCTGCGCCCGCGGCAGAGGCGCCCCCTGGAGAGGGGACGCGGCAGACCTGGGGGGCTGCGCTACCGTGCACGTGCCGTTGGACCCGCAGAATGTTGAAACTCCAGTATCGGCCTTGGCCGATCGAGGATCGCTGGAATGCCTGTGCGGCCAGGCGTCCGGCAGTGGCTACACGGCAAGCGCCGCAACTTACTCCTCGCCGGCCGATCGGCGATGGTCTTCGTGGTCCTCAATGCGGTGTCCGGCCACTTCCTCCCACTGCAACGGTTTGAGGTTCCGCTCGCCGCCAGGATTGCGCTCCAGTTCAGCGGCGCGCTTTTCTTCGGGTGCGCAATGTTTGCCTTGCTCGAAGCCGATTCCGAAGGCTGATCCCGCCGGGCTCACACCCGGATCACGGCGACCCGGTCCCCTGACCTTCCGTGGCGCTTCACCACCAGTATCATGACCGGGACATCTCCCCCTTTCGGGATGATTCGTTCCACCGAATACATCGAATCCAGCAGCTTTGGCGTGGCGCGACTATTCCCTGTCGCCTCCACGACACGCATGTTCCCCCCCGCATGGCACTGCGGCGAGTACGACTCCACCACAGCGATGTGTCCAGGGCTGCGCTTCACCGAATTCCCCTTCATCCAGACCAGTAAGTCTCCCGGCATGACGCGCGACGGGTCGTTCACCGCCAGCGCGGGCTGAAAGTACGACGCCGCATTGGTGCCCCGCAACAATCCCGCCGAGTAAGTCCGCTTGCCGTTCACGCACAGAAAATTCGTGACGAATCCGGAACAGTCGATCCCCAAGTGATCGTCACAGAATTGCTGCAGGGAAGCCTGCGTCACATCACGGATCTTCCCCGAGCGAGCCGCCCATTCCAGCGCCAGTTCATAATCCACCGGAGCGCCCTTGCCCATCGCTGCTGTCTTGATGCGTTCCTTGTTGGCTTTGAACCACTCGTTCTTCCCCGATCCGCTGGTCACGTTGTGGTAGTCCCGCTCTTCTTCCGTCACGTCGGTGGGATCGTCCTTGTCTCCCCAATCCATCATGAAGTACTTCTTCAGTTCGACGACGTGCTGGCCGGGACGGCAGGTTTGGGACACCGGATCCTCAATCACGGTGCTCACCTTGAGGTTCCGGTACTGCTTCATGAATTCGACGGCTGTTGGCATTTTCTTCTTCCTCCCTGTCTGGAAGTGCGGAAAAAGCCCGGGGAACGAACACGAATGTCAGGATATTCTTCCGGCTGCGGTTACCAGAAGCTGTCCACCATCATGATGTCGGTCTCGCTCTGATCCACCTGCGTGTAGAGGAACCATTCTCCATCGGGCGAGATCGACAGGCCGCTGTTAAACGGGCGCTTCGCCATGTAAGTGATCACGGAGTCCTTGTGCGCGGCCGGGTGGAACAGCCGCAGTGGATACCGCGCGCCGCCATCCGCGACATCCTGGCGGTCCACCCAGTAAATGCCGTCTCCCTTGGCGAATGCCCAATAAGCGAAGTAGCCGGGCCGAAGTCCGGGCAGCACCTGCTCTTCCTTCCCGCCTTCCACGGGGACCCGCCACAACCCGCCGATGTTGGTCGCCTTGGCGTAGTAGAAATACTTCCCGTCCGGCGACTCCGCGCCGTGGAAACCGCCATCGCGGGTAATCTGCCTGGGCATGCCGCCCTGCACGCTCTGCTTGAAAACCTCAAACCGGCCCGTGCGGTTGGATGCGAAGTAAATCCACTTGCCATCGCGGGACCAGTTTGGAACAATTTCCTCCGAGGCATCCGAAGTGAACCGCCGGGGCAGACCTCCATCGGCGCTCACCACATACACATCCGGATTTCCACCGGGCCGTGAATCGAACGCAAGATACTTCCCGTCCGGCGACCACATCGGGCTCCCAGTAACTGGCCCATTGAACGTTGTAAGTTGATTCAAGTTCACGCCGTCCCGGTCGGCCACCCAGATCTCCAGCGACCCGGAGCGGTTCGAAGTAAATACAATGCGCGTTCCATCGGGAGAGTACCGCGGACCCTGTTCATGCCGTGTGGACGCCATCAGGCTCGCGCCCTCCGCCGGTTGGCCGGGCTTATCGGGCATCCGGTATCGCCACACATTCGTATCCAGAACCGTGCGAGTAAAGGCCAGCCGGTTGCCGTTCCGTGACAAACCGAGAAACCCCGCCTGATCCCCGACGCCGGGTAGCGCTTCCGGTCCGCCTCTGTTCGGAGAAATCCGCCACAAACGCGAAGACGAGTGCCGGGCCGACGAGAAAATGAGCTTCCCATCGTGAGGACTCCACGCCAAGCCGTAAATCCGCCGTTTGTCGGCAGTAAGTTGCCGCTCCTTGCCGTCCTTCAAGTTTACGATCCAGATATCCTGGATCGCGAGACTACCGGTGCGCACAAATGCCACCGACTCGCCGTCGGGAGAGAACACGGCTACGCTGTCACCGAGCGTGTTCGCCGGCGGCGACGTAATCCGGCGGCGCTGGTTCGTCTCCAGGTTGAGCAGGAAGAGCGCAAGCGGCGATTGCGGCGTTTCCCGGTCCACCAGCGCCAGAAACTTACCGTCCGGCGACCATGCGATGAACGGGCTATCCGCACCGACGCGATGAGGGCTCGCATCGCCGAGTTTCCGCTCCAGACCGCCAAGCGCTGGAATCAAATAGAATCCCGCCGAATCCGTGGTCTGCCGCAGAAACGCGATGAACTTCCCGTCGGGAGACCACGACGGACTGAACTCAGAGGCGGGCGTGCTGGTCAAGCGCAACGGCATTCCAGCCTCGACCACTTTCACGTGAATATCGAGGTCGTCTTCTTTGCCCTGATTCCAACTGAACGCCACCTGATTGCCGTCCGGCGAAAATGACGGCTCCCGCTCGCTGCCTGGAAAACTCGTCAACGGAACCGTACGCATCGCCGAGGATTGGCCGGGCCGCTGCTGTGCCACATACCAGCCAAGCACCGCGGCGCCGGCGACAGTCAATCCGGCTAGCGCCACGATTGCCCAAGTCCGCGCGGACGGTTTCACATAGGTCACGCCCGCCGGCGGCTGCGTCACTTCGCGCTGCGCAATCTTCAAATCCGCAAGAAGGTCGCGCGCGGTCTGATACCGCATGCCTGGATCCTTCTCCAGACACCGCCGCACGATCCGGTCAAAACTCTCGGGCAGATTAGGATTCATCATGCGCGGCGACTGCGGCGCGCGATTGAGGATCGCATCGAAGATCGCCGCGGGCGTCGACCCCGGGAAAGCGCGCCGGCCCGTGGCCATCTCATACAGCACGGCGCCGAGACTGAAGATGTCCGTTCGTACATCCACGTCGCGGCCCAGCGCCTGCTCCGGGCTCATATAAGGCAAGCTGCCAACCGCGATTCCCGAACTGCTGCCTGATTCCGTGGGAGCGGCCCCCGAAACAGTGGAGGCGAATTTTGTTTTGGCCGCCGCGCTCAGCTTGGCCAGCCCGAAATCGAGAATTTTCGTCTGCCCGCGCGAACTGCGAATGAGATTGGAAGGCTTGATGTCACGATGGACAATGCCTTTGCGGTGCGCCTCATCAAGCGCGTCCGTCACCTGCAACGCGAGGTTGAACAACTCATCGTTGCCAAGCGGCAGAGACTCGGTGATCAGATTGAGCGTGCGCCCTTCCACGTACTCCATGGCCAGGAACGACACACCGTCCACTTCCCCGGCATCATAGATGTGCGCGATGTTCGGATGGCTCAGCGCCGCGGCCGCTTTCGCTTCCTGCGTGAACCGCCGCACGGCATCCGCATCCGCGCGCGGGCCCGCCGCCATCACCTTGATCGCGGTCAAGCGGTCGAGCCGCTCATCCCGCGCAAGGTACACCTCGCCCATGCCGCCCGCGCCCAAGCGCGAAAGCACAAGATAGTGACCGATTCTCGATCCAGTGTCCATCCAGAAAGGCGAACGCCGCCGTCCCCAAGCTATCGCTTCGGGTGCCGTGCAATGGCGCCCGATGCAATTCCCTACAGAAACGCCTGTACTACTTTACCCGATGAGCTTCTCGAAACGTGAGCCTGCACACAGAATCGTCTCGTTTCTTTCCGGCCCTGTGGAAATGCAGCCAATTTCCACTCCTGTCTTCTCCGAAAGATAGTCGAGGTAGCGCTTAGCGTTCGGCGGCAGGGCAGCATAGTCGATCAAGCCCCGCGTGGATCCTTCCCAGCCCGGCAGCAGTTCGTACACCGGTTCGGCCCTCTCCATCAAGCGCGTGGTAGCCGGTATCTCATCCGTCACTTTGCCGTCGATTTTGTAGCCCGTGCAAACCCGGATCTGATCGAAGCCGTCCAGCACGTCCAGCTTTGTGACCACGATGCTATCAAAGCCATTCACCGCTGCGGTATACCGTAACAACGGTACATCGAACCAGCCGCATCGCCTTGGGCGCCCGGTGACCGCACCGAACTCCTTGCCGGCTTTGCGAATGCGTTCGCCCGCCTCATCCAGCGCCTCGGTCGGAAACGGACCGCCACCTACGCGCGTGATGTAGGCCTTCGATACGCCGATCACTCCTTGAATCCGCGTCGGCGCGACACCTGCGCCCGTGCATGCTCCGCCGGCTGCCGCGCTCGAACTCGTGACGAACGGATAGGTGCCGTGATCAACGTCGAGCATGGTGCCCTGTGCGCCTTCAAACAACACGCGGCGGCCCTGGGTCATCGCATCGTTCAACAGGCGGCTTGTATCGCACACCATGGGGCGGATCCGTTCGGCGAACCGCTCATACTCCTCGCGGATCTTGTCATAGTCGATCGAGCCCTCCAGTTGGAACGCCGTCGCCACTGTCTGCTTGTCTTCGGCCAGCACGCGGTACAACTCGCGGAAGCCGGCGGTGTCCAGAAGATCCGCCACACGAATGCCACGGCGCGCGATCTTGTCCTCATAGCAGGGGCCGATGCCGCGCGACGTGGTGCCGATGGCCGTGCGGTCGGAACGCGCCTCGGACGCCTTCTCCACCAGCCGGTGAAACGGGAAGATCACGTGTGCCCGGTTGCTGATGGCCAGCAGTTTGGAGACGTCCATCCCCGTGCCTTCGAGCGTGGACATCTCATCGAGAAGCGCGCCCGGATCGAGCACCACGCCATTGCCGATCACCGCGCGTTTGCCGCGCAAAATGCCGCTCGGGATGAGCTTGAGAACGAACTTCTTCTCGCCGATGTAGACCGTGTGGCCGGCGTTGTGCCCGCCCTGATAGCGGGTGACGATGTCAAACTTCTCTGAAAGAAGATCAACCAGCTTGCCCTTGCCTTCGTCGCCCCACTGGGCTCCCAGGATGATGATGTTGCTCATGGAATGTGGACCAAATCCTCTATTGTATCCCTTCGTGTTACTCTGGCGTTGATGCAGCTTTCAGATGTCTTTTTGGGGCTTGGCGAGCAGACCTTCCAGGATCTGCTGCGCACGGTCTCTATGGGAAAACTCAAAACCTACCACCTCTACGAGCGCTTGAAGGTGAGGGCGCACTTTGCGAAGTTGAACTCGGAGACGTTGCGCAAGGCGGGGCCGCGGTTGTGGGCTCGCATGGGCGAGCGCAATGACGACTACGCCACCGATCTCGCGCAGGCCGTGCTCGTTTCGCACCTGGATATGATTCAGGCCGTGCTCAACGATCTTGGCGTGCCCCACGATGAAGGCTTCTTTGCCAAGGACACCGACGTCAGCCAGTACCTCTCCGAAGGCTGGCAGCCACGTTTGTTCGAAAAATTTCAGGGCAGCTACCCGAAGGCGGCTCTTCTCTTCTACCTCAACCATCTTGCCTGGGAAGTGGGCAAGGGACAGGAAATCTTCAGGCCAGCCGCATGACGGAAAACGAGAAGGAATTCTTTCAGCTCATCAAAGATGACGACATCTTCGGCCTCACCGCGATGATCAATGAGGATCGTGCGCTGGTGAACGCCGTCAATGAAAACGGCCTCTCCGCCGTCATGTTCGCGATGTACTACGGGCGCAAGGAAGTGACGGCGCTGCTGGTGCAAAGCGGCGCCAAGGTGGACCCGGTGACCGCCGCCGCCACTGGTGACAAGAAGCGGATCGTGCAATGCCTGGCCGAGAACAAAACCTTCATTGAGGACTATTCCAAGGACGGCTGGACTCCGCTGCATCTCGCGTCGTATTTCGGGCACAAGGAGATCGCGCAGTTGCTGCTCGACGCCGGCGCGCCGGTGCTTGCGCGCTCAAAGAATGCCATGAACAATCATCCGCTGCACGCGGCGGCGGCTGGCAAGAGCCGCGACATTGTGGGGATGCTGCTTTCGGCGGGCGCCGAGGTCAACGCGACGCAGAATGGCGGCTGGACGGCGTTGCATGCGGCGGCGCAGGATGGCGATGCGGAGATGGTGAAACTGCTGTTGATGAACGGTGCGGATGCGGAGATGCGCGCCGACAACGGACAGTCGGCGCTCGATCTGGCCATGGGGAAGGGCTCGCAGGAAGTGGTGGACATGCTGGAGTCCCGTCCCGGCATTCAGTAGAGATTCTGACGAAATCGTTGACGCGTACCACACGATCGTGTGTCTAACTAACTAATCACAGGGCAGGAGTTCCCTCCGCCAGACGAGTTGAACAAGCCTTACGGGAATCTCACCCGGTCCACCGTATGAAGGCGGGTTGGCCTACCCCCTCGTGTGGGATTTGCACCCACTTGAACCATCACGGCCTCAGCCTTCACTTAGCCGTCAGCGAGGTGCCACCCCCACCCTGCCAAGCGCCAGCGAAGGTCTTTCTCCGTCGCCCGTTCGGAGGGCGCAAGAGCGCATCGGATAGAACTAACGGATTGGCCCTGCTCCCGGTAGTTGGCGGTACCGGGAGCGGGATTTATCGTTGAGAGCCTCCGTCGCACCGGACGAGTGTCACAGCCGGGCGAAAACGGAGCCATTTTTGCCGGAGTGCCGGAGCGGAACTGAGCCAGTCTGTGGCGGGGAGGCAGTAAGGACTCTACACCAGACTCTATAGCCGCCCGTAAGGGCAAGCATGGAGCCCCGGATCTGCCCGTACTGCCAACAACCGTTCACGCCCAGTCGCTACCGGCCTGGCCAACGGATCTGCTCCTCCAAGCCCTGTCAGGACCGCCGCAAAGCCGAATCCCAGCGCGCGCGCAAGGCCGCAGACCCCGTCTACGCCGAAGTCTGCCGCGACGCCCAGCGCCAATGGCGCGAGGCCAATCCCGATTATCAACGCCAATACCGCGCCACCCATCCAGACGCCGCCGAGCGCAATCGCCAACAGCAACGCCTTCGCGACGAGCGGCGCAAAATCTCCAATCTTGTAAAGAACAACTTAGCTTTCGATCTGACTTCCAGCGTTTCCAACATCTTCCTTGTCGGACCCGCCGCTGCCCAGCTTGACAAGAACAACCTGGCTCAATCGAAGCTGTTGATCTTTCACAATCTTCAGGCCGCAGCCTCGCCAAGCCTCCGTTCTTGACAAGAACAACTTAGCTTTTTGCACCCGTTTCCGGCCTATAACCGAGTCATTGGGGTGGCCCCCTGGGCTGAGACAACCAGTTAAGACACTGGGTACCATTCGATGATATTTGCTGGCGGACGAAAAC
>JAEUQE010000130.1 GCA_016789785.1 Bryobacterales bacterium
CAGCAGCGGGGCGACTTGACCATCAACGTGGTGTTGCGGCCCGGCGATATCAGGGAGACCGTGACGGTCTCGGCCGAAGCGAGCATGGTGCAATTCAGCAACGCCAAGCTCGACACCACGGTTGACAGCAAGATCGTCAACAACATGCCTCAGATCTACCGCTCCCCGTTCCTGCTCGCGCAACTCGATCCGGCAGTGGAGAAGAACGACTCCGGAACAGAGTTCCAGCCCTATCATAGTTGGGGCCCGAACAATCAGCGCGTGGGTGGCGGCGCGCTCTACAGTAACGACCTGCAGGTGGACGGTGCGGCGGTCGGCATTGGATACAAGACCGGATACGTCCCCTCTCCCGACATGGTGCAGGAAGTGAACGTCCAGCAGAACGCCGTGGATGCCGAGTACGGCAACAGCTCCGGCTCCAATATCAACATCACACTGAAGTCGGGGTCGAACCAGTGGCATGGCACGGCTCTCTACCAGGGCCAGTATCCGTGGGCCAATGCCCTTGAAAACCGGGTCTTCCGGACCGTGAACCAAGGCCGGCAGCATATCTATGGGGGGACGGCGAGCCACCCAATCCTCAAGAACAGGCTGTTCAACTTCGTCGCATATGAAGGATGGAAGAAGACGGACCCGTCGATGTTGCTGCTTACCTTGCCCACGGATATCGAGCGGGCGGGCGACTTCTCGCAATCGCTCAATGGATCCGGTGGGCTGCGTACCATCTATGATCCATGGACCACGCTGACATCAGCCGACGGCACGACGGTGACGCGGACTCCGTATCCGGGCAACCGGATTCCCGCTTCTGTCCAGGACCCGGTCGCGCTGCACTATCTGGGGAAACTTTGGAAGCCAAATCGTCCTGGCACCGGCAACTTCCACTTACAGAACTATGCCGCGCCACTGCCGATCAGTTTCCCGTATAAGAACTTCTCCGACCGCGCTGATTTCCAGTGGACGGAAAACCTTCGGATCTCCGGCCGGTACAGTTTCTTTGTGACGCCGGTATCGGCGGCGAACCCAACGGGGTCGGACTACTTCCAGTCAGACCGGGGCAGCCAGCGTGACGCCTCGTCCTATACGGGTGACGCCACGTGGACGGCAACCCCAAATACCGTGATCAACTTCCGCGGGGAGTATCACAACTTCGTGGACGCAGCCAACTACAGCAAAGTCTTTTCCGATACGAGCGCGTGGGCGGAGATTTGGCCGAACTCGCAGTTCTACAAAGCGACGTTCGCAACGGGGAACAACCCGATTCTGCTGCCGCGCATGTCGATCAGCGGGAGCGATAACTCGCGTTGGTTGGACATGGGACCGGGCGGCGGTTACTGGGACCAGCGGCCGAATGGCGATATGTTCGCCTTCAAAATCTCACAACAACGCGGTGCGCACTATTTGAAGACTGGATTCGACACTCGCGGAAGCAGGGCGAAGAGCTTTCTTTCCTTCTCGAACCCCGGTTTCGGCTTCGATGACCAGCCTACGAATGCGACCTACCTGAGCCCGAACCGGCTGACCTCCGGTGACCCTTACGCGACGTTTCTCATCGGCGCCGTGGCGCCCACGTCAGGAGCTCCGAGCAACTGGAACTCCAATGGGACGTCGATGCCGATTCTGGCGTTTCCGAATGCCTCCACACGAACCTACAGCGTGTTCCTCAACGACGACTGGAAGATCAACCAGAACCTCACGTTGAACCTGGGCTTGCGGTATGAATTCCAGCAAGCATACAGAGAAGTGGAGGACCGTCTGGTGCAGCCGCTGGATCTCTCGAAACCCATTCCGGAGTTCCAGGGCGCCGGCGCTCCAGTGATGCCGGCCCAGGTGAAGGCGTACTACTCCGGCCCGTGGATTCTGAACGGCGCCTATCGTTTCGCCAGTCCTGACAATCGGGGTGCGTGGAACTCGGGCAAAGGCACGTGGTCTCCGCGCATTGGAGCGGCCTACCGGCTCAACGATAAGACGTCTATCCGCGCCGCCTTCGGCCGGTACATCACTCCGTGGACCAATGCCAACTCGAACATGAGCACGGGCGGAAGCGGAGCGAACCTGCTGGAGGTGGGTGTTCCGGGGTCGTTCAACTACTACAACGGCGCGTACCCGAATGTGCAGGGTGTACCGGTCATGAGGCTGAGGAATCCGTTCCCGGCGGAGTTCCCTCTCGTGCCTGCGTATGAGAGAAGCCTGGGCGACTACACGCTGCTCGGCGACAGTATCAGTTACATGATCGCGGACCGGCCGAGGCAGCATAGCGACCGGTTTAACGCCTCCTTCCAGCGCCAGTTGGCCGGCGGGATGATTCTCGACGCCACCTACTTCCTGAACTTCTCCAACTTCGCCTGGGATCTGCACCGTGACCTGAACATGGTGGATCCGAGGATCGGCTTCCAACACAAGGGATTGACCAACGTCCAAGTGCCCAACCCCTTCTATCAGGCCCTGACGGTGGCGAAATTCCCCGGCCCGCTGCGCAATCAGAGGACGGTGAGCAACTCCTCGCTGATGAAACCGTATCCGCAATACGGCAGCATCAACGTGACGGAGGGACGGCCCGGCGGCGACATGCACTATCAGTCCATCCAGTTCAAGTTGCAAAAGAACTTCAGCAAGGGTTACTCGGTCATGTGGGGTTATAACTACCACTGGCAGGAGGACCAGCGGTTCTATGACAACATCGCTACGTACCTTGATGAGTACACGTGGATCCCAACGGATGCCTCCAAGCATCGCATGACCTGGGCGGCGACGTGGGAGGTTCCTTTCGGCAGGGGCCGGAACTACATGAGCAACGCGATGCCGATCCTGGACGCGCTGATCGGCGGCTGGAATATCACGCCCACAGGTTTCTGGCGGTCGGGCCGCGCCATCCGGTTCGGAGGCCTGGTGGTCAACGGCGACCCGCGCGTGGAGAAGGCCGACCAGACACGGTGGTTCGACAAGACCGTGTTCTCCATCCTTCCTCCCTTCACGGCCCGAAACAATCCGTGGCAGTACGACGGAGTGAACGGGCCGCAGCAGTTCAACATGGATGCCTCGCTGGTCAAGAGCTTCCGGATCCATGAACAACTGCGCTTCGAACTACGCATGGATGTGTTCAACGTGATCAACAACATCACCTGGAACAACCCGGATACCAACATCAATTCGGCGAACTTCGGGCGATCGGGCAACAACGACCAACTGACGCAGACCTTTGGGCGGCGGACGCAGCTCGGACTTCGCCTGCAATTCTGATGCGCGAGCCGCGCGGCTGACGCCTCTGGCGAAGAAGCCGCGCGGCATCCACCTCGGGCGAAGCGGATTGATGTTCGCAGGATGGCCCTCATAGAACCTTTCTGTGAGCCCAGTGCAACGCGATTTCGCAGGCCCAAGGGATAGACTGGAGATAGTCGGCGGGTGACTGTGCCGGAGTGCGGTCAAAGTTGTGCCGGCCCTGGAGGATTCTTGCCCGCGGGTGTGGGTTGCATGCTTACAAGGACAATCAGGAACATCTCTCTTCTCGGGCTGATCCTTTCCTCGCTCTCCGCTGTGAAGAGCACCCCGGCCGAGGATGGCAATCAGCCTTCGGGCTTGGCCGGGACATCGGTACAAGATGGGTGGGTCACGGTCACACCAGCCGAGTTCGACGGCGCAATCAACAATCCGCTCAAAGGCTTTCGCGACTACAAGAAGGACGGCTACGGGCTCCTCAGGCGCCAGTACATCCGGTGGAACGAAATCGAGGTATGCGCTGACGACTCCATCGAGCGCATCATTGCGCATACCAACAGAATCACGATCGTCAATGGCAGGCGCTTCGAGGATCTGAATGTGAAACTCGTGCCGCGTGTGTACCTCGACTGGGATGGGTCGGCGGGAAGGCAGTATTGGCCCGCTGACATGCACACCTTCGATTACGACAGCCCGGCTTTTCAAGAAAGGCTGCGGCGGCTGGTAGAGAAGCTCGCGAAGGCCTGGGACGGGGATCCACGGGTCTATGCCGTTCAAATGGGCCTGATCGGATATTGGGGCGAGCATCACAATCCCGCCCCGACCGTAGCACAGCGCCGGCTGCTCACCGAGGCGTTTCAACGGGCTTTCCGTCACAAACCCGTACTCGTGCGGCACACGAACGCGGAGTTCATGCAGGCAGGCTTCGGCATCTATTACGACACGTTCGCCAACATCAGCCGGGAACCACCGGGTGGAGCCAGAAGCCAGTTTCCCTGGCAGGCCACCAATGTGTATCCCGAGATCTGGAAACAGGGGCCCATTGAGGGCGAGGTGGAGTACAACTGGCAACAGCAGCGGGAGGACGCAAAGCCACTGGAAACCTTCGGACGCACTCCCGATGAGACGATGTTGGTTCCGGCCTATCGCCGCTACATGCTCAACAAAATTCGCCGCTACCACGCGAGCTACCTTGGCTGGATCAGTAACTATACCGACACCAGCCCAGAAGTGCTGGCTGGGGCCGCCGAGTTGCAAAAAGCGTTCGGCTACCGTTTCGTACTCGACGCGGCGACTTACCCATTGGCTGTGCCTCCCGGGCAGAATGTGGCGGTGAAACTCAAGGTACGAAACACCGGGAGCGCTCCCATGTATCTCGACTGGCCGGTGGCCGTCGCACTGCTCGATCCCGCGACGAAAAAGGCGGTCTGGTCCGCCCCGCTGGATGGTGTGGACATTCGTCAATGGGTGCCTGGCGAAGATTGGGACAGCGAGGAGTTCGCGTACCGCCGCCCCGCCGTGCAGCACAACTGTGAAGGTCACGCTACCCTGCCCGCGGACATCCAGCCGGGCACCTACGTGCTCGCGCTGGCCATTCTCGATCGTCAGGGCGGAATGCTTCCGAGCGCACGGTTCGCCATGGCGAACTACTTGCGCGGCGGATGGCACCCGCTAGGATACATCGGCGTCGGTGAGGCGCCGAAGGAAGCTCTTTTGAGCAATCTCCCTTTCGACAGCCCCGCCTTCGATGACAGTCTGCGCTACGAGGTGCCGGCGGCGCTCCGGGCGGTGCAGGCGCCGCCCATGCCTGCAGTGACAGCCGTGAATCCGTGGGCTCCGGACCGGGATACCGAACTCATCAATCCGTGGCGCTACTGGGTTCTGAGAACGTCGAACGACGACCTAGAGAAACAAGGTCTCTCGGATGGCCCCGGCGAAACCCGGGGCCTGAGGGTGACCGGCGATTTCGGCAGTGATTCGAGTCTTGAGTACCACTTCGGGGTCGGAGTCAAGCTCGAACCTGGCCGGTACCATTTCGGGTTCCATGCGCGGGGAACGCCCGGCCAATCCGTGGAATTCGAACTGGGCGACGATTGGCGCGTGGTTTCCAGGGAAGCACGGATCCCGCTGACCGAGCAATGGCAGGAGTACGGCATGGTGTTCGAGGTCAAGGCCACCACCCGGGACGTGACTACCGTGCGCTTCCGTCTCGCGCGAGATGCCAAAGGCACGTTCGACCTTGCCAATCCGCGGCTCAAAGCGGCGAGTTAAGTCGCCCGTCTACGGCCGGAAGAGCGTTCTTCCCGGACAGGCTCTTGGCTCACGAGCCTGTGGCCGCGGCTGGCGTCGCAACTTCGCGCTGGCCTGAGCGGATGCGCCCCGGCGATGTTCCGAAGCGGCGGCGAACGTGGCGGCTCAGGTGGCACTGATCGCAGTATCCTGTTTCGGCCGCGATCTGGGCCAGCGAAAGATCGCTCTCCACCAGAAGCTGGTATGCCCGGCTCACGCGCAGATGATCCACGTAGGCAGAGTATCTCAGCCCGGTCGCAGTCCGGAAGAAGCGCATGAAGTAACTGGGACTCATGCTCACCAGTCGAGCCGCGCCGGGCACCCCAAGGGGCACATCGAGATTCGCGGCGAGAAAATCGAACAGTGGAGCAAGCCGCCGCAAACGTTCGCGGCGGGACTCGTAGCCGCTGCTTTCCACAATCCGATCCTGAAACGCCTGGTGGAGCACGATCAGCAGCTCAGTCAAGGCGAGCTTCTGACGGGCTTGGCGCGCGGGACCAGCAGCCCCCTCCAACTCTTCCGCCAGGAGCTTGGTCAGGCAGTCCCAGGCGGCGCGGGAACGGTCGCTGCTCCATGACAGGCGCAGACAACCCTTCGCGAGATTGTGGAACGGCTGGAGCAGCCAAAGGTCGCAGGGCAACGCCCCCGGGGCCGCCAGCAAGTCTGATGTGAAGACAACCACCAAAGCCTGCCGGCATGGCCCTTCAAAGGTGTCGACGCCGTGCAGCCGCAAGTTGTCGATGAGCAGGATATCACCCGCTTCGAAGGACTCCGTGTGGCTACCGACATGAAACGTCCCGGGTCCGGCGAGCGGACAGAAGATCTCCAGACGCTCATGCCAGCTCGCCTGGATGGCGCCGGGCGCGGCCGGAAACGCGTACAGATTGACGGAGAGAGGAAAGGCAGGGTCAAGGACCAGTTGATGCCGCTTCGCCGAGTCAATTCGCTGCAGGACACGGAGGGGTTCGAACCGCAGGCTACGGATTACATCCGCGGGAAGACGCAAACCGGTCCATGCCGTTGCGGAATGGCTGTGCATCTTGTCAGCTGGGGATCGAAACAGAGTCTCGCCCAACCTTTCGTGAGTGCCATTCTACACGATTCCGCGTGTCTGGGAAGACACTGGACACAACACTGACAGACAGTGCGCCATGCTACTCCAACACCACCATTTCGTGATCGAGGATGGACGGGATGGTGAATGTGACCTGTCCCTGCGACCGGCTGAGCGGCAGATCGCCGGTACGAACTCTTGCGCTCGCCCGCCTGGGAGACGCGCCGGGCAGTGAGAGCGTGACCCGCAATGGGCCGACCGCGATCAGCTCCTCCAACGGTGCCCGCCATGTCGCCGCGCTCGTCAAGTTCACGATCTGCAGGATCCAGCGCGACTGTTGGCGATAGAGGTGGCAATCCAGATAGCCCGGTCCCTCGACACTTAGCGGGATCGAACCGCCCGCGGCCCATCGCACGATGTTTGCGAGTAAGTCGCCGTGATCGGTGAGATGCTCCCGGCCGTAACGGCGGTCGAGATCGGCAGGTAAGAAGGCGATCCGCGACTTACCGCGCTGCTGAAGCACCAGCCCGGGAATGTCTGTCTTCGGCTGGCGCATCCACGAGGTTTCCGGCGGATAGGTGGGAAATGGTGGAACAAACGTGAGCGGCACTTCGGCGCCCGCATCCACACGCAGCGGCGTCAGCGTGCCACCGTACGGCACGATGTCTGTGTCGTCGAAACCGCGAAGGACCGCGTGCCGCTCGCCCGACGCTGGCGGCTCGTCGCCCGCCTTCGGCCCGTCGACTTTGCCGCGCCACTCAGGATGCAGCCGCAAATAGGTGTGGCCGTCGGGGGCGAAGCGATCGGAGCCCGGCCGGCGGGGCCCTTGCCTGCGCGCGGCGAGTTTCGGGACCGTGCCGGTCCAGTGCGCTGCGAAGAGATCCGCGAGCCCGTAATCGTTGCGCGGGTCGCCCCACTCGTTGTAGAGCGACGTTACTCCGGTCGCCAGCAACCCGCCACCTCCGGACGAGAATTTGCGGATCGCCGCGCATTGCGCGTCGGAAAGCGCTCCGATATTCGGAAGAATGAGTAAGGAAATGCGCTTACTCTCGGTCTCAATGTCATCGGCATGGACCGGCAGATAGGGAATCCGCGCCCGCACCAACGCGTGCATGAATCCGCTGTAGGGCGCGTCGACCAGGTCGCCCGCCTCGTCGCGGCCGAAGAAATCGGTGTTGCGCTGCGACCACACTACGCCCACCGACGCCGCCGGTTCGCGCCCGTGGAGCAGCGCTTCGTTGGCCTTGGCCCACTTCATCACCGGCTCGGCGGTGCGATACATCCGCCGGTCCTCGTGATAGGCGGCGATATGGTGCCACCACGGCTGGATGCCGCCCGCGAGCCCGGCGATCATCCACATGCGCGCCTCGGCGGGCGTCTTGCTCGCCACCCGGTAGTATCCGGGGCCCGACTGGTACATCGCCATGCTCTCCGGCGCGAGCTTGTCCCAGCCCATCATCGAATGCACGCGCTTACCGGTATCACCATTCTGCTGGAAGCCGGTATCATCGTCGCGGCGCTGATGGTCCAGCATCATGATATGCGCACGCTTGGCGATCTCCCGCAGGTCGCGAAACGATCGCGATTGCGCGGAGACCGAGCCGCTGTTCATGCCCGACCAGATACAGTCGGGCCCGCCGGCGGCCTGTGTGGTGCGATTGTTCAGTTCCCAGAGCTCGATTCGCCGCGAATAACTCCAGAGGATCCACTGGCGGTAAGCCGGGTCGTCCCAGTTGATCTCGGCGGGCAGGGCGAGGCTGGTCTTGGCGCGGAACTTACGGTCGCAGTTCGCGCAGTAACAGATCCCTTCGCGGCCCATGCCCGCCCAACTGTTATCGGTAACCCCGTCGGGGTGCGAGCGTTCGATGATCTCGCGCAACACCGACGGGAGATACTCGTCATAGTAAGGGCTCTGTATGCAGGTGATGTACTTGTCGGCGGCGCGATAGGGGTTGCCGCTGCGGTCGCGCGTGAACCAGTCCGGATGCGCGTCGAAGAAATCCTTCGAGGTGCGGTTGGAGTCCATGCGCGCCATCACCCACAGTCCGTCCTTATGCGCGGCCTCGGTAAGTTCGCCGAACAGGTCGCGGCCCTTGAGAAACTGGGCGCGGTAGTGGAGGGGAAACTTGCTCGGGTAATAGGCGACGATGCCACCGGCGTTGATGATCACCGCCTGCGTTTCGGTGCGCTTCCAAAAGGCGCGCCACCATGGAATGTCATAGCGGTCGGGGTCTTTCTCGGTGATGTTGGTCTGGCCCCAGCGGTAGGCCCGGCGGTACCACGGCACCTGGGACGAAGTCGATTGGGCCGAGGTCGATTGGGCCATCGCGGCCGCCGCCAGAGGAGCCGCAAGAACGACCTCCCGGCGGGTGAGGGAATGCGGTGGGATTCGTTTCATGCCAATCCCATCTCCCGCACGGCTTCGCCGGCCGCCGCCAGATTGGCGAGCTTCATCTCGGAGTATTTGCGCGAGAGCAAGACCCCGTGCGCGCCGGCTTTCAATGCCGCCGTGACCGCGCCCTTTGTTCCGGGCGGAGTGGAACGCGAGTTCGACAGTCCGGTCGGGATGTCGATATCGATGCCGGGCCAGATCTGCGTCTTCGTGCCAGCCGCGCCGTCCATGCAACGCTTCGCGTCGCGATAGACGTAGTCGCTCGACAGGCCAGTGTAGGGGATCTGCTCGTAGGAGCGCTCAGCGAAGTTCAGCACCTTGTAGTTGAACGCCAGCGCTTCGTCCTTGTTCATGTCGCCGTAAACGTGTTGCTGCACGCTGTCGATGTAAGTGGCCATGCGCTCGCCGCCGCAGTTGTGATAAATCACCATCTTCAGGAAGTCGGAGTATTTCGATAACTCCTGCATATCCTGTTGCGCGCGGTAGAACGGGCTGAAGGAGTTCGTGTGCCAGATGTGCCAGCCGACCTGCACTGAGGGTTTCGCCGACTTCACGCGGCGATAGATCAGGTCGTAGCATTCACGCAGGCTGTCGTGCCACAGTTGCTCCCAGGCGAAGATCTCCGGGTAGCGCATCGTGATTCGCAGAAATTCGACGAAGTGCCCGTCGACCGGGCGCTTGCCGCCGCGCGCCGCACGGACATACTGCTCCAGCACTTGAAAACCCTGCTTGGCGCGATCGGCGGAGATACCGCGTTCGCGCGCCTTCCTCAGACAATGCTCGCAGAAGCAGCCCGCGCGGCCCGGATCGCTGCCCTTGCCGCCGTGGCTCGATCCCAAGGCGGTGCCCAGCGCGCCATGCCGCTCCGAGCCCCACATGATCCCGTCCACTTCATAGTTGCGCGTCCAGTCTTCGGCGATGCCCGCGATGAACGCGCGGTGATCGGGGTTGTTCATGCAGGTGCGGCTGGTGCGCCGGCCGCGAAAATCGACTTCGGTTACCTTGTCGAAGTTCGGCACGTCGTTCCGCCACACATCCTCGTACCAGCAAATGGTCTTCATGCCGCGCTTGCGGGCAGCGGGCAGCACGGCTTCGAGAACGTCGTACTCCCCGTGGTCACGCGAACGGACGTCCTTGAGGACCGTGTCCTTGTAGAACTCGGGCCGGAGTTTGGTGAAACAGCCGCCGCGGAAGTTGAGATCGTACTCCTGTTTGCCGTGGTCGGGTAACGGCTGTCCCGGGACCTGGCGGCCGGCAATGCCCCGGCCGTAGGTGAAGGTCGCGACAAACAGAGTATTGACGTAGGCCTTGGACTGGAAGATGTCGAGCACCTTGTCGACGCCCTCGTCCAGGAAGGAGACGGCGCCGACCTGAATACCGATCATCTTCTTCTGAGTCGTGGACTGCGCGACCGCTTGAGTGAGTGGCTGGGCCGCGGCCGCTGTGGCAACCGTAGCTCGGAGAAAACTGCGCCGGGGTAATGCCATGAGGGTACCTCCTTGTGATGAGAAGAATGAAATGAACGCAGGGCGCGTTGGCGCGCCAGATGGCTTGGGAAAGCCCGCGAACCGCTTGCTTACGGGCGCGGGGGACAATCGAAAATACGGCGGTCGGCAGAGAAAATGCGCGGCGCGAAACCGAGAACAGGCTCGAATGCGGCGGCGCGAGTGTCGGTTCTCTGATAGAGCCGGGACCGTGAGGGATTTGTCGCCCAGCCTTGCTCACAGCTCCGCCGGAGTCGCCTTCCGGCATCGCGTTAGAAGACGAAGCGCAACCCCAACTGGATATTGCGCGGGAAGTTACTCTGTCCATTATCACGGAAGATCCTTCCGAAATTCGGCGATGTCGGATCGAGGTTCGGGTCCGACGAAAAGACCGCGGTGTTGAACGCGTTGAATGCATCAACGCGGAACTGAAGGTTCCAGCCTTCACGGATCCGGGTGTTCTTGATCATCGACGCATCGACGGTATTACCCCACTGGTTGCGCAGGTTGCCGTAGCGGACCGGCGTGGTTCGCAGAGAGAATGGCGGGCGCACCGCGAACGCCGGCTCCTCACCCGGCAGCACGTTACGCACCGTGCCGTTGACATCGATCACCCCAGTGTTGAAGAGCCGGTCCCAACTCGCATTCGGCAGCCGCGGATCACGCAGCAGATACACGTTGCCCGGTATCGACATCGGATCACCCGATTGGAGTACGGTCGAAACGACAAGCTGCCATCCGCCCACCAGACGGTCCACTGCTCCGTGCGTGTTCGCCAGCCAGTGCCTCCCCTTACCGAACGGAAGCTGATAGCTCGGCGCGATCACCCAGCGGTGCGAGCGGTCCCAATCGGTGAGGCTGCGCGTGGGCGCCGCATCCTGGGCATTGAGATAGTCGATCGCCTCGATGTTTTTCGACAGCGTGTAAGTGGTGGTGAAGAAGAATCCGTTCGAGTAACGTTTCGTCGCCGTCAATTGCAGCGAGTTGTACCAGATGCGCCCCGTATTCAGCGCCTCCACACTGAACCCGGTGAACTGCGGGAACGGTCGCAGTAACTGCTGGCGGGGCACGGTAGCGTTGTTCAACCCGGTGCCCGGTATCAGGCCGGCGAACGGATTGGCGACCGCCTGATTCAGCGTGTTCGGATTGCCGCCGATCGCGGGATTGCCCTGGTTCAACACTTCGACCGGAATCTCGTTGTAGCCGCGAACCGTGTTCTGCGCCATCGAGCGCGACCCCACGTAGGCTGCATCGAGGAGGATCTGCATCGGCAACTGGCGCTGAATGGAGAAGGAGAACTGATGGACATAAGGGGTTCGGGAGGTCGGATCGGTGAACGTCGGCCCCTGCCCAAGGAACGTCGACAGCCCCAGCGAAGAGCCCGGAGGGCGCTGGATTCCCGACGGGAACGGATCAGAGAGCGACGAGGCCGGAGTCCGTCCGGCATCGGTTGTCGCGACATACGGCGTCGACTGGCTAAATCCATTCAAATTCCCGGGAATGACTGGATTCAGATAGAAAATGCCCCAGCCGCCGCGCAGCACGGTCTTATCGTTGAGCGTGAACGCAGCTCCGGCGCGAGGCTGGAAGTTGTTCCAATCCGTATCAATCGGCGACCGCGACAGCCCGCCCGTGCCGACGAAGCCGATGCCGCCCCGCACCGTGAAGCCGGGGAACGCCGTCTTGTTGATGCGCTCAGAGATCGGGTTCACCTGGTCGGCAAAGAAGCTGCGGTTGATCTGGTTGTAACGCTCCGTGGCCGGCAAATTGATATCCCAACGGAAACCCAGATTCACCGTCAGGCGTCGCGTGATCTTGATGTCGTCCTGCACCCACGGTGCGTAATAGATCCACTGCCAGAACGGCTCGGCGATGTTGTTGATCGAGCCGGACGCGGGATAGCCGAGCAGGAACGACGCCATGCCGACGCCCGACACCGCATCCTGCACCAGGTAGTCCGAGCGTGTGAACGCGCGGTCAAAGTTGAATGTGCCGCCGCCCGCACCCGGCCGGATCTGCGTGTACCGTGAGACGCGAAAATCGAGACCCGCTTTGATCGTGTGCTTCGACCGCATGTGCACGACGTTCGGTTGCAGGGCGAGCGTAGTCGTCGGCTCGAAAGTCAGATTGCCCGAACTCATGCCCAGTTCGCGCGCCCCGCTGATGCTGATGCGCGGGAACAGGTCGGGGCGCGGAAACTGCGCCGCCAGCGCTTGCGAGAACCCGAGTTGCGCCACGGAGAAACCTTCGTTGGCATATGGGCCGAGATCCTCCACCCAACGGTTGAGCGCGGCGCGCAGATTGAGCACGGTCCGCGCATTGATCGTCGTGACGGAGTCGATGACACCGCCGTTGGCGAACTTGCCGCCGTTGCGATAGTCGCCGGCGACGCCGGGGATCCCGGTGGTGAGCCGGAGTTGGGTGAAGTCGCTCCACGACCAGCGGCCATAGATGCGCTGCTTCTCGGAGAAATTGTGATCGACGCGCGCGGTGAGGTTGAGGAAGTCGAAGCGGCCGGTGTTCGGATTGAGGAAGAAGTTGTTCTGCCAGTCGACCGAGCCGGGAGTGGTGGTGTTGGGCTCGGGATACTGCTTGATCATGTTCGACGCGATGGCGTTGATGCGATTGGCGGGAATGCGGTTGCCGGTGAACGGGTCGCGCACCCAGCGGTTGTTGTCGAGCCTTCCGGAAAGGGGATCGAAGATCTGTTGCAGGCGGTTGGAATTATCGAACGTGCGCGAGAAATCGCCCTGGCGTTGCAGCATGGTGGGTACCGATGAGATCGACTCCGCCGGGTAGTAGGTGTCTTCGCGGTACTTCTCGAACGCGAAGAAGAAGAAGGTGCGATCCTTGCCGTGATAGAGCTTCGGCAGCCACACGGGGCCCCCGAGCGTGAAGCCGTATTGATCGAGCGCATTGCCCTGGCGCGGCGCGTTCTTCGAGTTGTTGGCGAAGGTGTTGGCATTGAGCGCCGTGCGCTTGAGGAACTCATAACCCGAGCCGTGAAACTGATTCGTGCCGCTCTTGATGGAGACGTTCACCACGCCGCCTCCGGTGCGCCCGTACTGTGCGTCGTAGCTGTTCGACATCACCTTGAATTCTTCCACGGCGTCCACCGACGGGACGTACGCGATGTTGTTCGTGCGGTTGTACAGCGTGTTATTGGGCGCGCCGTCGAGCAGGAATTCGTTGTTCGATCCACGGCCGCCGTTGATGGACCACGAGGAGATGCCGTTGTTCGAGAACGGATTCAGATGCTGTGTGCCCGAGGTGTGCACGATGCCGGGCGAGAGCGCCGACAGCATGATCGGGTTGCGGATGTTGAGCGGCATATCGACGACGGTCTTGTTGGTGATCACCAGACCGCGGTCGGCGCGGTCGGCTTCGAGCAGTGGCGCTTCGCTGTTGATGGTGACGCTCTCGGTGGCTTGGCCTACGGTAAGGGTGACGTCGGCTACCGCCGACTGTGACACGCTGAGGATGATGTTCTCCCGAATGAACGTTCGGAATCCCGGATGTTCGGCGGTGAGGCGGTAGGTGCCGGGATTGACGAACAGGAAGCGGTAACTGCCCGTGTCGTTGCTGGTGGTGTTCAGCGTGATCGAAGTCTCGGCATTGTTCAGTTTCAAGTTCGCACCGGCCACCGCGGCGCCGGATGGATCCACCACCGTGCCGCTAAGCGTGGCGCGCGTTTCCTGCGCGGTAAGGCCGATTGCCAGCAGGGCAACGGCGATCGTCAGCCTTAAAAAGAACCGCATGAGCTTCGTCCTCCCAATTGAACTGGTTCACCCGCCGCGGGCTGCGTTTCGCCGCCGGGTGCGGACAGCAAGACATGGGCAGATGGCTATCACAGCCAGCAGTGGGCGTCAAGCCCTCGCGGCCCACCGGACACAACAACACAAGAGACGGTGAGGCCGGCCCCAGTTGTGAGAGCCTTGAATAGACTTGGCGATGAGGATGAGAACCGTGGAAAATTGGAACAGGCTGTGATTCTCTCGCTGTTCAATTCACAAGGTTGGGGCGAAGGCCACCTGCCAGAGCCAACTGGTAGGTTCTCCGTCCGCAAGTTGGGTTGTCTCGGAATACTTGCGGCAATCGCAGTCTGGATTGTTGCAGGGTGGCTCGGGAGCATTTTCCGTGTGACAGTCGCGGAGGGTCAACGAAGCTATCCTTACGGGCTCAATACGTCGTTTGGCTACTTTGTGGAAAAGTACAGGTGGAGAACGGAGGGGTTCCGTGTCACCCTTTGGGCGGGTGACTCCCTGAAGATGGTTTTTGACATTCCTGACCTTGAACTTACGAGGGTGAAGACCCAACGCTGGCTTGCGCGAGACCGCGCCGTTCTTATCGAGTTGGATTGCATTTATCACGATTCCATCGATAGCTCCGGGGAACTGGCTCTGCTGTATGACTTCGAGCGGGGCGAGTTGCACAGCCTTGGCGGTGCTTGGTCGGTATGGCCGCCTGATCACGCGGAGAGCCGCAGTGCCACCAAGGAAGAGTTCTACGAGATTGTCGCCAGACTGAATGCGCCAGCTACGCCGGGCGTGCGGTGACCCCCTACCCAAGACCGAAACGTTTTGTTCAAAAGCCTCGCCCAGGACTTAGTTGAGAAAAAGCCGAAACAGCAGAAACAGCGCTCCGCTCAGCACCATCGACACGGGCAGAGTGAGAATCCACGCCGAGGCGATCTTTTTCACCGTCGCCATCTGCAGACCCGACCCCGCCGCCACCATCGTCCCGGCAACCCCTGACGAGAGCACATGCGTCGTACTCACGGCCAGCCCCGTCATCGCGCTCAGGCCAATCGTCATCATGGCGATCAGTTCGGCCACGGCGCCCTGCGCGTAGGTGAGGTGGCTCTTTCCGATCTTCTCACCAACGGTCACCACGATACGCTGCCAGCCCACCATGGTCCCGATGCCCAGCGACAACGCGATCAGCACCATCACCCAAGTGGGCGCGTAGTCGGTCAGCTTGCGAAGCGTTGAGCCGCCCTCGGCCCCTGCTTTCTTGAAACTTGCATCCGCAAGCAGCAGGTCGCGCCGAAGATCGATGCGCCTTTGCGCCGGCACATCGAGCATCGAGGACTTGCCCGCCAGAAGCTCGGCTGCCTCGGCAAGTTCCGGCGTCGAGACCTTCTGCACGTCGGCGATGGCGTAGGCATGCTGGATCTGCTGTGGGGTCGCGTGTGGATTCAAGGCGAACGTTACCGGAAGGATCCCGATCAGGATTAACATCACAAGGCCAACACCCTTTTGCCCGTCGTTCGAACCGTGCGCGAAACTGACGCCTGTACAGGTCCCAATCAGAATCCCCCGGATCCACCAAACGGGAGGCCGGTCGCCACGAGGCGCGGTGTACAACTCAGGTGACGGAATCAAGACCTTTGCCAGTCGCAGCAGAACGAACGACATGCCGAAGCCAAACAGTGGCGAGACCAGCAGCGCCAAGCCCACTTCTCGCGCTTTCAGCCAGTTCACCCCCGACCCGAAAGCGTGCCCGGGAAGAAGCGAATTCGCAAGCCCCACACCCAAAATCGCGCCGATCATGGTGTGCGAGCTGGAGGCGGGCAGCCCAAAGTACCAGGTGCCGAGATTCCACACTACGGCAGCCAGCAACAGTGCCAGCACCATTGCCAGACCCGCACCCGTCCCCTTCGACACCAGCAGTTCGACAGGCAGGAGATTGACAATCGCCATCGCTACGGCGATCCCACCCATGAAGACACCCAGGAAGTTGCAGACTCCGGACCAGATCACAGCCGTCCAGGGCTTCAGGCTCTTGGTGTAAATCACGGTCGCCACGGCGTTGGCCGTATCGTGGAAGCCGTTGACAAACTCAAACGCGCAGGCGATCAAAAGGGAAACGAGCAGGAGGACAGACTTGCCTGTTCCCAGGCTCTCGCTGAACAATAAGTCCACACTTCAGGATCTCCAATGAATGTTACGGAATGACTACAATCACCAGCCAAACCCGCGAAATTTTGTGATTCTGAAGGCCATACTCGTGGAGCCCACGCCCGGGTCGCGGTCTCACAACAGCTCCCCGACGCACCGCATCGCCAGTTTCGCGGCATTGTCCGTACCGAGAAGGGCGGCAGGCGTCAGCAGCGGCCCAAAGCGCAGGACCAGCCTACCCGCCTCCGAAATCCCAACCGGCACCAGGGGCATTCCGGCCTTGGCCAGGAGCTGAATCACCCGCTCCACGCCTGGCAATGGGTCTGCCAGCCTGCCTGCGGACCCGGCCACACCCTCCGGGAACAGGCCGATCGGCCGGGTGAGGTTTGGAGCATCTTTCAGGATCTGCCGCACAGACCGGGCGGTGTATTGCGGATTGGCGCCCGCGAACGAGACTGGATAACACCACAGGGCATGGGCGACTCTCGGAAGCAGAATGTCGCCCGGCGACGGGAATCGCCAGGGCCCGATCCGCCAGGGCGGCCAGTTCGCCGTCACAACCCAGCGCACCGGCGGATCCTGCGGACCGTAGTGCTCTGCGATCACCTGGGTGATGGCGCTGGCTGGATGTAGAATCCACATTCCCTTGCGCTGATAGTGATTGGCCACCAGCAGGAAGCGCGGGTCGGCGGGCAGGTTTTCCAAGCCGAGCGCCACGGGACGCGGATCCATCTGCGCCACCACCGACGCCGTGAACGCCGATACTGAGTGGCGCTGCCCGTTCATCAGCGCCGGCGTGAGATCGAACACCTCGCGCCACGGAACGGAGTATTGCAGTTGACCGGCCATGCGCCCTTCTTAGACGCTGCGTCCCTTCCAGGAGGTGCGCAAACCCAGAAGGTTGGAGATCATCCCATCGAGTGCGATCAACTGGAACAGATAGATGGCCGGGTAGGCGAGCAAGGCGCGGAGGAACCCGCCGTACCAGGGCTTCAACATCAGAGGTGGAAGCAGCAGCAGCGCCGCGAGAAAACCCCACTGCTCCTCCCAGGCGAGCCAGACGGCCACCGGGACAACGCTGGTGAGCAGAATGGAAGAGAAGACCACCTGCACGCCGGTGCGGTGGTTCACACGTAGAAATCGGAACGAGTTCTTCTTGAAGCCACGCCAGATCGCACTGAGCGAGTCATACATCCGAACCGATCCAAGGTGCTCCGCACGCACGAGGTTCAGCTTCATGCGATGCCGCTTCAACTTCATCGCCATCGCGACATCCTCAATCACGCTGTCCTTCACCACCATGTGCCCGCCGATGAATTCGTAAGCCGCTCGCAGGAACAGCATGCATTGTCCATTGGCCAGATACTCCGGCACCTTCTCATCGTGCACCCGCCGCGCACTCACGCCCGTGAAGTAGAGGGCGAAGGCGTAAGGCAGAAGCATCTTCTCGGCAAGAGTCACGGTTTCCTGCTTCAGGAATCCACTCACCAGAACGCTCTGGTTCTCGTCGGCGTACCCGACTGCCGAGTGCAGAAACTCGTCCCGATAGCGTGTGTCGGCGTCGGCAAAGAAGATGTAAGTCGTCGCGGCGAGTTGCGAACCCGCGAAACAGGCGTTCGGCTTGCCCATGGCGCCATCCTTGAGTACCGGCGCACTGATGACCTCGGCGTTGTTTTCGGATGCGATCCTTGCCGTGCGGTCTTCTGAATGATCGTCCACGACGATCACGCGTGCGTGCGGGAAACTCCGGATGCATCCGGCAATGTTGTGCTCTTCGTTTCGCGCCGGAATGATCACGGTGACGTTGGCGGGACGTTCATCGCTCACCACAGGCAACTCCGGAAGAGCCATGTAGTTTTTCCGCGCCTTGTGAAGAAAGAATGCCAGAAGCAGGCCGAGCACTATGGCCACAGGCGCACTGTAAGGGAACTTGTCGAAATCGTCCGGCCCGCCGAGATAGAAATCGAGTTCGTGCCAGTTCTGCAGGAAGAAGGCGAGAGGGAAGCTCACAATCAGATTCTTCGGATGGTAGGTCCGGAAACTCCACTCGGAAATAGAGGGCTCTCCTCGGTGGCTTGCCAGTTCCCCAAGCCATCCTGCGCCCGCGCTTCGACCGTGGTTGCGGCCTTTAAAGGAATTAGACCACGCCAGCGGGTCCAGGTGTAAGGCGAAAGCGGCGCTTCCAGTTCCGCGTCGATCCAATCGCCCTGATCCGCACGAATCTGCACTCGTCGAATCCCGCGGTCGCCCGCAACCGCGATACCGCCTACCTGGAAGCCTTGCTCCGACTCCAGGATCCGATCAATGTAGCTGAAGGTGTGCACGCGCGCTTCCTTGGTGTAGCCCATCTTCGGCCAGGTCCCGAAGTAGGGTTGCGTGACGAAGCGGATCTCATCGATCCACTTCACGCTCTTGAAGCCAAAGTAGCGCGGCGCGAGGAGACGAATGGGAAACCCATGCGTGCGATTGAGAGTCTTTCCGTTCATTCCGAGCGCCAACATCGCATGCTCAGAGAAAACATACTCGAGTGGATAGCTGTCCCCATGGCCATCCACACCAATCACAGCCGCTTCCACCACGCCCGCGGGAAGCTGTGCGCGATCCACAAGCTGGGAGAAATGAATGCCAGACCACAAGGCGTTGCCCATCAGATTCGATCGCAGGGTGTTGCTGATGCAACGGAGCGTCGCGTAGCGCTGCGTGCGCGGCAGACCGAGCAATTCAGAGTAGCGATATTGCCGCAGCGGTTTGCCGTCGACGGTGATTCGCAGCCGCCAAATGTCGGGATCGATCACAGGGTCTACCGTGTTCTTGCTCATTCCATAGAACTCGTTCACTGAGGTCACGGCGGGACGCACAATCGGAGGTGCGAACTTGCCCTGCTCCACGGGAGGAGTGAATGGGTCGAGGGGAACGGACACCGCCGCTTTGCGGGAGAACGCTTCGTTGCGGAGATAGCTCTCCACCGCGACAGCTGCGGTACCGGCAGACATGATCGATGACAGCAGAAACGAACGTCGGCTGGCTACTGATGGTGTGATTGCTTCCCCGCCTGGCCATAGAAGGACCGCCATTGCCGGAAGCCAGAAGAAGAGCGCTCCGGCCAGCGACGGGTAGTCCAACAACCACGTCAGTGCGGAGGAGAGAACCGCGCAGGCAGCCACAATCCGCGCAGGCCTGCGAAAGAACGACGCGGCCCACAACACGGCGCCCAGCACGGCGAGGCCTCCCGTTGCCGCGAACGGCTTGGCCCACGTACCGAATGTATCGAGGATCCAGAGTGCATAGCGCGATGGCGTGCGCGCCATGATCCACTCGGCAATCAAGTCCGTGAGAAGTGGGGTTCCGAACACCCAAAAGGACACGAAGTGGAACAGCAGCCCGATCAAGGCCGCCAGAGATGCTCGCTGCAACAACTCAGCTTCTCCAGAACGCAAGGCGGGTCAAGCCGTGGCGTGCGACCGGAATCGCCATCGACTTCATCGTCAGCCAGTATTTCGTGGAAGTGGGCACAACCGCCCGCCGGTCAAACACATCGTAGTTCGACGACTCGATGCGCGCCAGAATGCCGGCGTATACATCAGCCGCCACCTTCACGGCGAAGCGGCCTTCGGGATTCAGCATCGGAATACCCGGCATCGCCTGATCGTAGTAGTGGCGGGCGCGTTCCACCTGGAAACGCATCATTTCGAGGAATGCATCGTTCCGAACGTGGGCGCGGAGTTGCGCTTCCGTGTAGCCGAACCGTTCCATCTCTTCGAGAGGCAGATAAATTCGGCCGCGCCCCAGATCCTCGCCGATGTCGCGCAGGATATTCGTCAATTGCATCGCGATGCCGAGATCGATGGCATGATCGAGAGCGGGCGCGCGAAAGCCGATGACATGCGACATCATCAGACCGACCACCGACGCGACACGATAGCAGAAGATCCGCAACTCCGCGAAGTTCTGATAGCGAGTGCAGCGCAGGTCCATCCGCATTCCTTCAATCAGCTCAAGCGGGTATTCGGCTGGGATTCCGTGCTTTCGAACCGCCTCAAGGAACAGCGTGAGGATCGAGTGATTCGTGACGCCGCGGTGAAGCGCGCTCTCCACCTGACGTGTCCAGTCCTCGAGTTGCCGCGCCCCTGTCGCGATGTCGGGCGCCTCATCCACCAGATCATCCGTATGACGGCAGAACCAGTACACTGCATGCGCCGATTGCGCCAGTTCCTTCGGAAAGAAACGCGTCGCGAAGTAGAAGCTCTTTGATCCGGCCGCGGTGGCCCGTGCGGCTTCCGCGTAGAGGGCGGTCAGTTCTTCACTGGAATGCGCTCGCATATCAGCTTCCCCGCGATCCTGGCCGATGAAAGCACGCCTGGAACTCCAGCGCCCGGGTGGGTGCCCGCACCAGCGAAGAACAGGTTGTCGATGTCTTCGCTGACGTTGTGCGGGCGGAACCATGCTGATTGTGTCAGCACTGGCTCGAATGAGAATCCCGATCCGAGGTAGCTGTTGAGCGTGTGCTCAAAGTCGAGTGGCGTAAACAGCCTTTCTGTCACAAGGTGCTGCGAGAGACCTGGCATGTACTTCGACTCGAGCAATTTCATCACCCGGTCGCGGAACGGCTTGGCTTCGGTACGCCAGTCGATGCCGCTTGCCTGGTTGGGAACCGGGATCAGAGCGTAGAAACAATCGCAACCGTCCGGCGCCATCGACGGATCGGTCGCCGACGGACGGTGCAGATACAGCGAGAAATCCTCGCTCAGCACCTTGCGATTGAAGATATCGTGGAGCAGTTCCTTGTAGCGCTCACTGAGAACGATGGTGTGGTGACGGATGTCCGGATACTGCTTGTTCGTTCCGAAATAGATCACAAACAGCGACATGCTGTAGCGCATGTTTTCGAGCTTCGCGTTCGTGTTCTTGCGGCGGGCCTGTTCGGGGATCAGCTTCCGGTAGGTGTTCGCGATATCGGCGTTGCTGACCACTCCATCGGCAGGAAACAGGGAACCGTCAGCGGTCTCCACCGCGGTCGCGCGGCGCCCTTCCAGGTGAATCCGCTTGGCTGGAGTATTGAGGTGCACGCGCCCACCCAGTTCTTCGAAAAGCTTGCCGAGCCCACGGACCACGGCGCCTGTTCCACCCATGGCGTAGTGGACTCCCCACTCCCGTTCGAGTGTGTGGATCAGCGCGTAAATGGAGGTGGTCTGAAACGGATTCCCGCCGACCAGCAAGGGATGGAAGCTGAACACGCGCTGCAGCAGTGGATCCTTAATGTGCTGTTTCACGAAGCCCGATACGGTGCGGTAGGACTCCAGACGCAAGAGGTCGGGAACCACCTTCAGCATGTCCGTCACTTTCAGGAACGGGCGGTCCGAGAGCTCGACGAATCCCTTGTCGAAGATGGCGCGGGCTTTGCGGATCAGCCTGCGGTATCCTTCCGCATCTCCCGGCGAGAATGCAGCCACACGGCGCTCGGTCTCTGACTCGTCGCCGTTGTATTCGAAGTGGCGCCCGTCATGGAACTCGATGCGATAGAACGGGTCGACGGGCACGATCTTCACATAGCCGTTGATGTCCCGGCCCGCCTCGCTGAACAGCTCTTCGAGAAGAAACGGCGCCGTGATTACGGTTGGCCCCGCGTCAAACGTGAATCCATCCTGGCGGTAGACGTAAGCCCGGCCACCCAGTTGGTCGCGAGCTTCCAGAAGGTGCACCTGATAGCCGCGCGTCTGCAAGCGGATCGCGGTGGCTAAGCCGCCGAAGCCGCTGCCGATGACGACGATTTGTGGTCCGCGGTTGCCCGCGTCTGCCCGGACGGGCGCATCAACTTCGAGTACCGAATGCCTTGCCATCGAGATAGTCCAATAAGTCTTCCAGTGTCTTCCCACGCGGCCCGAACGACCTCACGATTTCACGGGTACGGTCAAACTGACGCCGCAGCGCGGCGGGGTTGTTTTCTTCGCCGTCGATATAGTCGTCGGCCATTTGATAAGCGAGCCCAAACTCCCGGCCAAGTGCTTTCAAGTTCTGTTTCTGGCTTTCATCGACATTGGCAAACGCAGCGCCCGCAGCCACGGCGAGTTGAAACAGTGGCACTGTCTTGAGGTCGGAGATCTTGTCGCGCTCGACATCTTTCGCGGCGCCGGAGAGCTTCAGGTCGAGATCCTGGCCTCCGATCAGACTCGAGCAGTCCATCGTCCGCAGAAGCTTCCCTTGGAATCGCACCAGCCGTTCCATCTGCCAGCCCGAATGCCCGCCATCAATGAGACTGCGGGCCGAAAGCGCCACCATCGCAAATGCCGAGAGCAATGCCGTGGATTCGCCGAACACCAGATGCGTGCAGGGACGGTCGCGCCGGATGGTGCTGTTGTCCATGCAGGGCAGATCATCCACAATGAGCGATGCGCAATGCAGCAGTTCCACCGCGGCGGCGGCTCGGGTCACTTCCGGGCACTCCGCGTCCAGCATGCGCGCCACACGATATGCGAGCAACGGACGCAGGCGCTGCCCCGGGCCGAGGACCGAGTAGCGCATCGCATCCAGGACCGCGCTGCCTTCTCCCGATCGGCGCGCGAGCAGTTCGTCGAGATATTGCTCAACCTGTTTACGGTCGATTTCCAGATCGGGTAAAACGGTGGTGGACATGGCCGGGTCTGCCTCTTATGGATTCCCTATCCCTGATACGGGTTCACAAAATTCCAGCCTCACTAAAATGCTTGCGGTCCCTGCTCCGAACATCCGCTCACTCGCGCGGGCATGGGAGAATCGGGAAGAGAGTTTTGCATGTTCCGGATGCTGGTCGCCGTCTTTGCGGCGAGTGCCATGTATGGTACCGCAAGCGGCGATCCTGCGCGCGGCGCGGCCCAACTCAGGGCACGCGGCTGCACGAGTTGCCACCGGCTGAATAGCATGTGGGACACGGGTGGACTGGGCAAACTGTTTCAATCGCGGCTCACGCCCGCGCGGCT